>NZ_JBQAHZ010000002.1:0-385376 GCF_051917185.1 Bacillus cereus group sp. MYBK108-1
AGAAAGCAAGAGAAATAGCAAAAGCTAAAGAAGAAGAGAAAACAAGAGAAATAGCAAAAGCTAAAGAAGAAGAGAAAGCAAGAGAAATAGCAAAGGCTAAAGAAGAAGAGAGAGCGAAAGAAGCATCTAAAAACAACATACAGTCTGCTAAACGTGAATTAACGGTAGTAGCGACAGCGTATACTGCTGATCCAAGTGAAAATGGTACATATGGTGGACGCGTTTTAACTGCGATGGGGCATGATTTAACGGCAAATCCGAATATGAGAATTATCGCAGTTGACCCGAAAGTAATCCCATTAGGATCTAAAGTATGGGTAGAAGGCTATGGAGAAGCGATCGCTGGTGATACTGGAAGTGCAATTAAAGGTAATCGTATTGATGTTTTAATGGGTTCAAAAAGTAAAGCTATGAATTGGGGAAGACAAACTGTTAAAGTGAAAATTTTATAATAACAATAATTATCCAAATAGAAGTCAGTTCTCTTTATTGAGGCTGGCTTTTATTTTGTTAGTAGAAGGATAATAGGATTTTTAAAGGGCTTATTACTAAATCTGTAATTAAGTTACCAGCTTCATTACCAAAAACAACGGTAAAGCTTATAAATATGAAAAATGAAGATATACCTACAGATGAAGATAGTTACTGGGAAGCTTTTGACTTGTTCGGTTCTGAATATGTATGTAGATTATTAGGGGCACCATTATATGCGGATCTTCCAGAGCATTTGGCGTGTCCAACTTGTTCTAAAGAGATGAAGTATGTTGCTACAATTACACAAGATATCGAGGAACGTGAACTTATTTCAGTAGTTGATTTCCAGTTTGGGGAAATGAATATATACTATTATTTATGTAAAGATTGTTCAATTATAAAAACGGAAACACAAAGTACATAACAAGACTAACATATTATATTAGTCTTGTTTTTGTATCGCAACATCATTAAGAATTGCATCAAATATATCTTTTTGCGTAAAGTTATCTGTAAAAATAGTTTCTGTGGCAACCTTAATAGTATCGTGCGGATTATACCATTTTTGTAGGGAATCCTCACCAAATTCATGTCGTTTGTCTCTTGTGTTATGTCGTCTAATAGTTTCCTCTAATGATAAATCAAAGTAATATGCAAATGCATTTTCATCAAAATAACGAATTAATTCTTTTAACATCTCACCATACCTATGACTGTTCAATATACCTTCTAAAATAACAAATTCACATTTTCCTTTTCCGTACTTCGTAATTTCAAATAGTAAATCATGTGATAAATTACCCATTGTGTCGTGTACTCTAAGCATATCTCTACGTACAACATCCTGTGATACTAAAAGTGTTCCTTGTCCGAAATGTTCTTGTAGTTGTTTTGCAATCGTTGTTTTACCACTTGAGGAGTTTCCTCTAAGAATGATTAAAGTGGATGTAAGTATAGGATTAGACATAATGTATTTCCCCCCAACAGCATTAATTATATAGAAAATTTTAACAAATAAAGTGAGGAAAGTGTATAATTAATATGATGGATATTTAAGGAGGGGGTAAGATGGGAGATATATTAAAAAATGCACAACCTATATGGAAACGGACTTGGTTTCGTTATCTAGGGGCATTTTTTATTGTTCAGTTACTGTTTACCCCGCATTAAAGGGCAGTAAGACCCCCACCTCAAAATTCAGCGAAAGCGAAGAAGTTAGGTGGGGGGATCAACTGCCCGTAAAAGCCCGATTGGTTCAACTAATAATCAGTGGGGGATGAACAAAACCCCCACTGATTAAAGTTTCACTTTATTTTGTGTGAAATCACTGCGTGGGCGCCAAACTTTAGGCCAGGCGGAGAGTTTTTTAATAGAATATTAAATTCTCAATTTTTCACTGAATGGTTCACACTCTATACAATCCCGCAATTTAACGTATTTACAGCATTTTTTGCGATTACATTACTACCATATGCATTAGTAGGTGCAATGAAAGATGTAACAGCAAGAAAAAATATAAAGAAATAATAGAGGTATAATATGCTTTTTCAAAAAGAAGGTTTATTGATTAGATACGTAATGGAAGATGATGCATCTATCATTTCTAAATGGTTAACGGACCCAGCAGTCCTGCGGTATTACGAAGGACGAGATAATCCGCAATCTGTAGAAAAGGTGCTTGATCATTTTATACATAGTCCAAACAGTAATGAAAAAAGATGTTTAATAGAATTTGATACCATTCCGATTGGTTACATACAAATGTACCCAGTGGATTCAGAGTGGAAAGCGTTATATGGCTATAAAGAATCGCAAAATGTATGGGGTATGGACCAATTTATCGGTGAACCAGCCTATTGGGGAAAGGGAATTGGAACAAAACTCGTTCAGGCAGCAATTACATATATTATGGGTGAAATGGGAGCAGAAGCAATTGCAATGGATCCGAAAGTAAATAATGAACGAGCAATAAAGTGTTATGAAAAAAGTGGATTTAAAAAAGTAAAGATTTTAAAGGAACATGAGTTGCATGAGGGGAAATTAGAAGATTGTTGGATGATGGAATATAAACAATAATAATGGCTTATACAAATAAAGGGGGATGTGTGAAATGAAAAAAGCATTAATCGTAATTGATGTGCAAGCGGGTATGTATACAGCTGGAATGCCAGTACATAATGGGGGAAAGTTTTTACAAACATTGCAAGAGCTTATTAGGGAATGTCGTTCAAATGATATTCCAGTTATTTATATCCAACATAACGGTCCTAAAGACCATCCGTTAGAAAAAGGTACGGATGGATGGCGAATCCATGCGGCCATCGCTCCGCAAGAAGGAGATAATATAGTTGAAAAGACGACTCCAGATTCATTCCATAATACAAACTTAAGCGAAGTGTTACAAGAGAAAGGAATTGAACATGTTATTCTTTCGGGAATGCAAACAGAGTATTGTGTAGATACGACAACGCGCAGAGCATGTAGTGAAGGGTATAAAGTAACGTTAGTGAGTGATGCGCATAGTACATTTAATACAGAAGTGTTACGTGCTGAAGATATTGTGAAACATCATAACGCAGTATTGGGAGCGTTTGCGGATGTTGTTGCAGTAAAAGACTTAAAAGTGGCTGCCTCTAAATAAGAGGCAGTTTTTTATTAGAAAAAATAGCGTCAAATATTGTTAGTAAGTCGGTATTTTGAAATAATCACTTATATAATTTCACGTACCATAATGAAAAAATACAAAAAAGGAGCACCACATAATTAAAAAGGGCGCTCCTGCATTAAAATGTTACTTTTTCTTATCTTTATCCAATATATTTTGTTCTTCAGCAAACTCTGTACCATATGCAAAGCGGCGATTAATACGAATGTTATCATTGTTGTGCCTTGTATGAGAGTTAGAGAAGCGATGAACGATTACTTCAGATAAAGTGAAGACGATGGCAGAAAGGATACTGCCCCATGCAATTTGCATATAGTTGTCTAATAAAATATTACCGAAAATCCATACGCTTAAATATGTTAATAAGAAATCCGACATAATGGCACCAGTATTGCCAATTCGATTTAAAATAATTTTATCAACGAACATGTAGGATACGATTGTAACAAAGAGACTGAATGAAATAATTTGAACAAACGTTGCAGGGAAAAATAAAGCAAGCCCAATGCTAAATGCAATAATGCACGATATAAACTTGATAAGCACTACTGTGAAATCATTCAAAATTTACACCTCCGATTTATACATAGTTTTTCAATAAATTCTGGAGTTCATACATTGTAACGGATTTATTTACATAAAACTTTTTCATGTTCGGAATTTAGTCTAAATATTATAAAAACAATGAAAAAATGTTATAGTAAAATGAGAGTGTATGACATTTTTAGGTAAGGGGGAATCCAAGATGTGGATTACTTCAGAAGTAGAAATTCCAGATGAGTTAATTGATCACCTTGAGCAAGGAAAGTTAGTGTTATTTGTTGGAGCGGGAGTTTCTATGAAAGGGAAATCAAACTTACCGAATTTTGATGATTTAGTTGATGAAATTGCAAAAACGTTATATGTCGAAAAACGTGAAATAACAGAGCCACATGATTATTATCTTGGCAAAATTGCGAAAACAAAAGATGTACATCAAGTCGCAAGAGATCTCGTTCATATAGAGAAATCAAAACCGAATCCATTGCATTATGCAATTCCAAGGTTATTTCCTTTAGATACAGATATCCGCATTGTAACAACAAATTTTGATCAACATTTTACAACTGCAATTAAAGAAATAAATAGAGATATCAATGTTTATTACGCTCCAGCTTTACCGACTGGAAGAGCTTTTAAAGGTCTTGCTTACATACATGGTAATGTAGAACAGGAGAAAGAGGCTTTAATTTTAACAGATGGTGATTTTGGAAGGGCTTACTTAACGGAAGGGTGGGCGAGAAGGTTTTTAGTTGATCTATTCTCAAATTACACCGTTTTATTCGTTGGATATAGTCATAATGACCCAGTAATGAAATATTTAGCAACTGGTTTACCGCCAAGTACAAGACGATTTGCTTTTGTCGCACAAGGAGAAAATACATACCACTGGGAACATTTAGGGATAAGACCAATTGTGTATCCGAATAAGGTGAATAATCATCAATCCCTTGTAAAAGCGGTAAAACGCTGGGCTGAATTAATGGGTGATAATTATATTACGAAAAGAATGCGTATTCGGGATATTGTAACGGTTCCCCCGTCAGTAGAACAGGAACAATTATCATACATAAAGCAATCAATTAAAAAAATTGAAACAGTACGTTACTTTGTGGAATTTGCTCATGATTATGAATGGGTCGAATGGTTAGAAGCAGAAGGTAAATTACAAAATTTGTTTATGCTTACGCCAAACTATAATGAAGTAGATGAATTACTTGCAGAATGGTTAGTGGAACAATTTCTTTTTAGTCATCAGAAAGAATTATTTCAATTAATTTATAAAAACTATTCTAAAATATCACCGTTATTATGGAGAACAATTTGTAACTACTTAAACGAAACGAAGAGTAAGATGGACCCGTTGTTGTTTGCAAGGTGGACACTCCTTTTATTAGAAACAGCTGAAAAAGATAGTAGCTCTATAGAAAAGATTTCTAAGTTACTGCAAAAATGTTCTTTTCCTGAGCATAAAGAAATTGCCTTATTGTTACTAACTTTTATTTTAGACGGAAAACTGAAGTTGAAACGTGTAAGGAAATGGGGAAATGATACGCAAGAATCAATAGAACTCGAGGAATCGAGTCGCTTACCAGTATCTACATTTTCTCATGTGGAGCAAATTTGGAACGAAAAGATGAGGCCATATATCGCTTATTATGCTGTTCCAATTATGATGATTGGATTAGAAAAATTGAGAATGTTGTCGTTAAGACAAACGGCACTGAAAAAAAGAAATAAGGAAAATGTAGAGAAAGAGTTTCATCAAAATGACCTTGCATTTTTAATACGAATTGTAAAAGAGTGTCTAACTTATTTATGCGAAAACAATGAGAAAAAAGCGGATTATTATATTACAGAAATGATAGAAGCAAATAGTGTACTTCAAAAGCAAATTGCAATTGATGCGATGAATAAAAATATTTTTGTTCGTGTAGATGACAAAATGAAATGGTTGTTACATGAAGGACTTCTTTTAGATTTCACTTATAAACACGAAGTTTTTCAACTTTTAAAAAGGCATTATGCACATTGTTTAGAAAAAACAAAAGAAGAAGTCACTCGAACTGTAATAAAGCATCTTACAGAAGAGAGGGTATTTGATGCATGTCTCGTATTAGACATATTATTCAAGTGTGATTCAAATAGTCCATCTACGGCAAATGGGTATGAGTTAATGAAGCAAAAGCATCCTCATTTTCATTCCGAACGATACAGTGTACAAAAGAAAGAGGATACAGAGCAAAGTATTACTTGTAATGTAACTGCTGACGGATTATTGCAACTGAAAGATGTTGAAATTATGAAGCAAGTTCAGCAATTTTCGCAAGATTGTGTTTTTGAACAACGCCATTTTTTAGAGATGTTATCAAAAGCATGTAAATTAAATACAGAGTGGAGTATTTCATTTGCATACCAATTAGTAGGAGTGCAAGAAATAAGTAATGAAGTATGGTTTGTTTGTATTAGAGAATGGCGAAATAATCGAGGATTGACAAATGATCAAATCCAAAAAATTATTCCGCTATTGCAGAAATTTGTTAGAAATACTGCTTTTCATTGGTTAATTAGTAGTTTTCTATATGAAATTAGTAATCGACTAGAAGAGTTAGAAGAGAATAGTATACGTGTTGTAAAACGATTTGCTTTTTCAGTGTTTCCTCAAGTTATGAAGAGTGATACAGACTTTAAGCTTGGGAAACAAGATTTTTACAATGAATCAATTCAGCATCCAGTTGGAAAAATGACAGCTGTATTATTAAAGTTGTTATCATATGATCATTTATACGATCGTAATGTATATGAATATTTATTTTTATTTGAAGAACAAGTAAGAGTTAATTCGGAACGAACAAACTTTATGTTTGCTCGTTTAATAGCAGATATTACATTTCTATATCATATTGAAAAACAATGGTGCCGAAAATATTTGTTACCATACTTAGATTTAAAAAAACAAAATGAGATTACGGAATATGCATGGGCCGGCTTATGTTACACGCAAATAAATTTACCTTTATTTACAGAAATGAAGCGATTTATTAAGTATGCGGTAGAACATTTGGAAGTATTACATCCGCATACGAGAGAAGCTTTCTTGAAGTGGCTTAGCTTTGTATTTATTAAATGTGTACTATATTGGGAGCAAAAAACAGATTGGTTATACCCGTTACTCATACTAGAAAATGAAGAAAATAAAATTAAGTTTATGCAGTTTTTATGCTATTACGTCAAAACATTAAGCGTAAAAGAACAACAAAAATTTTGGACAGCTTGGCTCAGTGTATTTTTGCGAGAACGACCAAAAATGGGTGAGATAACTGCGAGAGAATATGTAATGCTTTTACGTATTATTTTATACATGGATGAAATATTAGAAAAAGGATTATGTATTATGTCTCGTACATTTTCAAGTGTACATGGTAAATGTACAGGTGAGGAAATGAAGCGGTTATTGATTGAAATGCTTCATAAAAAAGAAAGTATGAAAGCGCATAAAGAAATGTTTGCAAATGTGTTTTTTATTTTACTACAAACATGTCACGAAGCCGTTTTATTTGAAAAAGAAATCATAAAAATAAAAGAATTATTAGTTCAGTATGAAGTAGAGGAATATGTTTTACATTTACTAGAAAATGAAATAATTCGCATAGGAATTGTAATGGGTGATTTACAAAAAGAATTATAGAACGAAAGTGGAATTTTAAAAAATATATAAAAAGTTGTTGACAGTGTTTTGAAAAGCGTTCTATAATACGAATCATACTTATTCAATTTCAAAAACATTTGAATAAACAAAGTGCAATGAAGAGATCACAGTAGTGGTTAGTCTTACTGTAACAGAGAGCTGGTGGTTGGTGTGAACCAGTACAGGGATAATCATGAATTACAGTCTTGGAGCATCTTTTTCGTAATAAAGATAGTTTTTCTTTATGAGGAAAAAGCGGTCAATTGATCGTTAACAGTGAAGAGAGGTAGACGGAAAGTTAGTCTACAACTAGGGTGGTACCGCGATAAATATCGTCCCTACTGATTTATTCAGTAGGGACTTTTTGTATTTTAGTGGTCCAACTTGAAAATTAAATAGTCATGCATTGAAAGGAAAAGCAGTAGTTGTTGTTTCCCTGTAACAGAGAGCTGGTGGTTGGTGCGAACCAGTACATAAACAAGAGCGAATTACAGTCCTAGAGCATCTTTTTCGTAGTAAAGATAGTATTGTCTTTATGAAGGGAAAGACGGTCAGATGATCGTTAACAATGAAGAGAGGTAGACGAAAGAAGTCTACAACTAGGGTGGTACCGCGATAAATATCGTCCCTACTGATTGGATCAGTAGGGCTTTTTTGTACAAAAAAGTGGATTTTTAACTAGTAGTTTATGTCTGTGTACGAATTATTAGTTTAAAATAAGAAGAGGTATCGATTCCACTATAAATTTGTATAATTAGTCAGTTCAGAAAATAGAGAATTTTTTATTCTCTTACTATACTTTTAAAACATTAGAGGAGGATTTCCAAATGGCAAATCATGAATTAGATCAATTACGTAAACAGGTAGATGAAATTAACTTACAACTATTACACCTTTTAAACAAACGTGGTGAAATTGTTCAAAAAATTGGAGAGCAAAAGCAAGTACAAGGCACGAAACGCTTTGATCCAGTACGTGAGCGTGAAGTACTTGATATGATCGCAGAGCATAACGAAGGACCATTCGAAACATCAACAGTTCAACATATTTTCAAAACGATTTTCAAAGCAAGCTTAGAGTTACAAGAAGATGATAACCGTAAAGCGTTACTAGTATCACGTAAAAAGAAACAAGAAAATACAATCGTTGATGTAAAAGGTGAATTGATTGGAAACGGAACACAAACGTTCATCATGGGACCTTGTGCAGTAGAAAGTTTAGAACAAGTTCGTCAAGTAGGGCAAGCGATGAAAGACCAAGGCTTAAAATTAATGCGCGGTGGTGCATTCAAACCGAGAACTTCTCCATATGATTTCCAAGGTTTAGGAGTAGAAGGACTTCAAATTTTACGTCAAGTAGCAGACGAGTTTGACTTAGCAATTATTAGTGAAATTTTAAATCCGAACGATGTTGAAATGGCATTAGACTACGTTGATGTAATTCAAGTTGGCGCACGTAACATGCAAAACTTCGATTTATTACGAGCTGTAGGTAAAGTTAACAAACCAGTATTATTAAAACGTGGATTAGCAGCAACAATTGATGAGTTCATTAACGCAGCGGAATACATTATTGCGCAAGGTAACGATCAAATTATTCTTTGTGAGCGCGGTATCCGCACATACGAAAGAGCAACACGTAACACATTAGACATTTCTGCAGTACCAATTTTAAAGAAAGAAACACATTTACCAGTTATCGTTGATGTAACACATTCAACTGGACGCAGAGATTTATTATTACCAACAGCGAAAGCGGCACTTGCAATTGGCGCAGATGCAGTAATGGCTGAAGTTCATCCAGATCCAGCAGTTGCATTATCAGATTCTGCACAACAAATGGACATTCCAGAATTCCATAGATTCATGGATGAGTTAAAAGGTTTCAAAAATAAATTATCTTAATTCCATATCATATATGCGTTGAAGAGGAAACAGTAGTGCTTATCTCACTGTTAAAGAGAGCTGATGGTCGGTGTGAATCAGTACAAAGGTAAGCATGAATTACAGCCTTGGAGCATCTTTCCCGACAACTTTTGGAGGGGAAGACGGTCAAACGATCGTTAAAGAAGAAGAGAGGTAGACGAAAGAAGTCTACAACTAGGGTGGTACCGCGATAAACATCGTCCCTACTGAGCGCTCAGTAGGGACTTTTTTGTACAAAAAAATAGTAAAGGGGCAAGAGAAATGAGATACATTACAGCTGGAGAATCACATGGACCGCAGTTAACAGTTATTTTAGAAGGTGTACCAGCAGGTTTGACACTTACGGCGGAACATATTAATAAAGAATTATTAAGAAGACAAAAAGGCCATGGACGCGGAAGACGTATGCAAATTGAAACAGATACAGTTGAAATTGTAAGTGGTGTTCGTCACGGGATGACACTTGGATCACCGATTACGTTAATTGTAAAAAATGATGATTTCAAACATTGGACGAAAGTAATGGGTGCAGAGCCAATTTCGGAAAAAGAAAGTAAAGACATGAAACGTACAATTACAAAACCACGTCCCGGACATGCAGATTTAAATGGAGCAATTAAATATGGTCATCGTGATATAAGAAACGTATTAGAGCGGTCATCTGCAAGAGAAACGACAGTTCGTGTAGCTGCTGGTGCAGTTGCAAAACAAATTTTAAGCGAATTAGGCGTGGAAATTGCAGGACATGTTCTTGAAATTGGTGGAGTAAAAGCAAAACATATTTCAAACTTATCAATTGAAGAAATTCAAACAATTACTGAAAACTCACCAGTTCGATGTTTAGATAAAGAAGTAGAGCAAGAAATGATGAATGCGATTGACAACGCAAAAAGTAGTGGAGATTCAATCGGTGGTATTGTGGAAGTCATTGCAGAAGGTATGCCGATTGGCGTCGGTAGTTACGTCCATTACGATCGTAAATTAGATGCAAAACTTGCTGGTGCAATTATGAGTATAAATGCATTTAAAGGTGCTGAAATCGGCGTAGGTTTTGAAGCGGCACGACAACCAGGAAGCAAAGTGCATGATGAAATTCTGTGGGATGAAGAAAAAGGATACACGAGAAGAACGAATAATGCCGGCGGTTTAGAAGGCGGTATGACAACAGGTATGCCAATTATCGTAAGAGGCGTGATGAAGCCAATTCCTACTTTATACAAACCGTTAGCAAGCGTTGATATTGATACGAAAGAAGCATTCCAAGCGAGTATTGAAAGATCTGATAGTTGCGCAGTACCAGCGGCGGGTGTAGTAGCTGAATCTGTTGTGGCATGGGAACTTGCAGATGCACTAGTCGAACAATTCGGAAAAGATCGTATGGAATTATTAAAACAAAACATTATGCAACACAATAACTACGCAAAAGAATTTTAATAAAAAGGTGGGTTTAACGTGCAAGTAAAAGATCAACTATCATCATTACAACCATATAAACCAGGTAAATCACCAGAACAAATGAAAGAAGTGTACGGAGATCATTCGTTTGTGAAATTAGCATCGAATGAAAATCCATTCGGCTGTTCGTCACGTGTTTTAGATGAGTTGCAAAAATCGTGGTTGGAACATGCTTTATATCCTGACGGAGGTGCTACAACGCTCCGTCAAACAATCGCAGATAAGTTACATGTGAAAATGGAACAAGTACTTTGTGGTAGTGGTTTAGATGAAATCATTCAAATAATAAGCCGCGCCGTATTACGAGCGGGAGATAACATTGTAACAGCAGGTGCAACATTCCCACAGTATCGTCATCATGCCATTATAGAAGGTTGCGAAGTGAAGGAAATTGCGTTAAATAACGGTGTATACGACTTAGAAGAAATTTCTTCAGTAGTAGATAACGATACAAAAATTGTATGGATTTGTAACCCGAACAATCCAACAGGCACATATGTGAATGACCGAAAATTGACTCAATTCATTGAAGGTATTAGTGAAAATACGTTAATTGTCATTGATGAAGCGTACTATGAATACGTAACAGCAAAAGATTTCCCAGAGACATTACCGCTTTTAGAAAAACATAAAAATATTCTTGTACTTAGAACATTTTCTAAAGCGTACGGATTAGCTTCTTTCCGCGTTGGATATGCGGTTGGACAGGAAGAGTTAATCGAAAAATTAAATGTCGTTCGTTTGCCATTTAACGTATCTTCATTAGCGCAAAAAGCAGCGACGACTGCTTTTGGTGATGACGAGTTTATTGAAGAAATAGTTCGTGTGAATATAGAAGGATTACAACAATACGAGAGCTTTTGTAGGGAAAATGATATTCCATTTTATCCATCGCAAACAAATTTCATCTTCTTGCCAGTTGAGAATGCTGGAGAGATTTATGAAGCTTGTGCACACGCAGGATTTATTATTCGTCCGTTCCCGAATGGTATCCGTATTACAGTCGGAACAAGGGAGCAAAATGAAGGGGTGATTTCAGTGTTACAACAACACTTTGAAAATAAAAAAAGAAAGTCTCGAGATGAGGAAAATGCGTAAAAAGGTAGTATTAATTGGAACTGGTTTAATCGGAGGCTCTCTCGCATTAGCAATTAAGAAAGAGCACGATGTAACGATAACAGGTTATGATATATTTCAAGAACAGGTAGAGCGTGCAAAAGAATTACACGTAGTAGATGAAATAGCAGTTGATTTACAGCTTGCATGTGAAAAGGCACATTTAATTGTTTTTGCTTCTCCAGTTGAAGAAACGAAGAAGCTATTACACAAACTTGCGTCATTCCGTTTACGAGAAGATGTTATAGTGACTGATGTTGGTAGTACAAAAGGCACGATTATGAATGAAGCAGAAACTTTATTTTCAAAGGAAGTATCTTTCATTGGTGGACATCCAATGGCAGGTTCTCATAAAACGGGAGTTGAAAGTGCAAAAGCGCATTTATTTGAAAATGCATTTTACATTTTAACACCGATGCATCATGTGCCAAATGAACATGTGGAAGAGTTAAAAGATTGGTTAAAAGGAACGGGGTCACATTTCCTTGTTTTAAATACAGAAGAACATGATTATGTAACAGGGATCGTTAGTCATTTCCCGCACCTTATCGCAGCAGGTTTAGTGAAGCAAGTAGAGAAACATGCAGGAGATAATCCGCTCATTCATCAGCTAGCTGCTGGAGGGTTTAAAGACATTACACGTATCGCATCTAGTAGTCCGAAAATGTGGAGTGATATTGTAAAGCAAAATCGTGAGCATTTAATGGTATTATTAAAAGAGTGGATCTCTGAAATGGAAGATTTATATAAAACAGTTTCTACCGGAGATGCATGCGAGATTCAAAACTATTTTGCAGATGCGAAAGAATACCGTGATTCTTTACCAGTAAGAAAGAGAGGGGCAATTCCTGCCTATCACGACTTATACGTCGATGTATTAGATAAGGTGGGGGCATTGGCTCATATTACGAGTATTTTGGCGCGCGAGGAAATTAGTATTACGAACTTGCAAATATTAGAAGCGCGTGAAGGACTGCTTGGGGTATTACGTATTAGCTTCCAAAGGGAAGAAGATCGTATGAAAGCAAAACTAGCGCTTGGAGAAGAAGAATACCAAACTTATGAAACAATTTAAATGAGAAGGTGAAAAACGTGAAAGAAAGAACAATACAACCTGTTAATAACGGATTGAATGGCAATATTACAATCCCAGGTGATAAATCCATTTCACACCGTGCTGTTATGTTCGGTTCTATTGCAGAAGGGAAAACAACAATTAAAGGTTTCTTGCCCGGTGCAGACTGTTTAAGTACGATTTCATGTTTTAAAGAAATGGGAGTAGAAATTACGCAAAACGGTGATGAGGTTACTGTAGTTGGTAAAGGATTAGAAGGTTTACAAGAACCGAAAGCTGTATTAGATGTTGGTAATTCTGGTACAACAATCCGATTAATGTCAGGTATATTAGCTAACACACCATTTTTCTCTTGCGTACAAGGTGATGAATCTATCGCAAAAAGACCGATGAAGCGTGTAACAAACCCATTAAAACAAATGGGCGCAAACATAGACGGCCGAGAAGAAGGAACATTTACACCGTTAACAATACGTGGCGGAGATTTAAAAGCAATTGAATATATTTCTCCTGTTGCAAGTGCACAAGTAAAGTCAGCTATTTTACTTGCAGGTCTTCGTGCAGAAGGTGTAACAGCTGTTACAGAACCACATATTTCCCGCGACCATACGGAAAGAATGCTTGAAGCATTTGGTGTTAAAGTAACTCGCGAAGGGAAAACAGTGAAGCTGTCAGGTGGACAAAAATTAACAGCAACAGACATTCAAGTGCCAGGTGACGTATCATCAGCAGCATTTTTCTTAGTAGCAGGTGCAATCATCCCAAATAGTAAACTAGTATTACAAAATGTAGGGATGAATCCAACCCGTACCGGTATTATTGATGTTTTAGAAAAAATGGGTGCTATGTTCACTGTAGATCTAATTAACGAAGGGGCATCGGAACCAGCTGCAAATATTACAATCGAAACATCTTCATTAAAAGGAATTGAAATTGGCGGAGATATTATCCCTAGATTAATCGATGAGATTCCTGTAATCGCATTAGCGGCAACGCAAGCAGAAGGAATTACAGTAATTAAAGATGCACACGAATTAAAAGTAAAAGAAACAAACCGTATTGATACAGTCGTTGCTGAATTAACGAAACTAGGAGCTCGCATAGAAGCAACTGATGACGGTATGATCATTTACGGAAAATCAGCTCTAAAAGGCAATACAGTAAATAGTTATGGTGATCACCGTATCGGAATGATGCTTGCAATTGCTGGTTGCCTGGCAGAAGGAAAAACAATTATTGAAGATGCAGAAGCAGTAGGTGTATCATATCCTGCATTCTTCGAAGAACTTCAAAAGTTAGCTAAATAAAGTGAAACTTTAATCAGTGGGGGGGCTTCATCCCCCACTGATTATTAGTTGAACCAATCGGACTTTTACGGGCAGTTGATCCCCTACCTAAATTCTTTGCTTTCGCTGAATTTTGAGGTGGGGGTCTTACTGCCCGTTAAAGCGGGATAAAGTAATGAGAAGCAGATACAGGATGTATCTGCTTTTTTATATTGAATTTGTGTCGTTAAGTCATTATAATTTCATTCACCGCACTGTAATATTTTAAATTATGGTACAATTCAAATAAAGGAGGGGGGAGAAACATATGAACGTTATACGATTAAAAGAAGATAAATTTAGAGAAGCACTACGCTTATCAGAATACGCTTTTCAATATAAAGTAGAAGAAGAACGAATGCAGCAACAACTTACAAAAATGAAGGAAAGTCATGAAGTATACGGTATTATGGAAGGTGAGGACTTAGCTGCAAAACTACACCTCATCCCGTTTCATATTTACATAGGTAAAGAAAAATTTAAAATGGGTGGCGTTGCAGGAGTAGCGACGTATCCAGAGTACAGAAGAAGTGGGTATGTAAAAGAGCTACTTCAACATTCACTTCAAAAAATGAAAAAAGATGGCTTTACAGTCTCTATGTTACACCCATTTGCTGTTACATTTTACCGTAAATACGGCTGGGAACTTTGTGCGAATCTTCTCGTATGTCATTTGACAAAGAGTGATTTAGTTATGAAAAAACAAGTGAATGGTACTGTGAAACGTTTCAATAAAGAAAATCACCCAGAAGAGGTCGAGAAGCTTTATGAAACATTTGCAGAACGTTTTTCTGGTATGCTAGTTCGCAATGAAAAATGGTGGTTACAAGCTGTTTATGAGGATTTAACATTAGCAATTTATTACGATGAAAATAAAACTGCAGCCGGCTATATGTTATATAAAATAGAAAACTATAAAATGACAGTAGATGAATTTGTTCCACTGCATAATGAAGCACGAAATGGTCTATGGAATTTTATTTGCCAGCATGATTCTATGATTAAAGAGCTTGAAATGACAGTAAGTGAAAACGAACAGTTGTTATATACATTGCAAGAACCACGTGTGAAAACAGAAATAAAACCATATTTTATGGGAAGAATTGTAGATGTAGAGCAGTTCTTAAAACAGTATGAGTTAAACTGGAACAATGTACAACAAGAAGTCATTTTACATATTACAGATTCATTTGCACCGTGGAATAATGTATCGGTGAGACTTGCAAATTATGAAATAGCAATTATAGAAGAACCAATGGATAAAGGGATCAACCTAGATATAAATGCACTATCTACAATACTGCTTGGATACAAACGCCCATTAGAACTAAATGAATTAGAATTAATTAGTGGAAGCGAAGAGGAAATACGGGCATTTGAGAATGTAGTACCAGTGCGCAAGCCGTTTATTTATGATTTCTTTTAATTTGCATATAAGATGGAGTTGTTTCGAACAAAATTTTGGGATAGCTCCATCTCATTGTATTAATTTTTGTCGGTAAGTTGATATATCCTGAAAATCGCTGATATAATTTTATTCACATACAAGAGAATAGAATCGCAACTATACGTTGTCACGCACTTGACTTTTATTCCCTGTAATTTATAATTAAAAACGGAATGAATTTTCATTCCTGAAAATAGAGGTGGAAAAAATGGCTAAAAACAAACAAGAGGATATTTTTGATGCTGCGATGCAACTTTTTGCAGAGCGTGGTTACGATGGTACGACAATTCCAATGATCGCTGAAAAAGCAAATGTCGGTGCGGGTACTATTTATCGCTATTTTGAAAATAAAGAGGCGCTTGTTAACTCATTATTTTCAAAAAGTATGTTACAGCTTTCTGAAATGATAAAAACGGATTTTCCTGTTGAAGCAAATATTCGTGAACAGTTTAGTCATACGTATAACCGTTTATTTGAATTTGCGAGAAACAATGTGGATGCTTTTTTATTTACAAATTCTCACTGTGATAGTTATTTTCTTGATGAGCAGAGTAAGAAAATATTTGACGATTTTATAGGCTTCTTTATGAATATTATTGAAGATGGAATCGCAAAAGGTTTGCTTCGTCCATTGCCTCCAGTTGCTTTAATTATTATTGTATATCAACCGTTAGAAAAATTAACGAAAGTAATTGCAACAGGGCAATTAGAATACTCGAAAGAGTTAGTAAAAGAATTGGAAGAAAGCTCTTGGAACGCTATTAGAATCATTTGATTCTATAGCTTTATAAGGACAGGAATGAATATTCATTCCTAAATAGAATTAAAAAATGAGAGTAGGAGAGGGTATTTGTGCAACTAAAGGAATGAATATTCATTCCGGAAAGACTAGTTTAATAGAGTTTACAAATAATGTAATAGAATAATAGGAATGAATATTCATTCCGTAACTAACGTAAATTTTAATCGCGGGAGATGATGCAAATGAGCAAGCTGAAAAATTGGAGAAGTTTATCTTTTCTATTATGGATAGTTATTACCATTACAATGATCGTAACGATGCCTAATATGGATAAATTAGTGAAAGAAAAAGGGCACATTACGATTCCTAATACAGAACAAAGTAGTATTGCTGACAAAATGATAAAAGAAATGGATAAAGACGGGACAGAAAAGTATGACATTATAGTTGTTTTTAATAGTGACAGTAAAACAGCTTTAACGACTGAGCAAAAAGAGGAAATAATAAAAACAATCAACGCTTTGCAAAATGAAAAAGAACAATTAGGAATTAAAGAAGTTGTTTCACATTTAGATAATAAAGAATTAGAGAAACAATTAGTTTCTAAAGATAATACGACTATTTTAACGCAAATATCGATAGATAAAAAGCATGGTGAAATATCGAAAGTTACAAATAACCTTCATAATAAAGTGAAAACGAAAGGGGTAACAACGTACTTAACAGGAAGTGATTTAATAGCAGGAGATTTCCTTACATCTTCTCAAGAGGGAGTGAAAAAGACTGAAGTTATTTCAATCATTTTCATTCTTGTAATATTAATCATTGTATTCCGTTCACCTATTGTTCCAATTGTTTCTCTTCTTACTGTTGGGGTATCATATTTAGTTTCAATGGGGATTATTGCTCATTTAGTAGATCAATTTAATTTTCCATTTTCTAACTTTACACAAGTGTTTGTTGTTGTTGTCCTGTTTGGGGTTGGAACAGACTATAACATTTTATTATTTACGAGATTTAAAGAAGAATTAAGTAAACAAGAAAACGCATTTTTGGCTACGAAAGAAACATTTAAATCGGCAGGGAAAACCGTTTTATATAGCGGGATAGCAGTACTAATTGGTTTTGCATCTCTTGCTTTAGCGAGTTTTAAACTATATCAATCTACTTCAGCGGTAGCAATTGGTGTCGCAGTTTTATTACTAGTATTAACTACGTTAAATCCGTTTTTTATGGTGCTTTTAGGAAAAGGGATGTTTTATCCCGTTAAAACATTTAAAGGTCATGAAGACAGTCGTCTATGGGGATTCTTTGCGAAAAACTCAGTAGTGAGACCATTTGTAGCTTTAATTATTGTATTCGTGATATCAATTCCTTTTATATTAAAATATTCTAATACACTTAATTACAACGATTTATTTGAAGTAGACAATAAATATGAGTCGAAAATGGGGATTAACGTAATAGAAGAACATTTTCCACCTGGTTTTTCTTCACCAAGTACGTTAGTCATTCAATCGAATAACAAGTTAGATGAGGCGAGTTCGCTTCAAACTTTAGATGAACTAACTGATAAGATTTTGAAAGTAAAAGGTGTTTCAGAAGTATATTCACCGACACGTCCAACTGGTGATAGGATTAAAGAACTATATATAAATAAACAAGCGGGTGAACTAAATACAGGTTTAGGAGATGCCAATGGTGGTATAAAGGAAATTAATGATGGATTAACTACTGCGAAAGATAAGATGGGTAATAAGGACTCAAATAGTCTTGCGAACGTTCAAAAGTTAATTGATGGAACAAATGAAGCGAAAAGTGGTGTATCAGCATTAGGAACAGCTTTAAATCAACTATCCAATGGCATAAATGACGGAGCACAAGGTGCGCGGCAAATTGAGAGTGGGTTAACTTCAGTAAATGAAAATATAAGTGTATTATCTCAAGCAACTTCACAACTTCATGCTGGCTATACACAGTTAGAAAAAGGTTTAAGTTCTTACGATCAATACTTCGGAAGTATTTCTCAAGCGATTGACGGTGCGAAGAAAGGTTATGAACAAATTGAAATGTTAATGACCAATTTCATTCAAACGAAACCAGAATTAGCAAATGATCCTAACATTCTGCAGACGATAGGAATTGCTAAAGAGGCTCAAAAGCAATTAGGTGGGCTTTCAAATGAATTAAATAAATTGAAAGCGCAGCATAATGCGGCGATGGGATCATTTAAAGAAGCGAATCAATCGTTATTGAAAGTGGATAATGGCTTAAAAGAAATGAACAATGGAGTTACTAAGTTACAAAAAGGAGCAGCTGATCTTAAAAATGGATTAAATGAAGGTGCTTCAGGTTCAAAACAAATTGCGAACAAGTCATCTGAGTTACAAACCGGATTAACGAAAATAAACGATGGGCAAGGTCAGCTATTAACCGGACTGAAAGACTTGCAAGAACAGATGGGTCAATTACAATCCGGACTAACTAAAAGTACAGAAGGCCTTGAAAAGGTAAGTAATGGCCTAGGGGATGCTCAGAAATATTTAGGAGAACTGAACGAATCAAAAAGCTCTGAGAAATTCTATATTCCAAAAGAAGTTTTGGAGGGAGAAGATTTCCAAAAAGCTTTGAATACGTACATGTCACATGATAGAAAGACTGCTAAAATGACAATCATTTTAGACGTAAATCCGTATTCAAAAGAAGCGATGCCAATTATTCAAGAAACCAATAACACAATAGATGGTACTTTGAAGGGGTCGGAATTAAATCATGCGAAAACAGCAATCGGAGGAACGACAGCTAGAAACGTTGATTTAAAAGAAGTAACTGGGCAAGATTTCTTACGTACAGCTACAATTATGTTAATTGGAATCGCGATTGTATTAATTGTGATTACACGTTCATTATTAAACACCATCTTTATTATTGGATCGTTACTATTAGCTTACTTTGCATCATTAGGGATAAGTGAACAAATTAGTACGCATATTTTACATGTAGATTCATTAAGCTGGAATGTTCCATTCTTTAGTTTCATAATGATTGTCGCTTTAGGAGTGGATTATAGTATTTTTGTAATGATGAGATACAATGAGTTAGAAGGGGACCCAGCGACGAAAATTGTAACTGCTTCTCGTCATATCGGAGGAGTCGTATTATCAGCGGCACTTATTTTAGGTGGTACATTTGCTGCATTAATCCCTTCAGGTGTATTAACGCTTATACAAGTAGCATCCGTAGTTGGCGTTGCACTTCTTCTATTAGCTTTAATTGTGATGCCGATATTATTACCGGCGTTAATAGGGTTAACGAGTAAAATGAAGAGTTACAAAGAGAAAATAAGAAATAAGAAGAGACTGTAGGGAATGATTTCTCTACAGTTTTTTCGGTATATAATATTTCAGATGAAAATGAATCCGATGTATGACAGAATGAGCAGTGAAAGGTTATATGAGAAAGAGGTCGATGATATACATACAATAGCTAGGGGAATGGACAAAAACTATCCGATTTCATTGTAGAAAGGTAATCAACCGTTGCTATTCATCCAGCTTCTACTATATAATAGCTATAGTCTACAATAATTGAGTCGTAATATGCGATTTTTTAAGACAATCGGTGAGAAAACGCTGAAATAAGCGGTATTAGTAGGAGGACACAAATGATTACAGTAAGTAACGTTAGTTTGCGTTTCGCGGATCGCAAATTATTTGAAGATGTTAACATAAAATTCACGCCAGGTAACTGCTACGGTTTAATCGGAGCAAACGGTGCTGGTAAATCTACATTTCTAAAGATTTTATCTGGGGAAATTGAACCATCAACAGGTGACATACATATTACGCCAGGTGAGCGTCTAGCAGTATTAAAACAGAACCATTTCGAATATGAAGAGTTCCCAGTATTAGAAACAGTAATTATGGGTCACACGCAACTTTACAAAGTAATGCAAGAGAAAAATGCTATTTACATGAAAGAAGACTTTAGTGATGAAGATGGTATGCGTGCTGCTGAACTTGAAGGTGAGTTCGCTGAGCTTAACGGTTGGGAAGCTGAGTCAGAAGCTGCAATCCTTCTTAAAGGTTTAGGTATTGGTGAAGATCTTCATGATAAGAAATTGTCAGAATTAACTGGGGCAGAGAAAGTAAAAGTATTACTTGCTCAAGCTTTATTCGGTCAACCTGACATTCTATTATTAGATGAGCCTACCAACCACTTGGACTTAAAAGCGATTCAATGGTTAGAAAACTTCTTAATGAACTTTGAAAACACAGTTATCGTAGTATCCCATGACCGTCACTTCTTAAATAAAGTATGTACGCACATGGCTGACCTTGATTTCGGTAAAATTCAACTTTATGTTGGTAACTATGACTTCTGGTATGAGTCAAGCCAATTAGCTTTAAAATTAACACAAGATGCTAATAAGAAAAAAGAAGAGAAAGTAAAAGAGTTACAAAATTTCATTGCACGCTTTAGTTCAAACGCTTCTAAAGCGAAACAAGCAACTTCTCGTAAAAAATTATTAGACAAAATTACATTAGATGATATTAGACCGTCATCACGTCGTTACCCATTCGTTGGCTTCACACCTGAGCGTGAAGTAGGAAATGACTTATTAACTGTTGAAGGTCTTTCTAAAACAATTGATGGTGAAAAAGTGTTAGATAATGTGTACTTCACTTTAAATAAAGGTGATAAAGTTGCATTTATCGGCCGTAACGATATTGCGATGACAACATTATTTAAAATTCTTATGGGTGAAATGGAGCCTGATAGCGGTTCATTCAAATGGGGTGTTACAACCTCTCAGTCTTACTTCCCAAGAGATAACTCTAAGTACTTTGAGAATAGTGATTACAACTTAGTTGAATGGTTACGTCAATTTTCTCCACAAGATGAGTCTGAAAGCTTCTTACGTGGTTTCTTAGGCCGTATGTTATTCTCAGGTGAAGAAGTTAAAAAGAACGTTTCTGTATTATCTGGAGGCGAAAAAGTTCGTTGTATGTTATCTAAAATGATGTTAAGTGGTGCGAACGTAATCACACTTGACGATCCAACGAACCACTTAGACCTTGAGTCAATCACAGCGTTAAACAACGGTTTAATTGCATTCAAAGGTACAATCTTATTCACATCTCATGACCATCAGTTCGTGCAAACAATTGCAAACCGCATTATCGAAGTAACACCAAACGGTGTAATCGATAAAGAGGCTACTTATGATGAGTTCTTAGAAAATGAGGAACTTCAAAAACAAGTAGATGCAATGTACAAAGGTCAATAATATATAATGAAAAAACTCGCTCTTTTTAGAGCGAGTTTTTTTGTCGAGAAAACGTAACATCGCTGGTCGGTCAAATGAATAATTATTCAAATATAATATTAATGAACAGGAGAATTTTTTCATGTATGAAGGGATGTAATGACTTTAAGATTTAAAGAGTTAGTTGAAGAAGGGAAATGTAAGTGGAGTAATATAATCAAATCGTATTATTTTGTCATGTGAAATATGTACCAAATTTGGAGATAGAATAGTTTGCGAATGAGTTTATAAAGGTATATAGTATGGGGTGTCATAATTAGGGGATGAATCTTGGGAGAAAACAGGAAATGTTACAAATTTATTTTGTTAAATAGAAACCAAGGTCAAAATGTCTAGAAAGAAATAGTTGAATAAATACTAGCTTCAAATTATAATTACTAATATTCTTCATATAGTTAAATAAAGATAATCTATTTGAAGAAGAAAATTTGAATAGAGAGACAGACTTATAAAAAAATAAGCCTTGGATGATCAAAAGAGGTGGAGAAATGAAACAGTTCTTATTAAAGAGCAAAAGTGTGTTAAGCAATCATTTTGGATTCTTTCTGTTTGCCGTTATTTTATTGTGGCTCAAAACATATGCAGCTTATGTAACGGAATTCAATTTAGGAATTTCAAACACAATTCAAAAATTCTTGCTGTTTTTTAACCCGCTTAGTTCAGCAGTTCTATTTTTAGGACTTGCATTATTTGCAAAAGGGAAACGATCTTATATTTGGTTAATTATCATTAATTTGTTATTGTCGATTCTTTTATACGCAAACGTAGTATACTATCGCTTTTTCAGTGACTTTATTACGTTCCCGACATTAACACAAACGAATAACTTTGGAGATTTAGGTGGTAGTATTCTTGCGTTGCTACATCTTTATGATCCATTATACTTCTTAGACACGATTATATTAATTGTGTTAGTCGCAACAAAATTTGCAAATCCAAAACCAATTCGTGTTGCGAAGCATAAATTATCTCTAGTATTTGTAGCAGGTATTTTATTATTCAGTGTTAACTTAGGTCTTGCAGAGTCTGACCGTCCTGAATTATTAACAAGAACGTTTGACCGTAATTATATTGTGAAATATTTAGGTGCATACAACTACACAATTTATGATGGAATTCAAAGTGCGAAAGCATCGACAGAACGAGCATTAGCTGATGGCGATAATATGACAGAAGTACGAAATTATTTAACATCAACTTATGCAAGTCCAAATCCTGAGTATTTCGGTAAAGGAAAGGGAATGAACGTAATTTACATTCATTTAGAGTCATTCCAAAACTTCTTAATTGATTACAAATTAAATGGTCAAGAAGTTACACCGTTCTTAAACTCATTTACAAAAGATGCGAATACACTTTATTTTGATAACTTCTTCCATCAAACAGGACAAGGGAAAACATCTGATGCGGAGTTTATGTTAGAGAATTCAATGTTTGGTTTACCGCAAGGTTCTGTCTTTACAACGAAATCTCATAATACGTATCAATCAGCACCAGCTATTTTAGGACAACAAGGATACACATCAGCAGTATTCCACGGTAACTACAAAACATTCTGGAACCGTGACGATATTTATAAATCATTTGGTTTTAATAAATTCTTTGATGCGTCATACTACGATATGAATGAAAAAGACGTAGTAAACTACGGGTTAAAAGATAAACCGTTCTTTAATGAATCTATTCCGTTATTACAAACGTTGAAACAACCGTTCTATACGAAGTTTATTACGTTATCGAACCATTTCCCTTATCCAATCGATAAGGCAGAAGCAACGATTGAACCAGCAACAACAGGTGATTCATCAGTAGATACGTACTTCCAAACAGCACGCTATTTAGATGAATCTGTAAAAGGCTTCATCGATTACTTGAAACAATCTGGTTTATATGATAACTCAATTATTGTTATGTACGGAGACCATTACGGTATTTCAGATAATCATAACGCAGCAATGTCAAAAGTAATGGGTAAAGAAATGAACTCATTTGAAAATGCACAGTTACAACGTGTACCATTAATCGTTCGTGTACCAGGAGTGAAAGGTGGCGTACAACATCAATACGGTGGTGAAATTGACGTTCTTCCAACGCTATTACACTTACTAGGTACAGATACAAAGAATTATGTTCAATTCGGTTCTGATTTATTATCACCAGATCATAAACAAGTCGTTGCGTTCCGTAACGGTAACTACGTAAGCCCAACAGTTACTGCACTAAACGGCAAATACTATGATACAACTACTGGAAAACCTGTAGAATTTACAGATGAAATAAAGAAAAATGAACAAATGGTTCAAAACTCACTAAAATACTCTGACCAAGTCGTGAATGGTGACTTATTACGATTCTACACACAGGAAGGATTCACTCCAGTAGATCGTTCGAAGTATAACTATAACAACCGCGATAAAAACAAAACGAAGGTAAAAACGACTCCGGAAGGGGAAGCTAAATAAATAATAAAAGGCGCTATTCATATGAATAGCGCCTTTTATTTGTAAATATACCATCATTATGAGACAGAACCAGCTGTTGCTTTTTGTTTAGCCTTTCCGAAGAAAACTACACCGATGATGATAATAATGATAAATGCCCATTTAACGAAAGGGTTACTTTCGAAAAATCCAGCGAACCATTTCTCATCTACAATCATTTTCGCGGCAGTATAAGCTAAAACGGCTGCTCCAATCGTAATGATGACAGGAAAACGATCTACCCATTTTAAAATCAATGTACTGCCCCATACGACTACTGGAATAGACACTAATAATCCGATGATTACTAAAGAAAAGTTACCATGGGCAGCTCCTGCAACAGCGAGTACATTATCGATGCCCATTAACGCATCAGCAATAATAATGGTTTTAATAGCAGACCAAAATCCTTCTTCGGCCTTAATATCATGATCTTTGCCTTCAGCAATTAATTTATAAGCAATCCATATAAGGAGTACACCACCAATTAGAAGTAGCCCTGGTATTTTTAACAACCAAACAACAACTAAGGTAGCGAGGGCTCTAATCGCGATTGCCCCGATAGTTCCCCATATAATAACTTTCTTTTGCTGATCTTTCGGTAATCTTCTTGCTGCTAATCCAATTACAATGGCATTATCACCGGCTAACACTAAATCAATTACAATGATGGCAAGTAGGGCGGACAAATATTCGGCTGAAAGAAAATCCATATACACATCACTCCTTAAGAGTAATATGTGCTAAAGTGTTGATAATATAAAAAATAGGATTGAATTTGTATATTCAATCCATAATTTCTTACTGTATTTTGATATATGTTTTAATTTCGTATAAGTCGCTTTTGTATTCTTTTTTGTTTATCGTTTCGCTTTCTTAATTTTCGATTCATCTTTTTAATGCGGTTTTCTTTTCTATTATCCCAGTTATCACTTCGAATTTTACTAATAGACTTATCTGTCTTAGCACGAAAACGTCTTACTTTTTTCACGAAGGAAAGGGGTGTTTTGCCGATAACACCTTGTTTTTCTAACGAATCCTCTTTACCTAGACACCAATCAGGATGAGATAATAAATAGTCGAAATCAAATATTATCCCGTATTCTTTATCCATATATGTATACCATTCATCTAAAGTACACTTATTTTTTGTATGTAAATATGTTGATCCATCAGTCATAGCACAGCACCAATAGTCAAAATAGCTCCATAGTACCCATTCTTTCGGTACATCTAGTGTTAAAATTACCATTTTTGAATTTGTTCTACCCCAAGCTTTATGATTTCGATTTGGGTAATTATTTGCTTCCCAGACCCAAATAGGATAGTTACCTTCGTAATGAGGCAATCTTGTTTTAGCGACGCGCACCATCCAGTCATATGAATATACATCGTCTGGATCGATGAATTCTTTATTACCTTCTAAATAACCAAGTTTCTTAAATTGTTTCCATGCTTCTTCAGTTTGTACTGTATATACGATCATATGGCACCTACTTATTTAAACTAAATTATAGTATAACATGTGATTTTGAATTTTTATTGATATTAGAGAAGGGGGAGTTTGAGTCGAATATACGAGGAGTAATTCCCAAAATGATAAAAAGACTTGATTCCCAGCTAAAGGAAATCAAGTCTTTTCATTACATACGATTATCATGCCAGAAGTTTAATGGGAAGTGTTCGTTCTCATTATATGCTTCTAATTCATATCCTTTTTCTTTCAGTCCTTTAATAATTCCAGGAACTGCTTTTACTGATTGTGGATGAATATCATGCATAAGGATAACTTCTGTTGGATTTGTAGCACCATGTAACACGTTTTCTACAATTTTAGCAGATGCAGCATCAACTTGCATTTTGTTATATTTCCAGTCTAAAGAATCAATTGTCCAATCCCAAACTTTTAAGCCATTTTCTACAACTTTGTTGCGAAGAGCTTCGTTTAATCCTGGCATAGAGCCGTAAGATGGACGAGTTAATACTGGTGATTTACCTAAAACACCAGCGATTAAGCCTTGGTCTTCCTTCATTTCATCTACGTAATGACCTTCAGTGTAAAGTTTCTTGTAGTTATGAGTCATACTGTGCATCCCAACGTAGTGACCTTCAGCATCTTCGCGTTTTACAAGATCAGGGAAAGCTTTTACGTTTGAACCAATTAGGAAGAATGTTGCTTTTGCATTTTCTTTCTTTAACATATCTAAAAGCTCAGCTGTGTATTTTCCAGGACCGTCATCAAATGTTAAATAAGCGACTTTTCTAACTTGCCCGTTATAATGTTTTGGAGCTTCTTTCGGAGCAAGAGATGTTTGAATCTCACTTACAAGTTGAACAGATTTTGCTTCATCCTCTGTACTAGCTAGAGCAGTATGTACTGATCCAAAAGCCACTTCGTATGTGAATAATACCCCCGCACAAACTAACATAGCCCTTTTTACTAAAGTTGTCATTCGAATTCCATTGTGCATAATTTTCCTTCTCTCTATAAAAGTTCTACTCTACTATATTAGCAATTATAGGTAGGGAAATGCAAAAAAACTTTTTTACAAGTGTAAAAAAGTTTACTCAAAAGTATGCAAGATTTTATATCAATTGCAGTTTTGAAAAATAGGATGAATTTAAACTTTATTATTTAAACTTTCAATCACCAAATCATACTTTCGTATCATTTCATTTTCGTTCCAATTATTGATTCGAATATTTTTGTTTTTTATTAAAATATTGGTAAAGAAACAATTACATGAAAAAAGGAGTGGGAATATGGATAATTATATTTGCACTACATGTGGAGTACAGTATCCCGAAAATGAAGAAGCACCTTCTCGCTGTAAAATTTGTAATGAGGAAAGACAATATGTTAATCCAATTGGGCAGTCATGGACAACATTAGAAACGATGCAAAATAGCAATTTATACAAAAACGAAATAATAAAAGAAGAAAGCGGTTTGTATAGCATTACTACTAAACCTAAATTTGCGATTGGACAAACAGCATTTTTAATACAAAGTAAAACTCTAAATGTTATGTGGGATTGCATTAGTTATTTAGATGATAAAACGATACAACGTATATATGATTTAGGTGGTATTCAAGCAATAGCACTTTCTCATCCACATTATTACTCTACACAAGTTAAATGGGCGGAAACATTCAATGTACCTATTTATATTCATGAAGATGATAAAGAGTGGGTGGTTCGTCCGAGTAAGCAAATTAAATTTTGGTCTGGGGAGCATCTGATATTATCGGAAGAACTTACATTGCATCGCTTAGGAGGCCATTTTAAGGGTGGAACTGTTATACATTGGAAAGACGGTAATGAAGGGAAAGGTATTTTGTTATCAGGTGATATTATACAAGTAGTTTCGGATCGGAAATGGGTAAGTTTTATGTATAGTTATCCCAATCTCATTCCATTACCAGCGAATAAAGTTAGAGATATGGCAGAGAAGGTAAAAGATATCCAATTTAGTCGACTATATAATGCATTTCATGGTGTGGTGGAAGATGCGAATAAAGCTGTACAAAGATCTGCTGATCGGTATATAAAGGCCCTGCAAGGAGAACTATTTCATACGTAATAGCTTGTAATTCATCTCTATATTTATATAACTAATTTTATATGAATTTTATACTAAAGTCCTATTGTTTATTAACTAATAGGTCTTTCAACTTAGGAAGTTCACACTAATGAGGGATGTTAAAGGGAATATATGTAACCTATACTAATTACTATAAAGCTTTGGAAAATGAAAAGGAGGAGATTTGCATGAAGAATTGGGTTCAATTTAGAATTGCAAGACCAACAGATAAATTTGAAGAAGTGATAAGTTTTTATGAAACAGGATTAGGTTTAAAACGTATAGGGGAATTTCACAATCATGAAGGATATGATGGGGTTATGTTTGGCTTACCAGATGAAGAGTATCATTTGGAGTTTACTACACATGTTAATGGAAGTCCATGTCCGGCACCGACAAAAGATAATTTACTAGTTTTTTATATGCCTATTAAAGATGAAATTGAAAAGATAGTGAATCGATTAAGTAATATGGGCTATCATGAGGTAGAACCTGAAAACCCGTATTGGATAGAGAAAGGAACCACAATAGAGGATCCAGACGGTTGGAGAATTGTGCTTATGAATGCATCTGAATAAGAAAACTATTTTCATATGAAATAGAGTGTAACAAAATGATTTAGACATAAATCCCTACAGTGTTTGTAGGGATTTTTATATAAGAAATTTTTATTGAGAGAGTTATTAAAATGTAGAAAGTATTTTGGCTAAGAACAAATGTAGTAAACATAATTTATGAAGGAGGTATAAAAGTATGATAGTAAACCATTTTGAAGCGTTTTCTAAACATGTTGGAAATACACCGCTCGTGAAATTAGAATGCAAAGAAACGAAGGATCTTTCTATCTATGCTAAATGTGAATGGCATAACCCTACAGGATCGATTAAGGATAGGGCAGCACTTGGAATGATTAATAAATATTTACAAGAAGCGGACAAAAAACAAAATATTTTAGAGTATAGTGGTGGAAGCTTAGCGAGGTCAATTGGGTGTATTTGTAATTATTTAGGGATTCAATGCACGTTAGTTTTAAGTTCTGGAACCGATAAATCTCTATTAAATGAACTTGATCGTTATGGTGCTAACGTAATCTTAGTTGATAAATGTAAAGGGTTCTACGCAGTAATTGAGAAAACAATAGAGATTAGCAAACAAAAGCCAGAATTATATTTTTTATTCCAACATTATAATAATGCAAATCTAGTAAGTCATATAGAAGGTACAGGGCGAGAAATTATTGCACAAATGATTGGAAAACCAATACATGCATGGGTAGCATCTGCTGGTACTGGTGGAACTCTAATGGGAGTCTATACAGCAATAAAGAATTATACAAAAAATGTTGAACTACATTTAGTAATGCCTGCTGAATTGCCTTATGGTTCGGAACAACCACCAAATGATTTAAAGAAATATGCTGGATCAGGTGGGTTCGGCTTAGGAAGGAAACAACATTTCATAGAACAGGAAGAAAATTTGATAGAAAAACAATGGACTTATTCATATGAAGATACCCTGTATGAAATGGCACGTTTTTACAAAGATACTGGTATAAAAATAGGAACTTCTGCGGCAGCGAATTTATTAGCAGCTAAACAAATTGGGAAAGAAAAAGGTGCGAATTTTAATGTAGTTACAGTTTTTCCGGACGCAGGGTCAATAGAAGAGTGGTCAGATGTAAAAAATTCAGTTGAAAAAATAGGTGATTGAGAGGACCATTAAAAGTTCTTTCGTAGTTTATATCTTATTCTACGCAAAATTGATACCATCAAAAAACTGTATGTTTAACATGTACAGTTTTTTGATGGTATAGCTGTGCAATGTTTAGAAATTTCACATACCGTATTTTAAAAATATATATAGGAAAAACAAAAAGTGATGTAGAATATATCGTACATACATATATACAGTCAACATAAAAGATAAAGAGGTGGGTATATGTTACTTGAGGAAGTAATGCAGCAACTAGAGGAATATGGAACAGAACAAAATCGAAAAACGTATAAAAACCACGGAGCGAAAGAGCCGTTATTTGGAGTTAGTTTTGCGAATTTAAAATTGTTAAAAAAGAAGATAAAAAAAGATCACGATTTAGCAGTTGAATTGTGGGAAACGAAAAATATGGACGCAATGACATTAGCAACTTATATTTTAGACCCGAAAAAAATAACGACAGAACAGCTTAATAGTTGGATTCAGGATGTTGATTATTACTGTTTAATGGATGTTCTGATGACATCTATATGTACTTCGCCAATTGCAATAGAAAGAATGGAAGAGTGGACAAAGTCTAATGATGAATGGATTGGAAGAGCTGGCTGGTCTTTATTAGCAAATATAGCGATTAAAAATAAAACGCTACATGATGATTTCTTCTCTCCGTACTTAGAAGAGATTAAAGAAAATATACATAATGAAAAAAATAGAAAAAAAGAAGCGATGAATAGTGCTTTAATCGCAATAGGAATTCGTAATGAAGACTTAGAGCGACAAGCGATTGAAATTGCAAGTGAAATTGGAAAAATAGAGGTTGATCATGGTGCAACATCATGTAAAACACCAGATGCAGAAAGCTATATAAAAAAAGCGAGAGAAAGAGCTGAAAAAAAGAAAGTGAAATAAGAAAAGAGGATCGGTTATGAAACCAATTGAAGCAGCACAAAACATAATTACATTACAATTTCCGAATTGTGATGTAGCTTTACTCGGCGGAAGCGTTGCACGAGGAGAAGCGACGAAAACATCTGACCTTGACATTGTAATAGTCGATCAAAGTTTAACTTCTTGTTATAGAGAATCTTTCTATAGTAATGGATGGCCTGTTGAGGTGTTTGTTCATAATTTCGAAACATATAAAACCTTTTTCAAAATGGATTGTGATCGAGGGAGGCCGTCGTTACCACAATTAGTTTCAGAAGGGATTGCCTTAAAAGGGGAACAGGAAATTGTTGAGAAATTAAAAAAAGAAGCGAATGATTTACTACATAAAGGACCAGCTAAATGGACCGAAGAAACGATTAAGCAGAAGCGATATTTTATTACGGATACTTTAGATGACTTTATTGGTGCAACAAAAAGAGAAGAAGAATTGTTTATCGCTAATTTATTAGCCGATTTAGTACATGAATATGTATTAAGAGTAAATGGTAAGTGGCTTGGGAGTTCAAAATGGTTTATTAGAGTGCTAAAAAGATATGATGAGCAATATGCAAACAAATTTGTAGCCGCTTTTGATCATTTTTATAAAACGGGAGGGAAAAATGAATTAATTCATTTTATAGAAAAGACGTTAGAACAGTATGGTGGAAGAGTGTTCGAAGGATTTTCTATTGGTAAATAAAGAGAGGAGAAAAAAATGAATGTACCATATGTTCAATTAAGAGAATTGACACTAGATGATGTAGAAGATCGCTATCAATGGTCATTAGATAGAGATGTAACAAAGCATTTAGTTTTACCAGATCAATATCCTCCGTTCACTCGTGGAGATACGAGAAACTGGATTGAAGCTTGTATAAGCCGAAAAAATGGTTATGAACAAAGGGCAATCGTTACTGAGACAGGTATACATATTGGATGGGTAGACCTTAAAAATTTTGATAAAACAAATAAAAATGCTGAACTAGGAATTGCGATTGGAAATAAAGACTATTGGGGTAAAGGATTTGGAATGGCAGCTCTAAACAGCATGTTACAAATAGGTTTTTCTCAGTTTGAATTGGAGAAAATTTGGTTACGTGTAGATGAAGATAATACAAAAGCTAAAAAGAGTTATGAAAGTGCCGGATTTGTATGCGAAGGGTTAATGAGAAATGATCGATTGAGACAGGGAAAGTTCATTCATCGCTATCGTTACAGTATATTAAAAGAAGAGTATGAATCAAAAAAATAATAACCTATAAAAATATTATGTAAATTAAAAAGGGGAAAATAAAATGATTCGATTACTTACAAAAGCGGATGCAAAAAAATATTGGGAGTTGCGTTTACAAGCACTACAAGTAAATCCAGAAGCATTTATAACGACTTATGAAGAAGCAGTACGTCAAGAAAACCCTCTTGAACGAGTTGCTAGTAATCTTTCATCCAACAGTAGTTTTACATTTGGTGCTTTTAATAATGAAAATCGTTTAGTTGGGGTTGTTACTTTATTAACAGAAGAAAAAGACGCATATAAGCATAAAGGACATATCGTTGCAATGTATGTAGATACTGAAAATCGAAGAAGTGGTCTTGCACGTGATTTAATACGTAAAGCAATTGAAAGGGCAAAAGAGATGAAGCTAGAGCAATTGAATTTAGGGGTTGTGTCAACGAACGAACCAGCCAAACGATTATATGAATCAATGGGATTTAAAACATACGGAATTGAAAAAAGGGCTATAAAAATGAATGGTGTGTATAGTGATGATGAACATATGGTGTTGTTCTTTTAAGAGAGGAAGTTTTGTATGAAAGATCTCCATTTAGAAAGAAAAATGGACCCTCAAGTAGCGATTTTGTATGCGACGGTTGCTGATACGTTTAATAGATTGCAAAGGTTAGTCGAAGGTACTGAAGAGAACGAACTATCCTATAAAGGGTCTGAAAATAATGAAAATAGTATTGGGCAGTTACTTCAGCATTTAGCAGTTGTTGATTTACATTGGGTGTATCGTTTCAAGGGAGAAGATGTTCCGCCAGCATTTGAAAATAAATATGGTCCTATGTTAAATGAAGTAGGAGAATTACCAAGTTTAAGAAAAAACACATTGCAAGAGTTAATGCAAGATTATGAAGCAGTGCAAAAATTGTTTTATGAAGAATGTATGAAACTAACAGAAACTGATTTAACGCGGGAAGTTTTGTATGAAAAAGGCGAAACTGCGACAATAAGATGGGGAATATGGCATATAGCAGATCATAATCGGTATCATCAAGCTCATATAAGTCGATTGAGGAAATTATACAGAGAATATAAACTACATATTCTTTAATTTTTGAATGAACGAACGCCCCTAAATAATAATTAAAGGAGGCGTTTGTTTTTATTCGTTCGCTTTTCTTCCCAAGCTATCATTAAATTTTTATGATAATCTTTTGGTTTCTCAATAGAAAACCAGTAAATTGAATGTGCAATAGTTGGTAGCCATCTTTTATAGCGGATGCGTATATTTTCATGGTGAGTATAGTGGGTCGAGATTAAAGTAGATTTTGACCCTTGAAAATTTTGATATGTAATGGCCTCGATTTCATACCAATGCACTTTATTCCCATGTAAATCTACTACAATTCCTTCATCATCCTAAAGTGAAATGTAAGTTTGAATGTAGATTTTTCATCGCGTATACTAAAATATAGGTCATAGAGATAAAAAATTAAATACAAGGGGTTTTACAATGAAAGCAATTGTTATAGGAATACTGGCATCATTTTTCTTTGCCTTTACTTTTGTTTTGAACAGGGCAATGGACTTAGAAGGTGGAAGCTGGATTTGGAGTGCATCATTACGGTATTATTTTATGGTTCCAATGCTATTACTTATTGTTATGTATAGAGGGAACTTAAAGCAACTCTTTCAATATATGAAAAACAATCCGAAAGAATGGTTAGTGTGGAGTATCGTTGGATTTGGTCTCTTTTATGCACCGCTTAGTTTTGCTGGAGCGTTCGGACCAGGTTGGCTCGTTGCATCAACATGGCAAATTACAATCGTTGCAGGGATTTTGTTAACACCATTTTTTGCGGTGGATCCACTACATAAAAAACTTCCGATGAAGGAATTAGTAATGTCGGGCATTATTTTATTCGGTGTCGTTCTCATGCAAGTAGAACATGCTTCTTCATTAGGTATTCGTGAAACCGTTTTATGTGTAGTTCCTGTACTTATTGCAGCATTTGCGTATCCTCTTGGAAATAGAAAAATGATGCAAGTTTGTAAAGGGGAATTAGATGTATTTCAGCGAGTACTCGGTATGACATTAGCAAGTTTACCATTTTGGTTTTTATTATCTGGTTACGAAGTATCAACAGGCGGATTACCGTCAAGTAGCCAAGTTTTTCAATGTTTTATTGTAGCAGTTAGCTCTGGGTTAATCGCGACAGTATTATTTTTCTTTGCAACAGATCTTGTGAAAGATGATCCGCAAAAATTAGCAACAGTGGAAGCGACGCAGTCTGGTGAAGTTTTATTTGCGCTAGTAGGAGAGTTGATTTGGTTATCTGCACCAATTCCATCATCATTATCTTGGATTGGTATGAGTCTCGTTATTATTGGAATGATACTTCATAGTTATGTGGCTGTCGTTGTAAAAAAAGAAGAAAAAATAACGGCGTAATGAGATTAGCTCTTTTTATTAAGAGCTAGTCTTTTTTCATAGAAAGGGATGAAAGTATGAATTTACAGTGTGTTAAACAAATTGAGAAAGATTCAATATTAAATGTGCTACAATATGCCGTCGGTCCAAATGAAATAAGCTTAAAGAAAGCAGTAATATTTTATCAAAGTAATAAAGGGACTTTGTACAAATATGAAGAAAAAGCTTGTCTAGGTATTGAAATAATCGGAGAAACTAAAGCACGCATATGTCATATAGCAGTGGCTCCAGATTATCGTCAAAAAGGAATTGCACTGCAAATGATTAAAGAAGTGGTAAGGATATATCAATTGACTTATATAGAAGCGGAGACAGACGATGGGGCGGTAGAATTTTATAAAAGAATTGGTTTTCAAGTTAAAAGTTTAGGAGAAAAATATCCAGGGATAGAAAGACTTCATTGTTACATGGAAAAATAGTATAAAAATATGTATATGGAGTATAGTTTGAAAAAATAGGATTTACATTTTTCTTCATTTCAAAAAAACTCTCGCTCATCATTATCTACGATTTTAATAGAGTTTTGAGGCTTCAGTATAATAATATACATATTTTTGTAGTAATGAATATGATTAAGTTAAAAATTGAGAAAAATATGATAATATATTTATATAAAAGTTTAAATTTACGTGGCTAGTGGGGGAACCAATATGAAAATGAATGAAATAGTAGCAAGTACACAATTTCCAAATACAATCGAAACAATAACAAAAGATTTAAAAGCATTAGGAGTCGAAAAAGGAATGACAATTATCGTTCATTCATCACTAAGTTCTATCGGGTGGATATCTGGTGGTGCCGTTGCTGTAGTAGAAGCATTAATGAAAGTTGTTACGGAAGAAGGAACGATAATAATGCCAACGCAATCTTCGGATTTGTCCGATCCGAAACATTGGTCAAGACCACCTGTACCGGAAGACTGGTGGCAAATTATCCGAGATAACGTCCCAGCATTTGATTCACGTATAACCCCAACAAGGGGAATGGGTGAAATAGTTGAATGTTTTCGTACATATCCGAATGTAGTACGTAGCAATCATCCGTTAGGAAGTTTTGCTGCATGGGGAAAACATGCAGTAGAAATAACAATGAACCATTCGTTATCAATGAGCTTTGGAGAAGAATCTCCATTAAGAAAAATATATGATTTAGACGGGTACGTATTATTAATTGGTGTTGGATATGATTCCAATACGTCTGTTCATTTATCCGAGGTGCGTTCTGGTGCATGTGAGTTAATACAAGTAGGAGCACCTATTATAGAAAACGGTGAAAGAGTGTGGAAAGAGTTTGTTGAAATGGATTACGAATCTGAGAAGTTTGTAGAAATTGGTGTGGAGTTTGAGCGAGAAGGAACTGTAAAAAATGGGAAGATAGGGAATGCAACGTGTCGTCTAATGAAACAGCGTGATATAGTTGACTTTGGAACAGAATGGTTTCGTAAGAAAAATTAGTAAGGGATGGTTACAATGAAGGGGAAAAAGGTATTAATTACGAGCGGTGGTTGTCTAGAAAAATGGGATCAAGTACGCGGGCATACGAATATGGCCAAAGGTACAATCGGAAGGATAATCGCAGAAGAACTTCTAGCTAAAGGGGCACATGTTATATATTTACACGGTTATTTTGCGGAGAAACCGAGTGATGTACATAGAGGGTTAGAATTACATCCATTTGAAGGAATCGTTGATTTACAAGATAAAATGAAAAGTATCATATCACATGAAAAGGTTGATGCAGTCATTATGGCAGCGGCTGGATCAGATTGGATTGTAGAGAAAATTTGTGATCAAGATGGTAATGTTCTTAATATGAACGGAAAAATTTCAAGTGATATAGCACCGATTATTCACTTTCAAAAGGCTCCAAAGGTATTAAAACAAATAAAAGAATGGGACCCAGAAACAGTACTTGTTGGTTTTAAACTTGAAAGTGATTTAAATGAAGAAGAACTGTTTGAAAGAGCAAAAAATAGAATGAAAGAAGCAAGGGCGAATGTAATGATTGCGAATTCACCACATTCTTTATATTCGCGCGGGGCTGTGCATTATGTAATTGGACAGGATGGTAAAGGAAAGTTGTGTAATGGGAAAGATGAAACAGCGAAAGAAATTGTCAAAAGCTTAGAGGTATTATGTAATCGTGTCACTGCTTTTTAAAATTAAGTTTTTAGATGAGAATGAATCCGCATAGTAATAAGTAAGCGAAACTTTAATTGGTGGGAATTTTACTTTTACACGAATGTGAAGCGTATACCAATCAAGAGCTATACACAGAATAATTGGTGAGGAGTGGATTCTATGGAACATTTATTAAAGCAAGCTATTAAACTTAGAAATGAAAAGAAATATGCGCAGTCTAAAGAGATGCTTATAGGATTAACAAACTTTACAAAGGATGCAGAAGTACTGTATCAGTGTGCGTGGATACATGATGTAATGGGGCTAGAAACAGAAGCAGTTCCGTATTATGAGCAGGCAATCGCAAATGGACTTGATGGCGAATCGCTTTGCGGTGCTTATATTGGTTTAGGAAGTACATATCGTTGTATAGGGGAATATGAAAAGGCAATTACAGTATTAGAAGCTGGGGTGAAAAAATTTCCAGAGAACGCTCCGATGAAAGTATTTTTATCATTAGCAAAATATAACGTAAACGATCACGAATCAGCGATGAAATTATTACTTGAAACTGTCGTGAAAGTAGAGGAAGTAAAAGAATTTGAACGTGCCATTTCATTTTATAAAGACCATTTAAATGAGGTTTTTAAATAAAGGAGTGAACGTATGAAGGTTACACTATCACGAAGGCGAAAAGGTATTTGGATTGGACTCGTCTCTTTAATTATGCTATCAAACTATTTATTGTATGCCCTTCCAATTGTACCAGTTGCGCCGAAAGAAGTTGTGCTTGGGTCATTATTAGATTGCTTGTTTGTCATTCCAATCATCACATATTTCTTCATTATTCGAAAAAGATACTCGTTAACATATATAGTTCCTGTTGTAATAGCTGGTTATATTTTTGCAAGATTTATTATTCCAAGTGATTATTTACAAGCTTTTTCATTCATCTCTTATATTATTGCTGCGGCTGAAATTGCATTTGTAGGTCTAGAATTATTCCTTCTCTATAAAATTGTTAGAGTGCTTCCTAAAATAATAAAAAAATATAAAGAATATAGAAGAGAAAATTATTCCTTTTCTTATGCAATTGATGCAGCGTTTGACGCTACTATGAAAAGAGGTAAGTTAATAGATGTCATTCTAACAGAGTGTAAGTTAATCTATTATGCGTTTTTATCGTGGCGTGAAAAAGTACCAACAGGTAAATCTGTATACTCATATCATAAAAAGACTGGTGCTATAGGTGTGTATATCATGATTATTCACGCAACAGCAATTGAAAGCATTGGTTTTCATTATTTACTACATCAGTGGAATCCAGTAATAGCATGGATTTTACTTATTTTAAATGTATACGCGATGATTTATTTTATAGCTGAAATACAAGCGATGCGCAAAAATCCACTTGTCGTAACAGAAGAACAAGTAATCATTCAAATCGGATTAGGAAAGAAAATTGTTATGCCATTTACACAAATTGATAATATTGCGTTCTACAAGGGTGAATTGCTAACGGCAAAAGAAGGGAAGCAGGTATTGGATGCAACTGTTATGGAGTTCATAAAAGAACCTGCTACTTTTGAAATAACATTAAAAGAGCCAGTGAAAGCGCAGTTGTTATACGGCTTTTCTAAAACAGTAAGTCGTGTTTACTTAAATGTTGATGAAGAACGAAAATTTTATGATGCGGTTAAGGAAAAGTTAAAACATGAGTAATAGTACTGTTAGTTGCATGAAAACAAATGAGTTTCCGTTAGAAGTGAAAAAATATGAAACATGGATAGTGAAAAACTCTTTCTAAATAAGAAGGAGTTTTTATTATGTACTTGTATAAATCATTATATAAAAAACTATACACTTCTTTATCACTACATAAATAGATATAATTGAGGATAGAACTAGCATAAGGGGAAACAAAATAATGAATAAGTTACTTACATCGAAAATTGAAATTATAGAAAGAAAAATCCGGTATAACTCAACAATAGTAGATCACAATTGCTTATTACTTGAAAAGCAATCACAAAGTATCGTTTTATTTCACGAGGTGCAGTATTCATTTACAATGACTGCAAATGATACTAAGTTAACAATCCCAAAAGGGAGTTATACAATCGCATATTACTGGAGAGATCGTCCGTACAATTTATACGTATGGAGAGATATAAAAGGAAAGTATTTAGGTTCCTATTTTAATATCGTAAAAAACACACAAATAAAAGATGAAGTGGTTTCCTTTGAAGATTTAATCATCGATATTATGGTACTTCCAAATGGAGAATATTTCATATTGGATGAGGATGAATTACCAGAACCATTAGGAAATTTCGAAGGTGGTTATGTGAAGAAAGCTCTTTATGAATTAAAAGAAATCATTCAAAAAGAGCTTCCACCAATAGTTTTGGAGACAGCCAGGGTGCGGAGGAAATAAAATTTAATTACATAAATATTTTGAATGGAAATGAGTAGTCTCAAGTTATATGATCTAACTTTTTTGATAAATCTAAGGTTAGTAGCATATCTCTTGAGATTACTCTTTTTTTGTAGAAATTTCGTCGCTTAGTTATTAAATCGATTTTAAATTTATGAAATAATATTGACTGAATCAAGTTCAGTCGTTTATGATTGAATCAGATTCAGTCGTGGTGAAAACATTGTAGGAGATGACGTATGAAAAGAATATCAAAAGAACCAGATGTAAGACGCCAAGAGTTAATGGATATTGGTTTTGAACTATATATGAAAAATGGTATGAAAGGATTTGGCATAAAAGATGTTGTGAATCATGCAGGTGTAGCAACGGGCTTATTTTATTATTACTTCAAGTCTAAAGAGAATTTTGTTGATGAAGTTTTAAATGACTGTATTGTGAAAAATATGGAGTTAATTGAAGAAATACTTGTTTCAAATGAACGGTCTGTCATGCAAAAGATGAAAGATTCACTAGATATATTTTGGACATTTATTGAAAAGTTAGCACCCTATAAAAATGTGAGTTCGTTTCAGACGGAACAACATTTTCAACTGGAACAGAAATTATTCGCACGTATGCAACCGTTAATTAGACAAGTAATTGAAGAGGGAGTAAACATAGGGGTTTTTTATACTGATAACTCATTATTAGCTTCTGGGTTTATTCTATACGGTCTTAGCAGTATTGCTCATTCAGAAGTAAAGTTGAATCTAGATACAAAACATGAAATGGTTAATTTAGTATTAACTACACTACGATACAATCAAAAGGAAGGAGAAAGTTTATGAAAATTATTATCGATGGAAATAATATCTCACAAGAGCAACTTATAAAATGGAAAAGAGAACGGATAAAAAAAGTATTATATATATTAGGACATAAAGAGCCTGAAATAAATGATACAGACGTCATGATAAAACAGCTAACGGAAATAAAGTTGCGATATACATACAATGAAATGTACGAAAAGTTGAAATCAAAACTTAGATTAAGTGCAATAGGTATGCGTATCTGTACTCTTTTATCTGGCGATAGACGAAAATTTTCAAAAACTAGTATTTATTTAGATGGGATTACAGCAGAAGAAGCCATACATGGAATTGATAGTTTGATGCTTGAACAATCACGTGAAAATAACAAAGTGAATTTATCTGCTTGTCCTGATCACTATGTACTAAGACCCTTTGGGGAAAATGAATTAGAGGTTATCGAAACTACTGGTAATTCTCCGTTTCCAGTTCAATTTTTCATTGTTTTTGGTGACGAAACCGGATTGAAAACACCGAGAGATAAATCTTATCAATACCAATCAACAGGTGTTGCACGTATGAAAGATGGTACTACTATTGGTGGAGTTCGACATCAATTTAAAGATACTGATACAGGGATAGAAGTAAGTCTAGTTGTTGAGTTCCCAGCCCTTTGTCCTAATAGTCTAATTAAATCCCATCAAATGCATTTAGCGTGTGAGTTTTCTTATTGGTTACAGTGGATTAAAGATCAGAAAAAATAGTAAGTAAACGTCGTTTAAATAAACAAAAGTAAAATGTTCAAACAAATCATATGTATGTTTTAATAAAACCTAGTTGACTTATCGGAAATATTTGTATAATATGTACTTAATTCCATAACGTATTGCTGATTGGAGAAACCAAAGGCATTTTATCAACAGATAAAATGCCTTTGGTTTTTTTATTGCACAAATACTGAATCTGTTCATTTATATGAATCATTTTAAGGAGGGAAAGAAATGACTGTTTCAATTGATGGGGTATCAAAATATTTTTTGAAACAAACTGGTACGGTTCAAGTGCTAGAGAATATTAATTTTCAATTAGAGGAAGGGGATTTTGTTACAGTAATTGGTCCGAGTGGGTGCGGAAAAAGTACATTACTAAAAATTGTTGCAGGTCTAGATAATGATTTTGAAGGTGAAGTTGTTATTGACGGGGAGCCTATCTTAAAAACGAGCAAGAAACAAGGTTTTATTTTTCAAGAACATAGGCTTTTTCTATGGTTAACAGTTGAAGAAAATATAGCGGCAGATTTGTCGTTAAAAGATAAGTATGTGAAAGATAAGGTGAGAGAATGGGTTGAAATCGTTCGGTTAGATGGCTTTGAAAAATCGTATCCGAAAGAAATTTCAGGCGGGATGTCACAACGTGTTGCGATAGCGAGAGCGTTATTAAGAGATCCAAATGTATTATTACTTGATGAACCTTTTGGAGCGCTGGATGCTTTTACTCGAAGTCATTTACAAGAAGTATTGCTAAATATTTGGGAGCAGAAGAAAACAACAATGATATTCGTTACACATGATATAGACGAAGCGATATATCTTTCAAACCGAATCATCATTATGAGTGCAAAACCAGGGAAAATACATAAAGTGATTGAAAATAATTTGCCTTATCCGCGAAATAAAACTTCTCAATCGTTCCAACAACTTCGAACGAAAGTATTACAGCAGTTTGAATATGGAGGGTTGATTCAAACAAGTATATAGGAAAAGGGTGATTTTATATGTATAAAAAATTTAAAATTCTTTCTTTTGCTTTAGCTATATCAGTATGTTTATTAGGATGTGAAAAAAGTACAGCAAGTAGTAAGAAAGAAGATGTAACAATACAAATTGGTATACAGCAAGGGTTAAGCCCGCTATTACTAGCAAAGAAAAAGGGGTGGTTTGAAGAGGAGTTTAAAAAAGAAGGAGTTAAAGTGAAATGGACAGAGTTCCAAAGTGGACCTCCTTATTTTGAAGCAATCGCATCAAACCGATTAGACTTTGGTGAAGTAGGGAATTCTCCAGTCATTTCAGCGCAAGCAGCAGGTATTGGATTTACCGAAATCGCCAATACAAGTTATGCGAGAAAAGGAACTGGAATTCTCGTTCAAAAAGATAGCAAGATTGCGAGTGTAAAAGAGTTAAAAGGTAAAAAAATTGCAGTAGCAAAAGGAAGTAGTGCCTTTAATTTATTGTATCGAGCACTTGATAAAGAAGGGATTGATGCAAAAGAGGTAAATGTCATTCAATTACAACCAGATGAAGCGCAGCCTGCATTTGAATCAGGATCAGTAGATGCATGGGCGATTTGGGACCCTTTCATATCATTACATACGTTAAATAAAGGTGCGAAGGTGATTGCAGACGGTGAAACATTAAATGTCTCTTCACCAGAATTTTTAATTACGAGAACAAAATTTGCGAAAGAACATCCAGAATTAGTTGAGAAATTCCTCAAAGTTTATGAGAAAGCACGTGTATGGCAAGATGCTAACTTAGATGAAGCAATAAAAGTATATACTTCTGTAAAAAAGATAGATGCGGAGATCGTAAAAGAAGTGTTTAATCACGACAAACCAATTTTAGTTCCGGTAACGAAGGAAATAATAGCAGAACAACAAAAGACAGCGGATTTTCAATATAAGCTCGGTTCTATAAAGAAAGAAACTAAGGCGGAAAAAGTTGTAGATAATTCTTTCGTAGAAAAAGCATTGAAAGCGAAGTGAAAAGAGGTTTTGTAAAGTGGAAAATACGAAAGCTGTTATGAAACCAGCGAGTATAACGATTGAGAAAAACAGAGTTAAGAATGTGCGAAAGTTAAATGTAAAAGTTTTAGTAAGGGCAATTACTATACCGGTTATTATATTAATAATTTGGCAGTTAGCTGGCGTATTCGGTCTTGTTTCTAAAACAGTTTTACCAACACCATTAGATATTTTTTTAGCTTTCCAAGAGCTTATTAAAACAGGAGAGTTATTCGGCCATTTAAGTATTAGTGTATTCAGGGCTGCGGCTGGTTTCTTTATTGGTGGGGGCTTAGGAATCATTTTAGGAACGATTGTTGGATTTTCAACGAGAAGTGAGCAATATTTAGATCCATCTGTGCAAATGTTAAGAACTGTACCTCATCTAGCTGTTGCGCCACTTTTCGTATTATGGTTCGGTTTTGGTGAAACATCGAAAGTGTTATTAATTGCAGATGGTGCATTTTTTCCTTTATACGTAAACGCATTTTTAGGTATTAGAGGTGTGGATTCAAAGTTATTTGATGTAGCGAGAGTGTTAGAGTTTAGCAAAAGAAAACTAATTACGAAACTCATTTTACCATCTGCATTGCCTAACCTTTTACTAGGAGCAAGGTTATCGTTAGGTGTTGCATGGGTGAGTTTAGTAGTAGCAGAACTTATGGGATCTACAGAAGGTATTGGTTATATGATTATGGATGCAAGGCAATTTTCAAATACAGATATCGTATTTGTCGGCATAATTATCTTTGCATTTGTTGGGAAGTTTTCTGACTCTCTAGTACGTTTACTAGAAGCGAAGTTTTTAAGATGGCGAGATAATTTTAAAGGTGAGACTGGGAATTAACATATAAATTATTAGGGGTAATTTATATAGAATGTGTTAGTATACGATTCAAAATAAATAAGGGGTGTGTAAAGGCATGGAATTATTATGGTTTATTCCGGCTTATGGAGATGGTCGATATTTAGGAACGACAAAACGAGGAAGAGCAGCTGAATATGGTTATTATAAGCAAGTTGCTGCGGCAGCTGATTATTTAGGATATACGGGTGTTTTACTTCCAACTGGTCAAGGATGTGAAGACCCTTGGGTGTTAGCTTCAGCTCTTGCTGCTGAAACAGAAAAACTAAAATTTTTAGTAGCAGTGAGACCAGGACTAATGTCCCCTACAGTTGCAGCGAGGATGGCATCTACATTTGATAGAATTTCAGATGGGAGACTGCTTATTAATGTAGTAGCTGGAGGAGATCCAGTTGAACTACAAGGAGATGGATTATATCTTGATCATGATGAAAGGTATGAAGCAGCGGATGAATTTTTAAAAGTTTGGAAATCGACATTGCAAGGTGAAACGATCTCTTTAGAAGGAAAACACATTCAAGTTACAGATAGTAAAGTTGTATTCCCACCAGTTCAAACGCCATATCCTCCTATATATTTTGGAGGATCATCAGCTGCTGGAAAAGAAGTAGCAGCTGAACATAGTAATGTATATTTAACGTGGGGAGAGCCGCCAGAGCAAGTAAAAGAAAAAGTAGAAGAAGTAAGAAAACTTGCAGAAGAGAAGGGGCGTACAGTCCGATTTGGCATTAGATTACACGTAATTGTAAGAGAGACAGAAGAAGAAGCATGGGAAGAGGCCGAACGTTTAATTCAATATGTGGATAATGAAACAATTGAGCTTGCTCAAAAGACATTTGCAAGATATGATTCGGTTGGTCAAAAACGGATGACACATTTAAATAAAGGTACGAGAGAGTCGTTAGAGATAAGCCCTAATTTATGGGCTGGTATCGGACTTGTAAGAGGTGGGGCAGGTACTGCACTTGTAGGCGATCCGCATACAGTAGCAGAAAGGATAAAAGAATATGAATCGTTAGGAATTGATACGTTTGTTTTATCAGGATATCCGCATTTAGAAGAAGCGTATGAAGTGGCAGAATTGTTATTCCCATTATTGAAAGACAAGAAGAAAGAAGAAAATAAAATTGTTGGTGAAATGATTGCTGATGCATATGCATTAAAAAAATAGTGAGAAATAAAGTTTCACTTATTTATTGCTTCATTTTGTTTACTGCCTGTTAATAGGGTATAAAAAATCCGCAAGTTATTCGCTTGCGGGTTTTCATCGTAAATTATTAGAAAATATGGTAAAATCAAAGGGTAACTTAAGGTGCGGTTGGTTGTTCAATTATCACTTCTCCGAGTAGGAGGGGGGTGATAATACGTGAGTGAAATAGCGTTGCTACTGCAGGGTGGACTGTTTCTCGTTGCATTGTTAACGTTCGTCGTCGTTTTAATAGACAAGCTCAAAAAATAACAACCCACCTATGCCTATAGAATGTGGGTTGTTTTGTTTGTAAGAAACAAATAGGATAAATGAACAATCCAATCTGCTAAGTTACGTGGACTAGTGTGTAGCCGCACACTAGTCTTTTTTATTTATATACAATTTATAATTGGTTTATGTGATTGTATTGTTCTTTTCATACTCATTATAACACAGTGTCTTTTCATCAAGAAAGGAGACCGTATGTTCTGGTATCTATTATATAGTAGGTGCTTTTTCTTTGAACAGCCCATCCATATACTGTTTTAAACTTTGGACATAAAATTTCTGTGTATTCACATTATTTACACCGACAATGGGTGATGGAAGGTCAAATCTTTTTTCTGATAAATGAACGACAACATCAAAGATGTCAAACAAGCGAATGAAGCAAAACAGACCGTCTTTATCGCTAAGTAAAATAAAGTAATGATTTTCACTACTTGTATTTAGCGTATTCCATAAAGAACTTTTGCTTAAATCACGTACAATGCTTTTTTCTTTTAGTTCCACGAAATCTGCATTTGAGAGAATGGTAGAGATATCAATTGCATCTTGATCTTCAAAGTAGCCATCAACTGCTTGTACAGCGAATGTATAAGCCATTTTTAATATACTCATTTTATATTTACGGTTATCTAATAGTAATTCACGTTGAATAGAACTCGCTACTTTCGTTACACGTTCCTCTTTCCAAATTTCATTATGTAAGGAAATATCGTGCTTTTTACATAGTTTCATAATTAATGCATTAGAATAAAGAATTTCGTCGCTTACTTCGACAACATCAGTCTCAGCAGCCGCAAGTTCCTCACCGTGCTCATTCGTATAGAGTGGGGAATCAATTTGTCTTTTCATTTGTTCAATCTTAAATTGACTCAATTTATGCCTAATTAAAGGACGATCAATATTTGTTGTCATTTGTTCATGACAAGTATCACAAATTGAGTTTGTGAAATAATATCCACATAATATTTCTGGAATGACATATTGTTCACTAAGTTCTTTCGTATCTTTTCTGCAAATGATGCATTGTGTCATTTTTATCACCTTTACCTGCAAATTTGTATGTAATCTCATTGTAGTGTATTTATTGGTATTTTGGAATATTGTAAAGGAAAATATTATGTGAAATTCATACTTATTTTGGTACAATGAAGAGAAGTGCTAGTTTAAAGGAGGCCATTTTTTTGAAATCAAAAGTGCACTTTTGGACATTAGAAGTGCTAATGGTTGTAGGAATCATATTTATTTGCACAAAAATATCATTTTTATTTCAACCGATTGGTATCTTCATATCAACATTATTTTTCCCAATCTTAATCGCGCTTTTTTTATACTTCATATTTAATCCTGTATTAATCTTTTTGGAGAATAAAAAAGTACCTAGAAATTTAGCGATATTGCTGTTATATCTTTTTATCATAACATTAACTGCGGTTGGCGTTGGAGTAGTTGTTCCTACGATTTCACAACAGCTAATGGACTTAGTAAAAAATATGCCAGGCTACATAAAAGAGGGAAAAGTATACATACAAGAATTATCACATCATAGGTTGTTTGAATGGTTATCTACACAAAACTACGTTTCCATTGAAACAATTGAAAAAAATGCGATTGAATACTTAAAAGATATACCAAATACAATTACGTCGAGTGCAACGGCTTTATTTGGTATTATCACGAACGTTGCATTAGTTGTATTTACTGTACCGTTCATTTTATTTTACATGTTTAAAGATGGACATGCCTTTCCAGGAAAAGCGGTAAGTTTATTACCAGAATCTTACCGTGAAGAGGGGCTTCGTATCATTAAGGAAACGAACGAAACATTATCTGCATATATTCAAGGGCAAGCGCTCGTTTGTATATTTGTAGGTGCGTTTACTTTTATCGGTTATTTAATTATTGATTTACCGTACGCTTTCGTTTTAGGAATTATCGCAGCATTTACAAACATCATTCCTAACTTAGGTCCATTTATCGGGGCAGCACCAGCTGTTATTGTAGGACTGTTCGTATCTCCGATGCAAGCCTTATACGTAATTATTATCGTAACAATTGTACAACAGTTTGAAAGTAATATTATTTCACCACGTATTATGAGCTCGAAATTAAATATTCATCCACTAACAATTATTATTTTAATTTTAGGGGTAGGTAACTTTGCGGGAATTATCGGAATGATTTTAGCAGTACCAGTTTATGCAGTAACAAAAACAGTTGTTTCGAACTTAGTGAGATTGTTTAAGACGAAGAGAAGTAACCGAAAATAGTAAAAACTGAGGAAGATACACCGCTTTTTAAGTGGTGTATCTTTTGTTTATAAATAAATAATTAAAAGTGGGTTAATTTGATTTTATTATATATTTTTTATACATCAAATTCAGTGATAAACTTGTGTGGTATAAGCTCTATAAAACTATGTGGAATCCCTCTGAACTATCCAAATCATTTCCTTACAGCGTGCTATCAACATCATAATCGACTCCTTTCAATTCCATATAGTTAAACGATTAAAGGTGAGTGTAGTATTTGCTTCTACGATCTCGAATTTCATTAATAACTTGTTTATATTGTCTTTCTTGTTTTAATTCATTTTGAGATATTGTTTCTTTTTGAATGGTAATGGTTAAAAAGAAAAGGTGAAACTTCATATGTGAATTCCTCCTTTCGAATTGGAATTACAGATGACTACAGTAATGACTTTGTCTTTCTTTTACAGAATTCATAGCCTGATTAATTTGTCGTTCATGAAGCATTTCAGACTCAGAAAATTTATTTTTTTGAATGGTAATGGTTAAAAAGAATACTTTAAATTTCATAAAATAATTGCCCCTTTATAAATGATTTAGAAAAAACGAGTGTAATAAGAAATTATAGGTGACTACAGTAATGACTTTGTCTTTCTTTTACAGAATCCATAGCCTGATTAATTTGTCGCTCATGAAGCATTTCAGACTCGGAAAATTTATTTTTTTGAATGGTAATGGTTAAAAAGAATACTTTAAATTTCATAAAATAATTACCCCTTTATAAGTGATTTAGAAAAGACGAGTGTAATAAGAAGATTGGCGCTCTTTTACTTCGTCCATAATGCTTTGGATGTGTTGTTCACGTAAAATCTCTTTCTGTGAAAACTTACGTTTTTGAATGGTGATGGTTAAAAAGAATGCTTTAAATTTCATGAATATATTACCCCTTTAAAATATATTTTTAATACATTTGAGTGTAGTATGAACTTTTAATGTCAGTTATTTTATCAGTCAGTTGTTTTAACTGTTGTTTACGATTGATTTCAGTTTCAGATAAAGTATGTTTTTGAAGCACAGTCGTAAAAAAGAAAATATGAAAAGTCATAAATGAATTCCTCCTTTCAAAAAGGAATTACAGGTGATCACAGTAAAGTGCTTGGCGCTCCTTAACATCATTCATAGCTTTTTCAATTTGCTCATTATGAAGAATTTCATCTTTGGAAATTGTATTTCTTTGAATCGTAATACTTAAAAACAATACGCTAATAGTCATTGAATGTTGCTCCTTTCTTAGAAAAATAATGTAAGAGACTAAAAAATCGCGCAAAAAAACCACAGGAAGATACAGTTCTCCTATGGCTGGGCGTGAAAAAGCCACAGGAAAGTATACGACCTCCTGTGGCGAATTTATGAATTAAATGAAATAAAGTACGATTTTCAATTCTCCATTAGGGTGGTCGAATTCATATTTAATTGTCCAGAAAACACAGGTGCAGTTAACGCTAAAGTTAATGCATGTAATTGTAATTTCATCATTTCCTTCGACCTCCTTTTAGAATTTTTTTCTTACGTTAGTAAGTATATACAATTAATGGATAATTGTAAACATAAAAAATGAAAATTTTTAATTTTGATTAAAATGCGTATATTTAAAAAGGGATTTGAAAGTAAATATTGTAATTAACGAAATATCGATAAAAATGGGGGATGCTAAATGAAATATATGCATCATAACATAATCGTTATGCTAACAATTTTTTTATTCATTACGGCTTGTTCTAACGGGGAAAGAATAAAAGATATATATGATGTTAGGTCAGATGATTTTAAGAAATATACTGGGACATACGTTGGTAATAATTCAGATGTGGTTGCAATTATTCATCATTTACCTGGTGGTGGAACAGTTCAAAGTATAAGTTTAGAAAATGAAAATATAAAAGTGAACTATGGTGCAAAAGAGAGTGGAGCTCTTACAGAAGAAATGATTGAGACGTATTGGTTTGATGAGAAAGATACGATGAAGAAGAATTTTCTCTTTAATGCTACCTATCTAGTAATTTTAGTACCAAACGCAAAAGCTTATGAGTTTCAAATAGAAAATAAAAACTTTAAGATAATGAGGGAAGAAATGTTATCAATTTTGCATAGGGAATTCGATGATTTTCCAAAAGAAAAAGATATATGGGATAAAAATAAAGTTATAAAGTTCTTTAACGGCAATGAAGAAAAAATTAAAATGCTTGTGGAAGATAAAGATTTTCGGAAATCTTTATTTGCTAAATATCCAGTGAGCCAGTTGAAATAATGGAGGGGAGAAGATGGAGTTAGTATACAAAATTTCTTATCATAGAATGCAGGATCATTATTTACCTAAATTAGTACAGGCAATTAGGCTCGTTAGTGAAGAAGATTTGTGGAAAAAAGAGACCTCTGTTAATTCAATTGGTGGAATCGTACTACATATTTGTGAACATTTACAGAGAAATACAAGGCGTTATAAGGATCCAAATACAGTTTTTGAAAATGGAATTGAAGAATATTTTCCAGTGAAACAAATAAGCTCTGAAGCTTTGTTAAAAACTGTTGAAGAAATATTTGATGAGTGGGGCAAAGCATATATACAGGTCTGGGAAGAAAAAAGGCATATTGATCTTCAAAGTCTATTACATTTGGTTGAGCATACAAGCTATCATTTAGGGCAAGTAGTAGATCGTACAAAATGTATTGAGGGACAACAGTTTAATTTTTGTCAAAATGGTATAAATGAAAAGAATTTGAGAACAAGAGTTGAAACTTCGAATTTTTAGAAAGAGAGACATTCTTAATTGAATGACTCTCTTTTTTGTAAAAGAAATTTATGGAAAAAAATAATTCTATGTGATATGGTTAATTACATAAGTAATGAACCTATGAACCTAAGGTGGTGAAAATGTGAAGCCGACTCTAGAACAAAATAAATTAATATACATACAAATTGCAGAAACGATTGAATCTGATATTTTAAAAGACATATTGCTTGAAGAAGAACAAGTTCCATCGACAAATCAATTTGCGAAGATGTTACAAATAAATCCGGCTACCGCAGCTAAAGGGGTGAATGTATTAGTGGATGAGGGAATTTTATATAAAAAGAGAGGGATCGGGATGTTTGTTGCAAAAGGAGCAAAAGAAGTTGTACTAAAAAAAAGACAAAATACTTTTATGACTGAATATTTACCTAAAGTGTGGGAAGAAGCGAAAGTACTAGAAATATCAAAAGATGAATTGATGGATATGATCCAAAAGATTACGAAGGAGGGGAAAGAGGGATGATTGCACTTGAAACGAAAGATGTAACGAAAAAGTATAAAAAGAAAATAGCTGTAAATGAAGTAACGATTTCATTGGAAGAGAATAAAATATATGGTTTGCTTGGAAGGAACGGAGCAGGGAAAACGACTTTATTAAATTTACTAGCAGGACAAATTACTTCAAGTAGTGGAAGTGTATCAATATTTGGTGAAGATGTTTTTGAAAATAGTAAAGCGATGCAAAATATTTGTTTCGTTAGAGTAAAAGAAGAGTCTCATTTAAGTTATAGCGTAAAAGAAATTTTTAAGATATGTAACATGTTTTATAAAAATTGGGATCAGAAGTTTGCTGAAGAACTGGCGGGTAAATTTCAGCTTAATATAACAGAGAAATACCATAAACTATCTCATGGCATGCAAACAGTTGTAGGAATTATTAAAGGGTTAGCAAGCAGAGCGACAATTACTATTTTTGATGAACCAACTACAGGATTAGACGCAGCACATCGTGAGTTATTTTATAGTTTACTACTAGAAGATTACGGGGAGTATCCCAGAACAATTATATTATCAACACATCTGGTAGAAGAAGTAACCCATGTTATTGAAGAAGTAATTATCATAAAAGAAGGTGCACTTGTTGTTCAATCAACAGTGGAAGATTTATTGCAACAAGGTCATATTATTTCAGGGCAAAAAGGTAAAGTGGAGGAGTTCTTGATTAATAAAAAAGTTATAAATAAAGAAATTTATGGGAATAAAGGTATTGCTGTTATATGGGAAGAGCTTTCTAATGAAGATTGTTACTCTCTTGAAAAAGAAGGTTTAGTAATTGATAGAATTACATTACAAAAACTATTTATTCACATGACTGGTGGTGAAGTGGAATGACGATGTTAATGAAACAATTGAGGTTACATATAAATTTTCATTATAAAGCAATTTTAATATTTTGGATTGTAGCTTTATTAATAAAAGGAGCTTTATATGCTGCTCATTTAAATGAAGCGAAAGTTGGTTATTTACCCGAAATTATCAATAATCCTTCAATTGCAATTATGATTTTTATAGTAGGGAGTGTTTTCATTGTTCAAGATGATTTATTTCGTTTAGCAGTTTCATTTGGTATAACGAGAATACAATATTTTATCGGAGCGATTTGTTATATTGTGTTGCAATCCGCATTGTTTTCATTCCTTCAAATACTATTTTTACAAGATATAAAATATAACTTAGTAAATGTTAACTTTGGAGAGCAATTAATACAACAGTTTATTTTACAATTTTTATTTTATGTTACGATAGCATGTTTCTTTCAAGTAGTAGTAATTTTTAAGCAAAGATTTCAATGGATTGGTCTCATGATTGGTGGGTCGCTTTTCCTTTCAACAAATAGTGTGCTGTATGGAGAAGTAGGGATAAAAGGATTGTTATTTACAAATGATGTATCTTTAATAGATATCCCTTATTTTATTGTTATTTCAATTGGATTAACAATTCTTTATATCATAACTAGTAGTATATTTATTCGTAAAGTATCATTTGAACGAACAGTTTAAAATAGTGATAGATTATTTTTTTAGGGAGAAGGAAAATATATGGGAGACACGTCCTCACTAATAACCGTCTTTTTATGCATTGCACTACTAATATTTTGGCGTCGTTATCGCTCCATGCATAAGTCAATAAAGGGATCAGGAAAACGTATTTTATGGCCATTACTATTTTTAACACCAGGTATTGTATGGTTTTTAAGTCCCGTACATCCAGCTATATTGCAAGTAAGTATAGCGGTATTCATTGGTGTACTTTTTGCTGTGCCGCTTATAGTATTAACAAATTATGAACGAAGAGATGATGGGAATATTTATACGAAAAAAAGTGCAGCTTTTTTAATTACTTTTATTGCACTTGTCGTTTTGAGATACGGTTCAAGAAAATATATTGTTGACTTAGATCAGCAAACAATAGGTTTATTATTTTATGTTGTTGCAGTATCGTATATTTTTCCTTGGAGAATTGCCTGTTATATAAAGTTTAGAAAAGTTTGGCAGGAAAATAATAATCATGCTATATGAAAACTTCTCATTTGAGAAGTTTTTTTATTTTTACAGGTAAGCAAAACAAGTTGTTGAAGGGCAGGCTGTCATAGAATATGATACATATTATAATGAGGAAAAGTTGAGGGGATAAAAATGCGTACAATTTTACTTTTTCTAAACAACATGTTCATTAGCGAAATCGAGGACATTAGGCAAAAACATGATCCTTTATTTGGATTAATTTCACCGCATATTACAATTGTATTCCCATTTGAAAGTTCGATTTCAAATGATGAGCTGAAATTACATATTATAAATGTATCAAAACCGATACAGAATATAGAAATTGAATTTACGAATCAAATTACAAGTGAAAGAGAATATTTGTTTTTACGAGTTGAAAAGGGGAAAGAACAAATAGAGGAACTACATAATATTCTATATACAGGACCTTTATTACAATTTTTGAAAGAAGACATTCCGTACATCCCGCATGTAACAGTCGGAAGAAAAGAAAGTGCCGAATTAGCTGCTGAAGTAGTGAAGGAGATTCCTAGTTTTCATGGGAAGTTAAATTGTGTGATTGATAGAATAAGCGTGGAGCGAATTGGAGAGAACGGGGAATCAATTATTGAATTTGAAATGCCATTTCTAAAAAGCTGACAAAAGTCAGCTTTTTATTTCGTAGCATGAAGTAATGCACCAATTGCACCGCTATTACCACCATCTTGTAAAAAGATTGGTGTTTTATTTTGATATTCGGTGTAGCTACTAATAATATGTTGAAGTTGTACGTTATTACATAAAGTCGAACCAATATAAATAATATGTTCAATGTTTTTTGTTTCAGCGAATTGAAGGCTTAATGCAGTAACGACTTCACCAACAAGTCCTTGTACAGTAGCTAGTATATCGGAGCTACTATTATTTGATTCTGTAATGGCTGCTTTTCCGAAGTTACTAGCAGTTAAGTTATTATCGATAGGGGAAAGAATACCACCATAAATATCTCCAACCGTAATATCTAGTTCTTTTCTAGATCCTACTTTTGTTAGAGGGATTACATCTTCAAAATGATCTATATTTGTTAACAATTTTGAAAGTCCCATAATAGTCCCACCACCAACTCCGGTTCCACCAGCGCGAATATATTGTTGATTATAAACGTAATGGATAGAAGTACCTGTACCGATATTGGTTAAAATAAAATTGCGTATAGCATGTTTTTCTTCTTTTAATATGTATTGGACACCTGCAAGAGTAGCTTCAAATTCGTTTAGCTCTATTATTTTATATGAACCTGTAAGCAGATGCTGTAATAGTTTCGATTTACCACCCGTAATACATATTTGTTTTATGCCATTGTTGTTTTTAATCCAATCTATTATTTTATGTTGTTCATGCGAATAAAATTTTTCAAAAGTTAATAGCTTTTTTTTGTTAAAATAAGCTATTTTCGTTAATGTGCCTCCAGCATCGATACCGATAGTACGTTCCATTTTCCTGCTCCTAACTACGTAATATGTTTTCCTATTTACTCAATCGGTTGAGAATAGATATTTCCAACTGATATAAGGAACACTTTAATCTGCTTGATATATTAATAGTTTTTCTATAGTTACAATAGGCTGGTCGTTTACAGTTGCAATACCTTTACCAAGAACAAAACCTCGGCGATTGCGCGTTAGCTCATAATGTAAATCAAGTTTATCACCGGGATATGCTTTTCCGTGGAATTCAACTCCATCTAAAGAGGAGAGGAATCCTAGTCCTTCAGAATCACTTGTATGTACAAATGCACTAAGCTGAGCAAGTGCTTCTACAATTAACATATGAGGCATATGTTTGTGACTATCATTTATAAACCATTCGTTATTTGTAATGAGTTTATATCCTGTAACGAATTCATCTTGTTTTACATTTGTTACTTTATCAATCATTAAAAATGGATAACGATGGGGAAGTGTGTCTTTAATATGCATATGAAAGTACCTCCAATTAATAATACCCCTGCTAAAGTTAAGCAGGGGAGCCGGAATTAATTTTTAACTAATTCATTTACTTTTTCAAGGACGAAAATGCCGCTATTTCTAATGTTTTCAACAACTTGTTGCAACACTTCTTTATCTTGAACGAGTGCAATACGTACGAAGCCTTCTCCGTGAGGTCCAAATGCATGACCAGGTGTAACAACGACATTCGCACGATCCATTAATGCATAAGCGAAGTCTAGAGAAGTCCATCCTTGTGGAATTTCTGCCCAGACAAACATACTACCAGCTGGCTTATCGACATTCCAGCCAAATGTTCGGAATCCATCGATTAGTGTATCTCTACGTTCTTGATAAATTTCACGGTTTTTCTCACAAAACGTAGCACCGTTTCTTAGTGCAGCACATGCCGCTTTTTGAATTGGTAAAAATACACCGTAATCGGTATTAGATTTAAATTGAGTAAGTGCACGAACAATTTCTTCGTTTCCAATCATATATCCAATACGGCTACCTGCTAAACTATAACTTTTTGACAAAGAATTGATTTCTACGCCAACTTCTTTAGCACCAGGTACAGAGAGGAAGCTAATTGGCTTATTACCATCAAAATAAAATTCGGCATAAGCAAAATCATGGACAACGATAATATTATGCTTTTTCGCGAATGCGATTACTTCTTTAAAGAAATCTTCATGAGCCATTGCTGGAACGGGATTCCCTGGGAAGTTTAAAATCATCATCTTCGCTTGATCGGCAATTTCTTCAGGGATGACTTCTAAGTCTGGTAAGAAATCATTCTCTTTCTTTAAAGGCATGTAGTAAGATATTGCACCAGCCATTTGAATACCTGTTTCATAAGCTGTATATCCTGGATCAGGAACTAATATAATATCACCTGGATTTGCATAAACCATAGGTAAATGAACGAGCCCGTCTTGTGAACCCATTAATAATAAAACTTCTTTATCCGCATTTAATAAAACGTTATGAGTATTGTTGTAATATTCAGTTACAGCTTCGTGAAATTCTTGAATACCTGATAATGTATACCCGTAGCTCTCTTTCTCACTCGCTGTATGTACCATTGTTTCTCTTACAAAATCAGCGGGCGGCATATCAGGATTTCCGATGCTCAAATCAATCATGTTATGACCTGCTGCAATTTTTTCTTTTTTATAGGCTCCTAATTCACTAAATATAGAAGATTGGAATGCTTTCATTCTAGTTGCTAACGTGTAAGTCATCAAAACCCCTCCTAAAACAGTGCTTTCATTCTGCGTTTTTAATTATTCTGAAAACACATGTTTATATTTTATCATTTTTTTATGAAAATTAAAATGATTGACAAATTTAGAGGAAGGATTAGCCTATTTTGAAAAGTATCGATGTAAATAGCGTAGATGTGTTAATTGAAATGTCTATTATAGGATTCATTTTATATAACTTAAGGTATTCTCTAGTTTTTATTAAGTATATTTCTCATGTTTTGAATGAAAAAGAATACGAAAACAAGGGCTATTTTTGTGGCCGATTTCTAAAGTGAAATAACGCAGAAAATATTTTCTGCGTCTCCTCTGAAATGTAATCATTTCTTTTTATATGTGCATAATTTTTCGGCTGTCAAAAAGTATACATTTAGTGTACCGTCGGCAACTTTTAAAGTTTGGTCCGATGTAAATGAATTACCATAATCAATGTGATATACATTAGAATTTTTGACAAATGAGCCTTTATATAAATCGTCTTTATTCTTTGTTGTTTGCATTTCTACTAAATTTTGCACAATTTCCTCTTTATTTTCTTTTTTGACAACTGTTTCAAATTTATAATATACAGGGCATTCACCATTTTTATTGTCAACGACTTCCCAAGAACCGTATATATCGTTATTGCTGCATCCACTAAGTAGGATGATTAGTATAGGAATTGTAAGTAGAACCTTTTTCATTTTGTGCTCCTTTCTTTTAAATTTGAATAAACGTGCGAATACGATAGGGATATTATAATAAATAAAGTTTAAATTTTTTTAAAGAATTATTTAATTTCATATAAAAATTTAGGAGAAATTAAATAAGCATGAATCTAGTGTAAAGTCAGATTCATGCTAGTACCATAGCCTATGTTATGTCTTTTTTGAGCATAAATAAAGAGGAAAGCAGAATCACTATTCCATTTAATATATATACGCTTGCGATCATAAAGGCTAACGTACCTGCGCCAAATCCTGCTTTATCGAATATAGAAGCAAATGTTGCGATAGTCAAAAAGATAATGGGAGTCAGTAGTAAAAATATGAAACCTGCCACGATTCTTTTTTTAAAACTATGTCCAGATAAGGAAATGGCTAAAAAGTTTAGGATGCTAAACAGAGCAATTGCAAAGAGCAGGACAATAAATACTTCGATGCCACCAGACATTTTACCACTCCTTTTATAAAGAGTATTTTTTATAATCTATTCGAAATTAAAGGAGGATACTCCTTTAGGTAATTTCAATAAACGTAATAAATAGGCGTATTATAAAACAAAGAAGTATGGATTCAATATTAGATCCATACTTCTTTGTTTATTTTATAAATTCGCAGATTGCGAATGCTGTTTTTCATAATGTTTCTGCTTAGAGAGGGAAATAGAAATAATCAATAATGAAACGACTCCGAAGATGAGAACCATATATTGTAACCCAATTGTATCTAAGAAGAAGCCTGTGCCAAGTAAGACGATTTGGAACATAACCCTCTCAAACATATTACGGAATGAGAAGAGGCGACCGTGATAACTTTTTTCCACTTTCGTTTGGAAAATCGTCGACATAATAGGGAAGAAGCAGCCAACACTAAACCCAAACAACCCAAATGATGTAAGAGCCATCCATTTTATATCGCTAAAGAACAATGACAGATGTGCAAAAGCAGTACAAACTGCGAAGAAATATAGTAATTTTTCAGGTTTGAAATGATCAGATAGACGTTTAATTACGAAGGCACCTATCATAAATGCGACACCTTCAATTGTATATATGAACCCTTTAATCGTAGGATCATGTTGCATTTCGCTAATGTTAATAACCATTAAATTAAACCCAGCTATAAATAATAGAGGGATGATACTTAATATAAGTGCTGTAAAAGCAATAGGAATTCCTTTTAAAATACGAAATACTTCCATAAAGCTATTATCTTTTGCAGCTTGTTTACTTGGTGTTGTTGATTTCTTGTCTTCGAATTGTAGGAAGAAAGTCGAGAGGAATAATAAGGCGTATGCTGCCATTGAGAAGGCATACATGTACTGTAAACTCATCACAACTAAAAGAATTCCACCTAGTGAAGTACCTGCAATACGAGCAATTGTACCAACATTCATATGTACACCGTTCATTTGTAATAACTCATGCTCACGTACGATGAGTGGAATTACAGATTGTAATGCAGGGAAATAAAATGCTGCTGAAATTTGAAGAGCAACCATAAATGCAATCATAAATGCGATACTTTCAAATTGAATAGCAAAAAACATGAAAATAACACTTAAAACTCGACCAAACCCAGCGTAAAGAAGAACCTTTTTCTTTTCATACTGATCGATGACACGGCCAGCCATAGGTCCAACTAGAACACCGGCTAATAGTCCGATAAATAATATAACTGATTTCATGAAATCAGAAGGGACATATTTTTGCATAAATTCAAGGTTGCCAAGAATACCAAGCCATAATCCTAGACCTGCAATAAACTCCCCAATTAAAACAATCCAAACGTTTTTATTACGCCACATAACATAAAACCTCTCCATCTTTTAAAATGAAAAACTCGTATATAAAACCTCCTTATTTATGTATTATTTTCATACGAACTTTTTTAGAGTCAGAGTCTATATTACGTGTTTCATAAGTGGATTTCAATCTTTTTGATTTGCCGAAAATTTGATTCGTTAATTGATGAAATAAGCAATTGAAATGTAAAAGACATATGGTTAAAAATAGGGGAAATAAAAAAGCAAGAACGTATAACTACGCCTCGCTTTTCTCAAGTACAAAATTAAATATTAGATTCACTTAGCAACATTTTTGCTCTTTTCCAATAGCTAAAGCGCTAAAAGATAGAGGACCAACAACTTCTGCACTAGCACCACTAGTAAGGTTTTCTACAGTTAATGAATATTCGTGTGTTCCACTGCTAACGTTTTGATCTATAGCTTGAAATGTTTGTACGTAAAATTGTTCAGAATCTGTAGATTCAATACCTACTTGTGCATTAAAAATTTCAATATTATCACGGAAAATTCGGAATAAAACTTGTGAAGTCCCAGTTATTCCTTCTACACCAATTGTAGCGATTAATTCTACTCGATTATTACGTGAATCTCTACTTGAAATTCTCAATTTCAAATTTGCTAGAATTGCTTTATTTGGAGAAGAGGGGATTGCAAAAGTTGTTTCACCAGTTTTACTAATAGGTTGAGTAGCTTGGTAATCAATGATATGAGTCATATTCTTCACTATTTTCATATACTAGAATATGAAAATAGTGAAGAATTAGCTTGGACAAATACTAGATTATTTAATAGAGTCAACAACAATTATTGAAAAGAAGAAATTCACATAAAAGCATTAAGAATATATCAAAATAAGATGATATTTTTCTTAATGCTTTTTGTAATTAAGCAGAGTATTCTTCTTTACGTACTTCAAAAAATTCATTACGTCGTAAGTAATTATAAATTTTCTCTGAAACCTCTTCTTCTTCAGACACCAAGAAACGATGATCAAAAGCGTAGAAAGATTGACCTTTAATTAATTTTACGTAATACATATTAAACGCCTCCTGACACTAGATTATTACTTGCTTCATATTTATGATGGCCTATATGTCTGCTAAAAATACTTGGAGTTTCAAAGGGGGTAAGCAGAGGGATGAAAGAGCTTACAATTCTGTAAGGTTTATGTCACCTTTTTCGATAGTTTACATTCGCTAATTTCTTCTATACTACAAATAAGTTACATAAAATAAGGGGGTAAAAAGATGGATGAAGTAATTGGAGAAGTTGTAGCAGGTATTTGTGAATTTGTAGTGGAAGTAACAGCGGATGCTATAGGAAATTTAGTTTCCGGAAATGATGAGGAAAAAGAAACATTATAATAATTTGTAAAAGAATAAAGTTGATCGAATTATAAAGGCTGATTTCTAAAGGGGATTCAGCTTTTTTATTTTTTACATTATATTAACTTAATTTGAATATTCATTTGTTATCATATTTAAGAAGCCTATATAAGGAGGTGAATAAACAAATATGTCGAATTCAGGGCCTGATTTATCTGTTTCTCGTTTGATTGTGGTAAATATAGAGGAAAAAGAATATCATTTTATTGTTCGTGAACATCCGATTGTAGGGAAATTTATATCGCTATTTGAAAATGGAAAAGAATATGGTTTAATAGATAAACAAATCGCTAATAAAGATAAATTTATTACATCGGAGCTTACTAAGTTAGATTATTTTAATATAGATGTTTTATATCTTACACCTGGGTGGATATGGATTGGTATGGATCAATTTGGTTTACATGCTCGTGAGGCTACTTATAACGAAGTAGATGTTATTATGAAGTTGAAAGAGGATTTATATTATATAGATATATATGAAGAAATAAAAATGTAGTAAATATTTAGTCAGGTTAGGGGGCAAGTTCCCGTAGCCTTTTTTGTTTAATAAAAGAACGTATAATCATATTATTTTGATTATAAGGGAACGTGATGAGAAGTGAGATGAAAAGAGGATTTGAAAATACATGAAGAGAATTGTAATAATTATATGAGTCGTATATGTAAATAACAATAGAAAGAAGATGATAATATGAGTAAAGAAGAGCTTGTGAAAAAACAGTTTGGCAGTAATGCAGATAAATATGTAAATAGTAAAATACATGCTAAAGGACTGGATTTACAATATGTAGTTCAACAAGTTGAGTCTCGTCATAATAATCGTCTTCTTGATGTTGCTACTGGTGGCGGACATGTGGCAAATATGTTAGCACCCATGTTTGAAGAAGTAGTTGCACTTGATTTAACAGAACAGATGTTAGAAAAAGCAAAAGTTTTTATAAAGCAGAATGGGCATGAAAATGTATCTTTTGTAGCAGGAAACGCAGAGGATTTACCATTTGCAGACCATTTTTTTGATACAATCACATGCCGGATTGCAGCCCATCATTTTACGAATCCGGCTCAATTTATTTATGAAGTAAATCGTACATTGAAGGATAATGGATTATTCATCTTAATAGATAATGTTTCGCCAGAAAATAATGAATATGATACATTTTATAATTTTATAGAAAAAAAGCGAGACCCAAGTCATGAACGAGCTCTAAAAAAGACAGAATGGCTTACTTTATTAGAAAAAAACGGTTTGCAAATGCAGTCATGTCTTACTTTTGATAAGAAGTTTGATTTTGACTGGTGGTGTAATATGATGGATGTCCCTTTACAAAAGCGTGAAAAATTAACAGAATGTATGATGAAAGCACCAAACGAAATGAAGGGATATTTTAATATTCAATTTAAAAATAATAAAGTAGAATCGTTCTATACTGAAATGGCTATGTTTATATGTAAAAAAAGTACAACGTTAAAAAGATAAATGTGTTGCAGTCTTTCTGAAGTACGATATACTTAGTACAGAGAAACTGAGAATTGAGGAATAGTTATAATGATTCGTGTACGCATTGAAGGTTCTGAGGAAGAAATGCTTGAATTTATGGGGAAAATGCCAGACATTCCTGGATTTGAAAAGACACATATGAGAGAGCCGAGAAAAGGAAATAACCCGAAATACGATTCAAGTAAAAATGTACTTGCATATTTGTCTTATAAAAAGATTGAAGTCGCCAATAAATAGGCGACTTTTTTAGTTTGCGCTGTTTCACCGCCTTGTCTTTTTCACATAATAATAATAGTAGATTATGCTTAAGAGGGGTGAGAATAGTTAATAAGAAAATTATCTTTTTTGGAGATTTTGGTATTGATGACGCCGTAGCGTTAATTTATGCAAATAAAACATGTAAATTAGATATTCTAGGTATTGTTGCTGAGTACGGGAATGTATCACGAGATATCGTTACGGAAAATGTTTATTTTTTAGAAAGGTACTATGCTACACAAGTGAAAATTATTGAAGGTGCGAGTAGACCGATGACAGCTGAAGAGCCTTTGTTTTTCCCTGAAATCCACGGGGATCACGGTTTAGGTCCTATTACTCCACCTGAGATGAGAATTTGTAAACGAGAAAATTTTTGTGAATTAATCAAATTAATCGAACCTTGTCCAGAAGATATTATAATTGTGGCGACAGGGAGACTAACGACGCTTGCTACGTTATTTTTATTGTATCCAAATATAATGGATCGTATTTGTTCGTATTATATAATGGGCGGCGCTTTCCTATTTCCAGGTAATGTTACACCAGTATCTGAAGCGAATTTTTATGGTGATCCAATTGCAGCAAATATTGTTATGAAATATGCGAAAAACGCTAGCATATACCCGTTAAATGTAACACAGGGCGCGCTTATTACGCCTGAAATGGCCAATATAATAGATAAACAAGGAACTGGACAGGCGAAACTCATTAAACCAATGATTGATTTTTATTATGAGAATTTCTATAAAAAAGAATATCCGGGTATTGGTGGAAGTCCTATACACGATTTACTACCGTTTATCTCGTTTATAAATGACAGTATTTTCGAATATAAAAAATCGGCAGTGTGGATTAGTACGACAAATGATGTGACTAGGGGCCAAAGTGTAGCAGACTTTAGAAAAATAGCTGAGCCAACAAGGTTTGATGATCGGCCGATTCAAAGAATTGCTGTTGGTTTTAACTATGCAGCTTTTAAAGAAGAGTTTATGCGAACAATATTGAAGCCAGATTGTTCTTAATGTGTGTAATAACAAGTCGGATAAATCGTTAGTTCAAAAAAAGGTTTAATCTGTGTGTATTATTCTCAAAAATCTTAAAGTTGAACAACATGAATAACTTATGAAAAATGTCACATAACTAATGGTAAGCAATTGTTTCTAATTATATTTTGATTGGTGAAATGTAAAGGAGGTTATTATATGATTTGGTCTTTAATCGTCGGTGGTATATTAGGATGGCTTGCGAGCTTAATTACTGGAAAGGACGTACCTGGTGGTGTAATTGGTAATATTATTGCTGGTATTATCGGTTCTTGGGTTGGTTCGAAATTACTTGGTAGTTTTGGTCCAGTCATTGGCGGATATGCAATTATTCCAGCTTTAATCGGTGCGATTATTTTAATTTTCATCGTAAGTTTCTTATTACGAGCAATGCGAAAATGAATGTAAGGACTGTTTACATTTGTAAGCAGTCCTTTTTATATGTTATGCTAGTATTATACAATCAGGAGGTGTCAGCATTGAAATCATTTACAGTAAATTTCCATCAAGAAGATAATGCAAAAGCGACAACAGTACATAAATTAAGTGAAGAGGACTTCAATAAAGCAACTGAAAAAGGTACTCGTCATTTATTTGATTTAGATACAAACGTTGGCTTCTTCGTATTCTTTGATGCAGAAGATGCAGAAGGAAATGATCAATACTTAATGTTACAATATGAAGGGGATCATGAAGAACCAACTGCATGCTACGGATTTGATTTAAAACTATACTATCAATTTTTAGCACTATACTTAAACGATCTTGAATTCCAAGGCGAAACAGATGAGGAAGAGGAAGAATACGGTCCAATTCATCATTTAGCGCATTTACTTTATCATATTGTTGAAGATGGTAAATCAATCGAAGTGTAATATACATATTTGAAGCTGCTCTTTTTGGGCAGCTTTTTTATATGACATTGAAATGGTGTACTGTAAGCTAAATAAGGTGAAATTTTAATCAGTGGGGGTTTTGTTCATTCCCACTGATTATCAGCCCTCACCAATTTAGCTTTTACGGGTAGCAGGGCCCCCACCTAACTTCTTTGTTTCCGCTGAATTTTGAGGTGGGGATCTTACTGCCCGGCAAATAGCGAGATAAATTAATAATAGAAATTTATTTATTACTTTCATGTTAGCGTCGTAAAACACCTGTTATAATGATTGTAATTAAATTCTTGGAGGCTAATTCTATGCTTGTAGATGTAAAAGCTTTTATTAAAGCTGCAGGTTTAACATGTATTTCATCATTAAGTGGAGATAACACGTTTGCTTATAATTTTGAAACAGTAAAAAACACTATCGCTACATTTTTTAAGAAGCTAAGATTTACCGTTTAATTTCATTTCAACCAGTAGGAAAAGAGTAATCACTTCCTACTGGTTTTTTTGTTTCAAGGAGCTGTTGTGACAGCATGTTTTAAGTTATAGATAGAGGATATTATCATTGAGAAGAGAAGGTTTAAAGAAGGAGATGAATACGATGATTAACAATATAATTCCAAGTTTTTTAAAATTATGGGAAAGTGACGATTTAGAATTAGAAGTCCTTAATTAATACTATACTTCGCATCCGGTTGATTATCGAAATGAATAAAATACAATAGGGGGTAAAAATGATGAAGGTATATTTGAAAATAGTTATGTTATTTCTTGCTTTTACATGCACATTTGCATTAGCAGCATGTAAAGGGACAGACGAAAAAAAGGAAGCAAATCCAGCCTCGGAAAATCATAAAAATGAACAAAGCAATTCTTCAGAAGAAAAGAAAAATCTTGAAGCAAAACCAAGTAATGAAAAAACAACAAAACCATCAGCTGAGCAAGATTCGAAAGATAGAACACTTAATCAAAAATCAATTAACCACGTTAAAGATTTGTTTGAACTAGCAAAAGAAGGAAAGGTACCTAATGTGCCATTTGGAGCCCATACAGGGGATATTGAAGAAATTGAAAAAGCGTGGGGGAAAGCAAATAAAACCGAATATGCAGGGAATGGAATGTACGCAACTTTTACAAATAAAAATGTTGTTTTCGGATTTAATAAAGGGTCACAAGTTTTTGATGTACGCTCATATCATGCAGAACTAAAATTGATTACATTACAAGAAATTGAAAAAGCATTAGGAAAACCATCTTCAGTTAAAGAGAATGGTGAAGATAAAATATATGTATACAAAGTAAATAACCAGTATGAATTGAAATTTGTCATTCCAAAATCGACTGGTAAGGTCGATCATATTTCCGTATTTTCGCCAGAGGATAGTATTAATAAAATGGCAGGATAAGAAATTAAGTGATTTCAAAAACACCTCAATTTCTTGAAGTGAGGTGTTTTTAGTTGTAAACAAGGAACGTCTCCTGTCATATAAAACATACTTTCATATGCGAAATACTTCACTTTTATTTTTTAGCATTTATCCAATAAGAAATGTTGATTTACTGAAAAAGTAGTAACCTATAAATTATGTGTAGGATGGTTCACGATTTTTTTACGTTCCAAACTTTGAACAAATAGCGCTTGAACAATACCTCCAACTAATAAGAAGCTAGCACAAATATAAAACAGCATACTTCCATTTAACTTACTTAATATAACTGCACCAATAACTGGTCCACACGTTCGAGATATATCCCAGTGTATACCGTAAATTGAAAAATATAAACCACGTTTATCATGAGGTGCAATTTCTGAAACGAATCGTAATAAATGGTTTAGAGCAATACTTTCTCCAATGACTAAAAAGAGTAAGGTGAAGAATAACGACAATATCGTCGTTGAATAACTAAAGCCAACTGCAGCTATTGTATAGCAGGCGTAAGAAATAAGGATGATTTTCGCCATAGAAAATCGTTCAGACCATTTTACGAGGAAGATTTGTAGAATGATTTCCAAAATGGCTTTGCATGTTGAAATAAATGCGAGTATGAATACGAGATTAGGAAATACATGTTCTGCAAAAATACGATAATTCGTCTCAGTTTGTGCATAAAAAAAGCTAATAGGAAGTGTAGAAACCATAAGACCGAATATGGCGTAATGTTTAAAAACAAATTGCTTTGGTGAACTTGCCTCAACTGTTTGTTTCGACTTACTTATAGGTGGAACAGTTTCTGGGAGCTGGGTCCAAACAACAACAGCATATATCGTAAGAGTTACACTTTGCACGATAAATAAATATTCTGGGTGAGTATTATAAAAACTTGCACCGATTAAAGGGCCGACTACGGATCCGATTGCTCCCATCGTTTGTAGGAGAGCAAAAATCTCTGCTTGCTGCTCTTGTTTTGTTAAATCAGCAATTTGTGCACGCTGAGCTGGAATGTATAAGGAACGGCCAATACCATTAATGACATATAACAGTGCAAATATAAAAACGGATTGAGCGAAAACGAAACTACCGATTGCAACACCTTGTAGTAATAATCCGAGTAACATAATCTTTTTTCGGCCATATTTATCAGTAATTCCTCCAGCAATAAGTGTAAATAAAATGTCTGAAAGTGGCTGCAGTCCGAAAATCAGCATAGTTATTATTACATTGCCGTTTAACATTTTATTGACGTAAATAATCATAATGAGAGCTAACATAGATTCAGTCGTTCGGGTTAATAATTCACCGCACAGTCTAATAAAAATAGGTTTATTGTAACGAAGTAAGAGATAATTCAATATTAATTCCTCCTTTCTATATTGAAATGATAAGATGAAAGGAGAGTTGGAAAAAGGGTAGAAACAATAGGGAGTATTTTTCACCTTTTAGGGGGAGTATGATGTTTATTTTAGATCAATACATTGAACTATGGATTGCTTATGGAAAAGGGAAAAAAGAGGGAGAACGATTGGAAGTAACAGTGCAAAATATATCTAGAACACTATTTTGTACAGAGCGTAATAGTAAATTAATTATAAAAAAATTAGATGAGTTAAATTGGATTAAGTGGTTTCCAGGTCGCGGCAGAGGAAATCGTTCTAAGTTAATATTTCAAAAGCACCCGATGTCTTTAATTTTAGATAGAGGAAAAGAAATAACGAAAAAAGGGGATGTGAAAAGCGGAAGCATATTTGTGGAACGCTATAGCTCACATTTTCCATCGGTAAAGGGAGAATATCACTCCTGGGTGGATTCAATATTTGGTCATAAGGTTGAAATGACATCTGAAGGGAGAAGAGATGTACTCCGGTTGCAAGTACAAATGAATTTAGATATCACATTAGATCCTGTATACGCTACAATGCGTTCAGAATGCCATATGGTAAAACATATATTCGACACACTCGTGTATGTAGACGGTAATACAAACATTATAGAGCCAAGACTTGCATTTCACTGGGAATATAATGACGCTGAAAAAATATGGACGTTTTACTTACGAAAAGGAGTTCACTTTCATAATGGAAAACAACTTACTGCACATGATGTTATATACTCGTTGAATCGATTTATGAAGCTGGAAAATAATGCACACGCATGGATGTTACAACACGTTGAAAATATCCGTTCAGTGGATGACTACGTTTTCGAAATTCAATTACATACGGAAAATCGAATGTTTTTACATATGCTAAGTGCAGAACAGTGTTCTATCGTGAATGAAGATGAAGCAGGAGGGTTAATTGGAACAGGGCCTTTTCAATTATATAAAAGTAATGAAAATCTGTTCATTTTAGAAGGACATCCTTTATATTTTCGTGAAAGACCTTTTTTAGATCGTATTGAGTTGTGGAATGTAGAACAAGGTGTAAGTACATACGATGTTTTAGTAAAGGCGCAGTATAAAGATAAAGAAAAATATAATAAAGAATTGTCTCGGCTTGAGTCGAACGTGACATATATAACATGTAATCTTACGAAAGAAGGACCAATGCAAGATGCGTTATTTCGGAAAGCGTTATATCAAATCATTCATGGTTATACAATCGTTCAAGAACTCGACGGAGAACGTGGAGAAGTGGCAAAGAAACTAATATTAGCAAATGAAAGCATAGTAGATATTGACGAAGATATCGAAAGTTTAATTAAAAGGAGTACTTATCATAGTGAAGTGCTACAACTCTACACATTTACAGGACGAGATCATGTTGAAGATGCACAATGGATACAAAAAGAGTGTGCGAAGTACGGGATTCGTGTAGAAAATAATTTTCTTGAGATAGAAGAGCTATTGGAAGTAAGTACGATACAAAAGGCCGATATGATGCATGATAGTGCCACAATAAGTGAACGAATAGAAGATAGTTTATTATATATGTTTCTTACAAAAAATAGTTTTATTCATGGACAAAGCAGCATGGACTTTCATGAAAAGTTGTCTCCTTATTTTAGACAAGAAGAATTAGAGAAAAGAGTTACACTGTTACGCGATATCGAGGATACTTTGTTACGTCAAATTCATATTATTCCTTTATATCGTAATAAACAAGAGGTAAGTACACATGAAAAAGTTCAAAATATAATGATTAATTCACAAGGTTGGATTGATTTTTATAATATTTGGTTTAAATCTTGATATATAAGGGCTTTTGCACATTTTCATAAGATGTGTAAGAGCCTTTTTTTATGTGAGAATAGGTTTGTTTTACACATTGTTACGCTACTTGTGATAAAAGTCTATTTACAGCGTAACAGTGTTATGTTACATTGTTATCAGGAAGGAGTGTTATACAGTTGAGTACAGATTTAATTTCAAAAAAAGATTTATTAGAACTAACTGGTATTTCATACGGACAGTTATATAGGTGGAAAAGAAAAAATTTAATTCCGGAAGATTGGTTTGTACGAAAATCAACGTTTACAGGTCAAGAGACATTTTTTCCGAAAGAAAAGATATTAGAGCGTATCGATAAAATCCAAACGATGAAAGAGGATTTATCACTTGATGAACTAGCGAACATGTTTTCACCGAGTGTGAGAGAAATTCTTTTAACAAAGGAAGAGATTTTACGCAAGGGGATTGCATCAGAACCAGTTTTACAATTTTTCATAGAACAAACGAATAAAACAGCAGAGTTTCAATTTGTAGACATTCTTTATGTGTACATGTTAGAAGAATTACTACAATCAGGAGAGATTAGTTTAGAAGAAGGAAAAATGGTCTTGCAAGTTTTACGTGAAAATTATGAAGCAATGAAACATAAAACTTGTGACTTAATCATTGTCCGAAAGTTAGGTATTTCGACATGTTTATTAGTTTCAAACGTGGACGATTTAATTTTTGAAAAAGGCACCAAAATCGTTTTACGCGAAGCGATTATGAAATATACCGAAGCATTAAAAACTAAATTGTTGTAGTGGAGGAGAAAGTATGCGTACAGATAATTTGATTATAAATGGTTACGGTTCATCGAATGGTGGCGAGTTTCATAAAGTGCAATTAAACGGAAAAGGAACTGTGAATGGAAATGTTGAATGTGAGCAATTTGAATGTAACGGTTACGGTGCAGTTACTGGCGATTTGAAAAGTAGCAGTGCACGAATTAGCGGATCTGGTAAAGTTGATGGCACAGTTCATGCTGAAACGATGCGAATTGATGGAAAAGCAACAATTACGCAAAATGTAAAAGCAAACAGTTTGAAAATTGCAGGAAAAGGTACGATAGGTGGAAATGTTACTGGTGAAGAATTTAAAGTCAATGGTCAAGCTACAATTGACGGTAATTGTGAAGTGGATACTTTTTCTTCAGAAGGACAATTTACAATCGGTGGTTTATTAAGCGCAGATGAAATTAATATAAATATTCACGGTACATGTCGAGCGAAAGAAATTGGTGGTCAAACGATTAAAGTAAGACATAGATCAGGTACATTTAGTAGGCTATTTAAAACAGTATTTGGCTTGCAGTTAGAAGCTGAACTATTAGAAGGTGACAATATCGATATTGATTATGCTCACATAAGAACGGTAAGAGGAAACAATGTTACAGTAGGAGCAAACTGTGAGATTGAACTGATTGAATATACGGGTGTTCTTACTGTTGATAAAAATGCAAATGTAAAAGAAATTAAGCAGGTTTAACGGAAGGGAGAAATCAGTATGGAACATCCACATAGTCTCACAGTAAATGGTTCTGGTAATTCAGCAGGCGGAGATTATAATAAAGTGAAGATTCGCGGTGAAGGAACAATTACCAATGATATGAGTTGCAATGAGTTTAAAACGTACGGAACGAGTGATGTACGCGGTAATGTGAAAGTGAAAAACTATGTCGTGTATGGAGATAACGAAGTACAAGGAAATGTAGATGCGGAATATGTAAAAGTATATGGTAATACACAAATTCATGGTGATGCTCATATTGAAAAAACAAAAGTTAGAGGTATGATAGATATTGCAGGAAAGTTTTCAGGTGATTTCGTAGATGTAAAAGGTGCTTTAAATGTGAAGGGAGATATTGAAATAGAAGATTTATCATTAACTGGTGGTCTTGAAAGTGCTGGATTACTTAATGCTGAAAATATTCAAATCTCACTTCGTTATGAAGGCAGTAAGGTAAGAGAAATTGGTGGTAAAAAGATTACTGTTCGTAAAAAAACGAGATTTATTCCTTTTACTAGTCATGCTGGAAACCTCCAAACTTCGATTGTTGAAGGAGATGATATCTATTTAGAACATACGATTGCTGAAGTTGTAAGAGGCAACAACGTCACAATTGGTCCTGGATGTGAAATTAGTGTTGTAGAATATCATACTAGTTTTAATCAAAAAGGTAATGCAGTCGTAAAAGAACATAAACAAATATAAGTAGTATGAGGGAGAGCAAGAGAGATGGTTGAGAAGAATAATAAGCTCGGCTTTGTTGTGGCGGGCTTATTGCTAGGTATTTTAATGGCATCGATGGATAATACCATTGTCGTAACGGCGATGGGAACAATCGTTGGTGACTTAGGAGGCCTCGAAAACTTTGTATGGGTCGTTTCTGCCTATATGGTCGCAGAAATGGCAGGCATGCCGATTTTCGGTAAGCTATCAGATATGTATGGTAGAAAGAGATTCTTTATTTTCGGTTTAATTGTCTTTATGATTGGTTCGGCACTTTGTGGTACTGCTGAAAATATTACACAGTTAGGTATTTATCGTGCCATTCAAGGTATTGGCGGCGGGGCATTAGTGCCAATTGCGTTTACTATCGTTTTTGATATTTTCCCACCTGAAAAACGCGGGAAAATGGGTGGCTTATTCGGAGCGGTATTTGGATTATCTAGTATTTTCGGGCCATTACTTGGCGCTTATATTACCGATTACATTAGCTGGCACTGGGTATTTTATATTAACTTACCACTTGGCATTTTAGCACTTATTTTTATTACATTCTTTTATAAAGAATCACGCGTTCATAGAAAGCAAAAGATTGATTGGTTTGGTGCAATTACTTTAGTTGGTGCAGTAATTTGTTTAATGTTTGCTTTAGAACTAGGTGGACAAAAATATGATTGGGATTCTAGCTTTATTTTAAGCTTATTTGGTGGATTCGCCATTTTAATCATCGCATTCATTTTTATTGAACGAAAAGTAGAAGAACCAATTATTTCATTTGAGATGTTTAAGCAGCGCTTATTCGGAATGAGTACAATTATTGCTTTATGTTACGGTGCTGCATTTATGTCAGCAACTGTGTACATTCCGTTATTTATTCAAGGTGTATACGGTGGTACCGCAACAAACTCAGGATTATTACTTTTACCGATGATGTTAGGATCAGTCGTAACAGCGCAGTTAGGCGGATTTTTAACAACTAAACTTAGCTACCGAAACATTATGATTATTTCTGCGGTTATTATGCTAATTGGACTATTCTTATTAAGCACGTTAACACCAGAAACAAGTCGTGCATTATTAACAGTTTATATGATTATTATCGGATTTGGAGTCGGTTTCTCATTCTCTGTACTAAGTATGGCAGCTATTCACAACTTCGGTATGGAACAGCGCGGGTCTGCGACTTCAACGAGTAACTTCATTCGTTCGTTAGGAATGACACTAGGCATTACAATCTTCGGAATGATCCAAAGAACAGGTTTCCAAGATCAATTAGAAGAAGCATTTAAAGGGATGAGCGGGGGAATGAATACAAACGCTTTAGGGGATTCAAGAGCTATTCTATCAGAATCGGCAAGATCTCAAATCCCTCCGCAAATATTAGATAAGATTATTGACGCTCTTTCTAGTTCAATTGTTCAAACATTCATGTGGGCATTGGTACCAGCTGGATTAGCATTCATATTCATTTTCTTTATGGGAAATGAGCGCATGGTAATTAAGAAACAACAAACGAATAAAAAGAGTGAAACATCAAAAGCGTAATGAAAAAGCTCCTTTCTAATTGGAAAGGAGCTTTTTCGTATGTACGGATTTAGATTAGCCTTCGATAATTTCGTATTCTTCGTCTGCTAATAGTAAAATTTGTGTTTTCTTACCTTTGTTTTGAACTTCGATTACATCGTAAGCACCTAAGTCTCTTACTTTGCTTTGAGAAGCGTTAACCATAACTTCAATAGAATCAATTAAGATATCTTCTTCAATGTATGATTCAGGCAATGCCATATCTTCAGTATCTAATACACATGCGTATAGATTTTGTAAGTTTTCAGCAGTTGGGTTTTGTTCCTCAACATCAATGATGTTTTTTACTGCTTCCATATTTTCCTCTTTTGCTTGGTATACTTTAATTTTAGCCATTGTTTTAATCTCCTTTATAACGTAATCGTAGAGGCTACACCTTATTATAACGTTTTTTTTATGAAAGATGAAATTGTTATATGTATTTATAGTAAAAATTATGTGTCCTTACTCAAAAATGGTGTGATTTCCATATAAATGTACGAGTAGGTAACGATATTACTACGTTAACGTTATATTGTCCAAGCTTTTCTTATTTTCTTCTCATATATATGTAGTAGCAATTCTATATAGAGAAGGGATGGAGTGTAAGTGGGGTGTGAACCGAAACGTGATTGTGGGTGTTGCCAAAATAGTATATGTGAGTTTTTACAGAGTCTAGAACCGTATACAAAAGTTGAAAGTATCATAATAGCAGGAAACGAAATTGCTGTATCTTATTTTCTTTCATTTAATAAGAAAACAGGTATCGTATCATTCGTACAAGAAGACAATGAGGTTATATTTGTCGATTGTTCAAAGATTGATGCAATTCGAATAGGGAAAGTATGTAGTTGCAAAACAAAAGTTAAATATATTGAAGAGGACTTTAGCTTGCTAGGAAATGTTTGCCCGCATTGTTTAACGGAGGGGAGTACAATCTTTTTCGATTTTAACAATCCTGAATTAAATGTGTCTTTCCAAGCAACAACAATTAATCCACCTAGATGTACTGAATTTACAGATGATCTCGGGAATGTAGTAAAGCAAATTACTATAGTAGGTGAGGCGAGAGTTTCTAGAGATTTTGTTCAAGTACCTGAACTGGTAGGTTTTCGATTACTTTTATCACATCCAGCTGGAGACCCTTTAAACTACGGATTATTATTTATTAATTTTCCTGATACGATTTTTATTTTTATATTGGCATCAAGCGGATACCTTTCCATTTCGAACTGTTTAAAAATAGAGGGCGGAACTGGTGATGCCGAAATAGAAGAGATGAAAAAAATGATAGAGGATGACGTTAACACGTACAAATCAGTTGTTAAATTGACTAAAGTATATAAGAACGGTGAGACGGAATCTTTTATTTATAAAAATGAGTTATAACACATGTATTTAAATGCACCCTCAAACTATTGTTGAGGGTTGTTACATAATTAATTATGTTGGTCCTTCAAACCGTTTGTTAACGGGTAAGAAATATATTTATTGTTGACTTATTTTATATGTTGATCATTTCATAGTTAGTAGATGTTATAATCATTTTATGTTTACTGATATTTTATAAATATTCGAAGTTTTAATTTAATAGTCAATTGCTTTTATGATGAACAGGTGGGTATGTATATGAATACGAATTATGGAGCGCTCATGAAAATGTTAAGAGTAGTTGATTCTAAAGAAGGCGGGAATGTAAATGATGTATGAAGCGAATATACATACAAGAAAAAAACTAGTTTCTATGTTTGAGGATTTCAATAACGTTGTTTTACTTTCTTATTTACAAGGGCATATGGGTACTGCTTGGGTAAATGATCTTGAAAATCCAAAAGTAGCACAAGTTACGGTAGGGATTTTTACATTTTACGCTGGAGACCCAAATACGAAAGAAACAGAAGAGTTATTACGTAATATTCCAGAAAGAATTTTAGTTATCGTAAATAGTGAAGAGTGGAAACAACGCTTAGAAACATTCCATGAAAGAAAAATAGATAAGTTTTTACGTTATAAATTCAAACGAAATCCAGAAGTTTTTAATCGTTCAAAATTAAAAACTTTTATATCAGCACTTCCAAAAGAATATGAGTTAAGAAGAATAGACGAGTATATCGCAAATAGCCCTACATTACATAAGATATCTGAAGATTTCACAAGTCAATTTCATTCGGTAGAAGATTATATAAACCGTGGTATAGGTTATAGCATTTTATATAACGGAGAAGTTGTATGCGGTGCATCCTCGTATAGTATTTATAATGATGGGATTGAAATTGAAGTTGCGACTGATCACAATCATAGAAGAGAGGGCTTGGCAACTGTAGTAAGTGCAGCTCTTATATTGGATTGCTTAGAAAATGGAAAGTATCCAAACTGGGACGCAGCGAATACTACATCTGCTAAACTAGCAGAAAAGTTAGGATATGAATTTGATAAGGCATATGATACTTATTTTGTGGATAATAGATGAGTGAAGGAGTTACATACTAAAAAATAAATACGCCCTAGTACGTAAGTCTAGGGCGCATTTATTAGTTGGTAAATATCTTCATAACAATCATATCATATTTTATCTTTTGAATGTTTGGAATTAAAGATATTTATGTGACTTTTTGAAAAAATAAAAGAGCAGCTAGCAAAAGCCAACTGCTCCTCTCCAAGGGGAAATGGAGAAATACAATCATCTTATCTATAGTATTGACGGAACATAGAGTTTTAATCAAAGCCCGATTGGTGAGGGATTTGATTAAAACTCCCACTGATTAAAGTTTCACTTTATTATATTTACAATTTAAATAGTAGAACGTGTTTATCGTAGTTCTCCAAACACCAATTATATTTTTTTAGAATAATTGGATGGACTGCTTCTGTCGTAGTATCGACTTCAGTATATCCATATTTCTTATAAAAGTTTTCTAATTCCTCAAAAGGAAGACAATATACATTTTGTATTTGTGATTTTTTCGCAGTTTCTACTAAAAATGAAACAAGCTCACCAGCTAATTGAAGCCCTCTAAATTGAGGCAGAATAAAAATCCCGCCCATTTCTAAAGTATCTTCATCTATTTGGACTAATCGGCCAACACCTGCATACTCGTTGTTATATGTAATAATTGCAACTTTATCTCTCTTTAAATCACTTCGTACAAATCCTATTGAGTCATATTGACTATTAATCCATTTTAAATCGTTAGATGTGGCCAATTGAATACTCATATATATCCTCCTTCGGAATACTAGCGCTCTCTTCATTATATAGAACATAAGATACTATATCAAAGGAACCTTGAGGTAGCCCATTTGTTTAAGTTATTAGTTAAAAGTGTGGGGTTGCTGGCATTGAAATGATGGATTCACCAAACATAGGATAATAATCTTGTGAATTTAGTGTTACATAGTCAAAATAAAAATTAATTCATGCGTTCGGTAACGCACGATGGTTTAAGTGTAGAGAAGATCATAGGGGTATTTTAATTAGTAGCTACTGTATTCATTGAAGTTATTAAGGAAATGTCGTAATCCCTAGCCTTAGTGATACAAATCAGGGTTTAGTAAAAAAACTCTTCCTGAAAAAGAGGGGGATTAAAGATAGGAGCACTTCGAAAAGTGCCCTTCAGTAAACGACTACTTATTCTAAAAAGAAAGGATGCAATATATTATATGAAGTTTAGTGTATTTAAGTATGGGTCTTTTATATAAATGTGAAATAAAAGAGGGGTGTCTTCTTATTAGAAGGCAGCCTTTTGTTATTAGAAAAAAGAATTAGAAGTAAAATAGAAAATCAAGTTACTTGTCCAAACAAATTTTTTAAAAATACATAAAATGCTAGTAGTTAGCCAATATTTTCATATTGCTAATTTTTTAGTCTAAAAGGGGTGATTTTATGTGTGAATGTGAAGTTTGTAGAAGAAAGAAAAATCGGGATCCATTAAACCGGGAGTTTGAGCCGAAAAAACGAGTTCCTGAGCCAAAAAAAGAGGATTGCGAGCCAAAAAAAGAAGATTGCGAATCATTAAATGATTATTCGTTTAGTAAAAATGCAAATTTTTTAGAGGAAGCTATACAAACAGATGAAATCGATCAAATTTCTGAGGAATATATTGAAATAGTTGATTCAGCAGATGTACAAGTTACTACTACAGATACAAAAGCTGCGCTATCTATCCAAGCGGCATTACAAGCAGCTATCGTAGTTGTAGTAAGTATTTCTATAGCAGATAGTGAAAAGGCAGATAAAATAACACAAGAATTATTTCAAAAATCAGCTATTAAACAAATTAATAGACAAAAAACATTTATTAAAAATTCTAGAAACGTAACCGTAACAACTACTGATACAGATATTGCAGTGAATATTCAAATTCTCCTTCAAATTTTATTAGCGCTACTAGTTAAACTAAACATTTTATAAAGTTTAGCTATAAGGGTTCACTCTAAGTAAATATTTTTTGTTGTAATATGTGGTACAAGCTTGGACTTCTCATTATGACCGAATTAATATTCAAGATTTATGGGAAATTAAGTGTGGAAAACTACACAATAACAAAGATGAACTTATTATTTAACAGTGAATAAAACTTAAATATGTGAAGTAAAGGAGGGCTGTCTTCGTATTAGAAGACAGCTTTTTGATTTTATTAGTAAAAAAAGTAAAAATAGAAGATTAAGTTACTTGTCCAAGCAATTTTTATTTAAATACATATAATGCTGGTAGTTATTTGAAATTTTTATAGAAAACTGATAGGAGTGAACATTGTAAATGGATGATTTAAATAAATTTTCTTCCTTTAAGTTTGATAAGGATCAAAAGAATATAATTATAGACCTTTTACTCTCAGATATTTTTAATAGGCATGGGATAAATGAAGAAAAATTAAAAAATTTATCACCAGAAAAAAAGCAGCAAATTAAAAGTATTGTTTCTGAAATACAATCACAAGTTAATAATTATTTAGATTGAAGGGGGGTGAACATATGGACAAAACATGTCATTCAGATGAAAATAAAAAGTGGAGTGCATTAGATTCCTCAAATCCTCATCCATCTTTTAAAAATGCTAGCGTTTCAGAAGCAGCTGCGCAAGAAAGTAAAACGTATCAAATTTCTGAAGAATCTATTACAATTGTAGATTCCGCAGATGTAGAAGTTACTACTACAGATACAAAAGCTGCTTTATCTATTCAAGCAGCATTACAAGCAGCTATCGTGGTTATAATAAGTATTTCTATAGCAGATAGTGAAAAAGCTGACCGTGTAGCACAAGAACTGTTTCAAAAATCATCTATTAAACAAATTAATAAACAAGAAACTGTTATTAGAAATTCTAGAAATGTTACAGTTACGACTACGGATACAGACATAGCAGTAAATGTTCAAATTCTTCTCCAAATTTTATTAGCTTTACTAGTAAAATTAAATATTTTATAAAATGTTTAACTTGTTTTTATCTAGTGATTCTTACAGGTGAATATTCACTGTTTTAATTATAGTACAGGCTATAAATATTTATCATAACTGGACTAATATTCAACATCACCAAAGTATGAATGTAAACAAACAATTTGATGGAAAATAAAGTTTGGTTATTTTATGAAAATGTAAAAGCCATTTCCTTTATTGGATTTGGCTTTTAAATTTTAAACAGTATGAATTTGAAAAGATTATATTAAGATAAAGAATTAAAATATAATGATACAAAATACTTATAAAATTATTCGTGTTTTAGAAAAATAATAAGAAAAAGGTGTTTAAAATAGAATCATTTTCATTAATAGTTCAAGTTTTGAAGAATAGTGCATACAATATAAAGTGTTTTCCTTTCTTCATTTAAGTTTTACGTATATAATTTAAAAGTACTATTTTTATTTTATTATTTTATATTTATAACAGAATAGAGGTTTAAAAATGGGTGTTAAAATCATTACGGATAGTGCGGCGGATTTACCAGTAGAATTGCTGCAAGCATATGATATTGATTTAATTCCACTCCGTGTATATGATGAAGCAGAAACAGAGTATTTAGATGGAGTAACATTAGAGTCAGTTACATTATTGCAAAAAATGAGAGAAGGCGCTGTTTATAGAACGTCATTGCCTTCACTTGAAACGTTCCAAGAAAAATTTGTTTCTTATGCAAAAGAAGGTAATCCTTGTATATATTTAGCTTTTTCATCTGAACTGTCTGGTACATATCAATCATCAGTTGTCATTAAAGAGGAAGTAAAAGAAACATATGCTAACTTAGATTTAGAAATTATTGATACGAAATGTGCTTCGCTTGGTCAAGGTCTTGTCGTTTTAGAAGCTGCTAAAATGGCAAAAGACGGCGCATCAAAAGAAGATATTTTAAAGCGTGTTGATTTTCTAATGAGCCATATGGAACATATCTTCACTGTAGCTGACTTACAGTACTTAGTGAGAGGTGGACGTTTAAGCAAAGTCGCAGGATTTATCGGTGGTTTACTAAACATTAAACCGATCTTAAACGTGGAAGAAGGAAAACTTGTACCACTTGAAAAGGTACGAGGGAAAAAGAAAGTATTAAGCCGTATTGTTGATATTATGGAAGAACGTGGTAAAGACCTTAAAGGTCAAACAATCGGTATGACTCACGGTGACGATTTAGAAACAGCGGAAGCATTAAAATCATTAATTACGGAAAGATTTGGCTGTGAAGTATTTATCGTAAATACAATTGGTGCAGCAATCGGTGCACATACAGGACCTGGCGTTATAACGTTATTTTTCTTAAATGAAGTAGAGTAAAGGATTGATCTTTTGATCAATCCTTTTTTATTTTTTAATCTGTGATAATCGGTCGATATGGTATTGATGAAGATAAAATCTTTGAAGTTTTCCTATATCAAATGCAATCTTGTAGAGGGAGTATTTTTTATATGTGTAATGATACTTAATGGTAGAAGAAAAGAGTATAAATAAGAATATATTTATAGGAATTTAAATATTTGGAGATATCAAAATTTTGCCATTTCATATATAATTGTGTGGGGAGAAATATCTGTAACTATTTGTAAAAATAGGAGGCGGCTATAAAAATGCAAGAAAGTGCTAGATGGGATTTAAATCGCTTGTATTTGAATGAGGATATTCTATTTCCGATTTTGGAGTTGAAAGAGCAATATTTTGTAACAAAAGATGTAGAGATTCTTTCAAAGCTTATACAAGCTATTGAAAAAGCAGAATACTATTTGTACTGTCGATCGGTTGAAGAAAGTGTTCCATCTGACCTTACTAAATTGACCGTGAAAGTGAAGGAACTAAAAAGTGAATTACAGCAAGTAATAAAACATAATGAAGTGGAAACTTCAGATAATACTAAGTTAATAAAAGATGAACTTAATGCGTGGGAAAATATGTACATACAATTACGGGATAGGATAGAAATAGAGCACAATAATAAACTATTATCCTTTGGACAAGCAAATACTATTGCAATGAATAGTGATAATGAAAAGGAAAGATTAGAAGTATTCGAGTCATTAACATGTGCTTTACATAAGGAAAAAGAAATCTTTGCTACTGTATTAAATCAAGTAGGGAGATTGCGTAATGCAAAGAGTAATGAAATAGAAGATAGAGAGATTTTAACACAATCTTTTCATGCGAATGGCATTTCAGAAACTGTATTATTCCAAATGTGGAATGCGACAGAAGAAAACCTTGATAAATTAGTAAGTGCTTTAAACGTGTATAAGAAAGGGAAAGCTTCAATTACATGGCATGCACTTATGACGGTAAAGGAAAGTAATGAGGTCATGATTCCTTTTTCAGTAGCAATACAAAACGTTTATGATGCATGTAAGAATATTGATGAAGAATTAGCAGAATTTGCACGTAATGCGATAGAAAGTGGTTGGGTAGATGCTGAACCGAGAGAGAATAAACCACCAGGTGGGTTTTGTGCTCCATTTTTCAGTGAGAAAGAATCGAGAATCTCCATGCGTTATGATGGGAGTATAGATAGTGTAAGAGTGCTCGCTCATGAATTAGGACATGCTTGGCATTTTTATAATATGAGTTTTGAACAATCTACATCTTTTTTAGATGATTATTTGCCGATGAGTACGGCTGAATCAGCATCTATTTTCTTTGAAACGGTACTCTTAAATTATCTAATTGAAACAACGGATAGTAAAGATATGAAAAAGTCATTACTTAGCTGGAAAATAAGAAATAGTTTTAATTATGTAATGGCAATACGAGCATCGTATCAGTTTGAAAAAACATTTTATGAAAAATGTAAAGAGGGTCCATTAAGTGCTGATGAAATTGAGAAATTATCTATAATGGTACAAAAAGAAGCTTATGGAAAAGCTTTAAGTGAATACCAGCCGTTTGTATGGATGAAATATATTCAATTTTATATAGCAGATGTTCCTTTTTACAATTATCCATACACATTTGGATATTTAGTAAGTTTTAGCTTATTAGAAATAGCTCAAGAAGGTAAAAGTACTTTTCATTCGAAATATAAAGAGTTCTTACGAGAAACAGGAAAGGCTCCAGTAGAGGAGCTTATGAAAAAACATTTTGAAATAGATATAAGAAATTATGAATTTTGGAATAAAGCTTTTATTCAAATTTCTAAAGACATTGATGAATATTTACAGCTTATGTAAGGGGAGAGTATAGTGGATCAGCAGTTTATAAAAGGTATACCTTTTTCAACTTTAGAATATGCAAAAGCTATAAGTTTATTAAAAGGTTGGCTACATGAACAACAAGAGAAACCAAGGTTTGTAGTAACTGCAAATCCTGAAATTGTTATGTCTGCAAAGGAAAATACGGAAAAATCAAAGCAGTTTAAAAAGATGTTACTATCTGCGGATTTAATAACAGCGGATGGGATTGGTGTCATAATTGGCTCGAAAATATTAAAAGGAACTTTGAAAGAACGTGTTACTGGGGCGGATTTAACTCACGATTTAATAAAATATTGTAACGACAATGAATATCGTGTCTTTCTTTTTGGAGCTGCGCCAGAAAGTAATAAAAAGGCATTAGAAAAATTAAATGAGCAGTTCCCAGGAGCACAATTTAAAGGACAGCATGGCTTTGTAAATGGTGAAGAAATAGAAGAAATAAAAATGAAAATTAAGCAATTCAAGCCGCATTTATTACTTGTAGGACTAGGTTCACCAAAACAAGAAGAGTTCATTTATGAAAACATACAAACATTAAACGTTCCGCTATCTATTGGTATCGGAGGAATGATTGATATAATATCTGGTACTGTAAAAAGAGCACCGAAAATAATGAGGGATACTGGAACTGAATGGCTGTATAGGTTACTCTCACAGCCGAAAAGATTAAAGAGACAACTTGTACTTCCGAAATTTTTATTGTCGGTTATGTCAGAGAGGATTAAAGGGATTAATTAATAAAGGGGACTACATACATGAACAGAATCGGCATTATCGGAGCAATGCAAATTGAAATAGATTTACTTTTAGAAAAGCTAGTAATACAAGAAGAACAGACAATAGCGGGAATGCCATTTTATATTGGAGAATTCATGGGAACAGAAGTAATTATTGCACGTTCTGGTGTAGGGAAAGTAAATGCAGCTGCATGTGCGCAAACATTAATTCATAAATTTAATGTAGACTCTATCATCAATACGGGCGTTGCTGGTGGATTACATCCAGATGTAAAAGTTGGTGATGTAGTTATTTCAACGAATGTTACTCATCATGATGTAAGTAAAAATCAAATGAAAAAATTATTCCCGTTTCAAGAGGAGTTTATTGCAAGTAAGGAATTGATAGAGTTAGCACGTAAAGCATGTAACAGTAATAGTTCAAATATTCAAGCTCACGAAGGAAGAATTGTAAGTGGTGAATGTTTTGTTGAAGATTCAAAGTTAAAGGCAAAATTAATAGACGAATACGCACCTCATTGTACAGAAATGGAAGGTGCAGCAATTGGACATGTTGCCTACATAAATGATATACCGTTTCTTGTTATACGATGTATTTCTGACAGTGCAGATGATGAAGCTCAAGTTTCTTATGATGATTTCGCGAAAACTGCTGCAAATTATTGCTCAGAAATTATTATTGAGATTCTTAAAAATATATCTGGTAAAACTATAGTCCAAAAGGAGAGATAAGAATGTTACAAGCATTAATTTTTGATATGGATGGAACATTATTTCAAACAGATAAAATTTTAGAATTATCGTTAGATGATACTTTTGATCACTTAAGATCACTTCAATTATGGGATACGGTAACACCGATTGAAAAATACCGTGAAATTATGGGTGTGCCGCTACCGAAAGTTTGGGAAGCTTTATTACCGGAACATTCTATTGAAATAAGAGAACAAACAGATGCATATTTTTTAGATAGACTAATTGAAAACATAAAAAGCGGAAAAGGCGCTTTATATCCAAATGTAAAAGAAATATTTATATATATAAAAGAAAATAATTGTTCAATTTACATTGCTAGTAATGGTTTGAAAGAATATTTACGAGCAATCGTAACGTATTATGCTTTAGACAAGTGGGTGACTGAAACGTTTAGTATTGAACAAATACAATCGCTAAATAAAGGTGACTTAGTTAAAAGGATTATGAACAAATATGATATAAAAGAGGCAGCGGTAGTCGGTGACCGGCTATCTGATATAAATGCAGCGAAAGATAACAGTTTACTTGCAATTGGATGCAATTTTGATTTTGCGCAAGAAGAGGAACTTGCTCAGGCTGATATAGTAATAGATGATTTAATAGATTTAAAGCGGATACTGCCTGCTGTACAGAGATAAATAAAGTGTGTGCATTTTTTTCGAGTCCTATATGTCTTATTTTATGGAGGGGAATATGCTTAAAAATAATTTTAAAATTAGTAATATTCCTGCGGTTTTGTGGGGAGATAAGAGTGAAAAAATTTTTATTGCAGTACATGGAAATATGTCAAATAAGGAAGATGCAGTTATTCAAATATTAGCTGAAGAAGCCGATCGAAAAGGTTATCAAGTATTAAGCTTTGATTTACCTGAGCATGGAGAAAGAAAGAATGATAACACTCCTTGTAAAGTACAGTTTTGTGTTAATGAATTATCTATAATTATGAACTACGCAAAAGAACATTGGAAAGAAATAAACGTGTTTGCATGTAGTATGGGAGCGTATTTTAGCCTTTTAGCTTTTCAAAATGATGTGATAGAAAAGGCATTATTTTTATCACCAGTAGTTAATATGGAACGAATTATCGAAAATATGATGAAATGGTTTAATGTAACACCGGAGCTTTTACAAAAAGAAATGACTATAGAGACACCTATTGGTCAAAAGTTATATTGGGATTATTTATGCTATGTAAAAGAGCATCCTATTAGTACATGGAATACAGATACATATATTATGTACGGAGCTAAGGATGAACTGTGCGAATTTGAAACTATTAACTATTTTACAAAAAAAAATCGTTGTGAATTAGAAGTTATGGAGACGGGTGAACATTATTTTCATACTGAAGAACAGTTAAAAATATTTGAACAGTGGTTACACAAACATATTGATTAACAAATTACAATTTATCTTGAACCTGTTAGAGAAGAATGGGGAATATATAAACTGATATTATATTTGAGAGACATTATAAATGTATATGTATTCATTTAAGTAAACAGGTGCTTTAGTTCAATAAGAATTACACAACTTTAAAGAGCCTTACCACACACTAGATTGTAGCAAGGCTCTTATATTTTCATAATAAAATTAATTAACTGTATTATCGATTTACATATGAAGTGAAGTATATGCATACTATGAATTAAATAAAGTAACAACCATAAAAATGCTCAGAATAAATGATTCTCGAGCATTTTTATGTATTTTCGTACTTAGGGGGAATGGACTTGAAAGATATACATATTCAACAAATAGAAAATTTAATGGAATATGAATTCAGTCATCTCGTTCAAGACAGTGAAGAAGAAGGGTTTAATTTCCTTATAAGACTAATAAATGAATATAAAAACAAAGTAAATGTATTCAATAAAACTGGAGAATGTTTATATGGTATTTTCCAAGGGGATATGTTAATCGGAGTTGGAGGTTTAAATAAAGATCCGTACACAAAAGACAATAAGATTGGGCGGTTAAGGAGATTTTATATTTCCAAGGATTATCGGCGTATAGGGTTAGGGAATTTATTATTAAATCAACTATTATGTCATGCGGAAAAGTATTTTGAAGTGATTGTTTTACATGCTGACACGAAGCAAGGGGATGTGTTTTATACTTCAAATGGATTTGTAAAAGGGGGATTATATAAGGGATCGAGTCACTACAAACTATTATAGAGATTGCTATCCAAAGAATAGCTACGGAAAGGTATTTTCGTTGATAAATCGATATATTTTAAAAATCCCTGATATATATGAAGGTGCGACCCTTATATTAAAAACAACTTTTATAATTTCATTTACCAAATTGTTATTATAAAAAAGAGCACCTTAGCTTTTAAAATTTAGCTTATAAGGTGACTCCTTTTCATTCAATTACATTTTAACCTTCATTTGTTTCAATAATAATCCTGGTTTACCTTTTACATAATAAAAATGCGGATTATTTTCATCATCATAAAGCATAATATAAGGCTTTTCTTTTAGTGGGAGTAGTATAAGTACTTCGTCTATTGTAGTGTGTAACCATTGATTAGTAATAGAAACCGGCTTAGATAAAGGGATTTTTATCATATAGCCATCTTTTGGAACGACATTTAAGTTTTTAAATGGACCAGTAATTGATTTAGCGTATTGAACTGCTTCTTTTTGGATTACTGGATCTAAAGATTGTTTTTGAATGACCATTTCTTTTTGACAATCAAATACTTCAATTTGTTGATTTGTATTTGCGAACGCATTTGTTGATAATAGAAATAGAAGAAGAGAAATGACCCCGATTTTTTTTATCATAGTACAACACCTCACCATTACTATCCCCTCAAAAGCTTTAAATATTTTTCTGTCACATTCATGTAACAAGGATGTTGTATGATACAATTGGTTTTTGTTTAAAAGCAATGGAGGAAAAAATATGAAAGTTTTAATTGCAGATGACGAACAAGATATGTTAAGGATTTTAAAAGCTTATTTTGAAAAAGAAGGCTTTGAAGTATTATTAGCGAAAGACGGAGAGGAAGCACTTCAAATATTTTATGATGAAAAAATTGATTTAGCTATTTTGGATTGGATGATGCCGAAACATAGTGGTATTACTGTCTGTCAGGAAATAAAAAAGAATTCAAGCGTAAAAGTATTAATGCTTACGGCGAAAAGTGAAAGTGAAGATGAATTAGCAGCGCTTCAAAGTGGGGCAGATGAGTACGTAAAAAAACCATTTCATCCAGGAGTACTAATTACGCGAGCGAAAAAACTTATTCAGCATGATGATATTATTCAAGTACAAGATGTAAAGATAAATTTTGCCAAAAATAAAGTATATAAAAATGATATAGAGTTAGAAATTACAAAAACAGAGCTCGAATTAATAAAATGCTTTTTAAATCATAAAGGAACTATTTTAACTCGTAAAAAATTGTTAGACATTGTATGGGGATTTGACTATTTTGGAGAAGAGAGAACGGTTGATACACATGTAAGAAGGCTGCGTAAAAAAATTGGAGAAAATATTATTAAGACGCATCGTGGGCTGGGTTATAGTTTGGAGGAACAAAGTGAATAAACTTGGGAAAAAGCTATTTCTCAGCATTTCTTTAACCGTTATTCTTATATTTACAATTTCTTTATTATTAATTAACTTTCTCCTGCCGAAATATAATATTTATAAAACACGTGAAAACTTAAATGAATTTACAACTCAAATACAAAATGCGCCAGTCAATGATTTAGAAGATGTTATTCATACAATTGAAAGTGAAAATAACGTTACAATTGCGTATACGCCAATTAATCAGTCAGAAGATGCTATGAACGACGCGTTACGCATGCAACTTACGAAAAAGAAAGTAACGTTAAATAAGCTTTGGATTACGAAAGACGAAGTTATGAAAGTGAAGACGGAAGGGCAATCGAATAAACTGTACGATCAAGGAAAGGTAAAAGCGAGTTTTTTTGCTAAATATATTGCGAAAGATGATACGATAATTTTAATTGGGACTTCCATTGCGAATTCAAATGAAATTATAAATACGTTAAATACATTTTACTTATATATCCTATGTTTCTCGCTCCTTCTTATTATTTTACTTGTGTGGATACTTTCAAAAATAATAACGACACCACTGAAAGAGTTAAGTGATGTGGCTCAGGATATTTCACATTTGCAGTTTAAAAGAACGAAAGTGAAAACGAATGATGAAATAGGAGAGTTGGCCAATAGTATTAATATCATGAGTGAAAAACTACATGAAGCACATCAAGACTTAACTGATCGTAATGAACATTTAAAACGATTTATGGGTGATGTAACGCATGAATTAAAGACACCGATCGCATTAGTAAAAGCATACTCTATGGGGATTAAAGATGGATTAGATGATGGGACTTACGTAGATACAATTATTAAACAAACAGATCAAATATCAAACTTAATTGAAGAACTATTACGATTTTCTAAACTAGAAAGAGATATTTTACAAAAAGAAGAATTCCCCATTGAACCACTGGTCCAGAGTATATTAGATAAGCATCAGATTGAACTGGATTCGAAAGAAATTAACTTGCAAGTAAATTGTAATGCGGGCAATACAATCGTTTATGCAGATTTAAATAAAATGAGAATGGTGTTTCAAAATTTAATTTCTAATGCGATAAAATATACAGCAAATCAAACCATAATAATTACATTAGAAGATAGAAATAAAAGTATATATTTCCAAATAAAAAATGGCATTCCTACGGATAAAATTAAGGATATCGAGAAAATTTGGGAGCCTTTTTACGTACTAGAATCTTCTCGTAGTAAAGAAAAATCAGGTACAGGATTAGGGCTAGCGATAGTGAAAAGTATTTTAGAAAGGCATGGTTTTGAATATGAAGTTTCCTCTATAGATGGAGAAATTCAATTTTATATAAATGTGAAAAAGGACTAATGAAAATATTAGTCCTTTATGCAGCTTTAGAGATTAGCGATATAGGATGAATCACCATAATTTTCAAAATTGATGTATTAAATGGAGAATTAGCAAATGTTCTACTTTCATTAAATTCACGTGAAGTTCACAGGAAAACGTTATATTTACATAGTTATATTTGAATTTAATGAAGTGAGGTATTCAGATTTGAAAAGAAAGAAATTAGTAATTGGTAGCATTTTAATGGGTATGACGTTATCTTTATCTGCATGTGGTTCATCAGATAATATTGTAACGACAAAATCAGGAAGCATTTCAGAAAGTGATTTTAACAAAAAATTAAAAGAAAACTACGGTAAACAGAATTTATCTGAAATGGTAGTAGAGAAAGTATTACATGATAAATATAAAGTTACGGATGAAGAGGTAACGAAACAACTAAAAGAATTAAAAGACAAGATGGGCGATAATTTTAATACATATATGGAATCCAATGGTGTGAAAAATGAAGATCAGTTGAAAGAGAAATTAAAGCTTACTTTTGCTTTTGAAAAAGCTATTAAAGCAACCGTAACGGAAAAAGATATTAAAGATCATTATAAGCCAAAGCTTCAAGTTAGCCATATTTTAGTAAAAGATGAAAAGACAGCAAAAGAAATTAAAGAAAAATTAAATAGTGGCGAAGATTTCGCGGTATTGGCTAAACAATATTCAGAGGATCCAGGTTCTAAAGAAAAAGGTGGGGAACTATCTGAATTTGGACCTGGTATGATGGTGAAAGAATTTGAGGATGCTGCGTATAAGTTAGAAGTTGGTCAATTGAGTGAACCTGTTAAATCTTCTTTCGGATATCATATTATTAAGCTAACGGATAAAAAAGAGCTTAAACCGTATGAGGAAGAGAAAGAGAATATTCGTAAAGAATTAGAACAGCAACGTATACAAGATCCTCAATTCCATCAACAAGTTACTAGAGAACTGCTTAAAAATGCAGATATAAAGGTATCTGATAAAGACTTGAAAGATACCTTTAAAGAGTTAGAAAAATAATAAATGGAATGTAAGGCAAGCGATAGAAATATCGGTTGTCTTTTTCTCTATTTATCCCGCTATTTGCCGGGCAGTAAGACCCCACCTCAAAATTCAGCGAAAGCAAAGAAGTGGCCCTGCTGATCGTAAACGCCCAATTGGTGAGGGCTGATTAAAGTTTCACTTTATAAAGAAGGTGGGAGTGGGAAAATAATTTCACACCTCCATTAAATTTTACTTAATAAGAAATCTTTGAGTTTCTCAACTTTTATATAAAAATAAAACTGAATTTTCAGTTATTTTGTTATATAGTAAAAGAGAACGAATAAGGGGAGGGAATATTTTGAGTAAAAAGAAAATGGCAATTACACTGTCAGCAATGCTATCTGCAACAATTATACCTAGCTTTACTATGGATGTGCATGCAGAGAAGAAGGAAGAGACTAAAAATACGAAAATTGAATTAGAAAATGGGATGACAAAACCGATTTATTCTCTCGATGAAGCTATTATCGAAAATTTATATGTAGAGACAGAAGTTGATAGTGATCGAGACGGTAAGAAAGACAGAGTATCGATAAAAGTTATGCGTCCAAAGACAGATCCGAATGTGAAAGTTCCTGTTATTTATGAAATGAGTCCATATCGATCTGGATTAAAAGATGTTCCTGTATATAATGTAGATGAAGAATTGTATGCGTATGAAGGAAAACCGTATGGAGCGATTAATCTTGGTTCGTATGGGAACTATTACGTGCCAAGAGGTTATGCAGTTATTTTAGGCGAAAGTATTGGTACTGGAAAATCAGATGGATGCCCTACAACTGGAGATGAACAAGAGATACTCGGGACAAAATCTGTTATTGATTGGGTAAACGGTCGCGCGAAAGCATTTACAGAACAGGGTGAGGAAGTTCAGGCAAATTGGTCTACAGGCAATGTAGGTATGACTGGAGTTTCTTATAATGGTACATTACCAAATGCTGTTGCGACTACTGGAGTTGAAGGTTTAAAAACAATTATTCCAATCGCAGCAATTAGTAGTTGGTATGATTATTATCGTGCAAATGGTGCAGTCATTGCTCCAGGCGGGTATCAAGGAGAAGATACAGATAATATGGCAGAAGCAGTACTGACAAGGGAAACCCCTGAAGTTTGCGGACAAGTTATAAAAGAGTTAACGGCTGGACAAGACCGAAAAACAGGTAATTATAATGATTTTTGGGATAAACGTAACTATGTAAAAGATGCTAAAAATGTAAAAGCGAGTGTATTTGTTGTTCATGGTTTAAACGATTGGAATGTTAAAACGAAACAGTTCGCGCAATGGTGGGAAGCACTTGGAGAAAATAATGTTCCGCGTAAAATGTGGCTACACCAAGGTGGTCATGGTGGGACATCAAGTAATAACTGGCAGCAAACACAAAATAAATGGTTAGATTATTGGTTGTACGGAATTGAAAATGGAATTATGGATGAACCAATGGTTGATGTGCAAAGAGAAAATAAAACGTGGCAAAAGATAAAAAATTGGCCAGATCCAGCGGCTGTACCTTCAAAAATCCGTATGTATTTAAGCAATAAATCAGTCAATTTGCCACTAAGTATGGGATCGGCTAATAAAGTTTTCTCATTCTTAGATGATGCACAAATAAAATCAAATCAATTAGTAGCAAACCCAGAATTAGAAGTAGCAAATCGATTAGTATATACAATGCCTGTACTGCAAAAAGATACGCGTATAAGTGGTACACCAAAGATTTCAATTACAGGAAATATTGATCGATCTGTATCAAATTTAACAGCGTTACTTGTTGACTATGGAGGAGCGAAGCCGGAAATCGTAACGAGAGGCTGGATGGACCCACAAAACGTAAAGAGTATAGAAAATTCAACAGCGATTCAACCGGGCAAAGATTATACATTCACATGGGACATGCAACCAGATGATTATGTATTTAAAGCGGGGCATCAAATCGGAGTTGTTTTAATTGCAAGTGATTATGATTATACAATTAGACCGAAAGCTGGCACGAAACTTACAGTGAAATTAAGTGAAGTGACATTGCCGATTGTGAAATAAATATTTTTTCTAAAGAGCTTACTAAATTAAGCTCTTTAATTTGTAGTCTGAATTTTTAATTTTTATATTTCGAATTGGAAGGTTATGTAATACAATATCATTATATTCTATGGAAAGTGAGTGATATATTATGATAGTCAGCTCTTTCGAAATCTCATTAAAATTAGAGGTACAGGAAGATTAGTTGAATTGAAATCTTCCGTACGTAAAAACGGAGGAGAAAATAAATGTTTAGCTTTTATAGTACACTTTGTACGGAACTGTATGATTACACAAAACCAGTCGGTTATTCTTTAAATGGTGATATTGAGTATTACAAAGAACGTTTAAAAGATTGTAGAGGAAGAATCCTCGAAGCTGCAGTAGGTTCAGGGCGTGTCATCATTCCGCTTCTAGAGGCTGGTTTTAAAGTGGATGGGATAGATTATTCGCCTGAAATGCTAGATTCTTGCCGTAAGCGCTGTAAAGAGAGAGGCTTACATCCTAATTTGTATGAAGGAAGCTTGCAACAATTTTCACTTCCGCATAAATATAACGCAATTATCATTCCTACTGGATCTTTTTGTTTAATTGAAAATCGTTTGGATTCTATAAATGCATTAAAATGTTTTTATGAACATCTTAATCCAGATGGACAATTAATCGTAGATATTATGCTTCCGCATGACTGGAAGACTGGAGAAATTCATACATCGACTTTCTCTTTGCCGAGTGGAGACGGAATCACATTAGAAAATAAATCAATTGAAATAGATTGGCTGAACCAAGTTACTGTATCATATTTGAAATATGAAAAGTGGAGTAAAGGACAGCTCGTACAAACAGAGTTACAACGTTTTGCGCTGCGCTGGTATGGAATAGTAGAGTTTAAACTCCTTTTAGAAAGTTTAGGTTTCTCTAACATTACTTACTCTGCTGAATATGATTATGAAAAAGAACCGTCAAATGCAAATCAAATGATTACTTTTGAAGCTGTGCGAAAAGAATAGAACTAAAACTATGAATAAAAAATAAGGCAATCGATTAAAAATCGGCTGCCTTATTTTTAATTTTATGTAATGGTTTATAGAGAAAGATTGGAGGGAAATAAATGAAACTTATATTAATATTTGGCCCACAAGCAGTTGGAAAAATGACAGTGGGGCAAGAATTAGCAACATTAACCGGTTTAAAACTTTTTCATAACCACATGACAATTGATTTAGTAAGTCCAATTTTTGATTATAGTACGAAAGAAGCAAAAAGACTAGTAAGTTTATTTCGTAATGAAATATTTGAAGAAGTATCTAAAAGTGATTTATCTGGAATGATTTTTACGTATATATGGGCATTTGACCTCCAAGAGGATTGGGATTATATACATCATGTAGAAAATATTTTTGAATCAAAAGGTGGGACAGTGTATTTTGTAGAGCTGGAAGCGGAATTAGATGAAAGATTAGAACGAAATAAAAGTTCGAATCGATTAGAACATAAACCGAAAAAAAGAGATATTGAGTGGTCTGAAAATAATTTGAAAGAAACGATGAAAAAGCATAGATTAAACTCTCTTCATGGTGAAATTGAAAAAGAAGAGTATATAAAAATTAATAACACGTATTTGAGTGCAAAAGAAGTAGCGGAAATGATTAAAGAGAAGTTTCAATTGTAAAATTCCCGAAGTCTATTTCGTTTCTATTGTCCAAGCATTCTCCTACTAATTACATATACTATTTATGTTAAAATCGGTCACTATTTTAGATGGTGCTATTTTAATATATATAACTATGCAGGGAAGAGGGGAGAATAAATTTGGAAAACGTAGAACAAGATAGAATTGAAAATCAAGTGTATTCAAATCGTGTAGTAAGATCAGAATTTGATGCGAATTGGGAAACTTGTATATCAAAGAGTGGTTATGTAATTTATATAGCAACAAGTAATAATGCTGAAGTAATAGTGCTTCTTGCAGATGGTTCAAGTAAATTATTAATTTTCGAAAAAGGCGGTAAAGTAGTTGTAGGTGGCGGTGGAACAAGTCATTACAGTAAGCCGCATATTGCAAGAAATATTTAAGATAGAGCATGTTAATTAAGAAGAAACTAGAAAACGGTTGTCATTCATGTTTAGGGCATGATAGACGAACCGTTTTTTATTTGTTTATAAATTTAGAAGAACTTCATTGATTACAAATACATCAGGATGAGCAGCGAAATTAGAAGAAAACTTGGCGGGTAATCGTACAAAATATTATGTACATTTGCAAGAATCTTACAGCGATATAAAAAAGCATTTCCTATTTGGGGAAACACTACTTCTATGTTATAGTATAATAGTGTTTTTAGATGGTACTATTTTAATATATCTATAATTTTGTTATGTATTATTTTCATATTAAATTAGCACCTAAAGTATTTTTTTATATAAGGAGTAGTAATTAGAGAAATGAAAAATATAGACTTTATACTAGAAAGTGACGAGGCATTAAAACCGTCTGAACGATTAGTACTATTATTATTAGAGAAGCATAGAATGTTATATACGAACGATCTATTGGCATTATCAAATTTATCATATAAAACATTAACAGATTCATTAACGGCGCTAGTTTTAAAATCGTATGTGTTAAAGGAAACAGGTAAGGGAAGAAGACAGAATTGCTATAGATTAGTATGATAAGGCAGCTGTTTTAGAAACTTTTACATATGTTTTTTCAATCGTAAGGTGAAATTGTATTTTTGTTTTCAAACGAAAAAATTACTATAAGAGGGGCTAAGATAGTAGTGTTTCATTTTTGTAAATATAATTATTTTATCATTGAAAATACAAAAATAAAATAAACCGCATAAAACAGAAATAAAAAAACAATCCATTTTAAAAATGGATTGTTTTTTTATTGGAATAATATTATTTGATACGTTGAAAGCATAAATAGCAGAATAAACATTACCTGTTTTAGTTCATGCAACTGAACAAATATGATGAAAACTATGTGTATAGTTTTTTGCTTGCTTTTTCAGTCACTCTAATGAAATTATGGTCTTCATTGTTTAAAGGCAGTATTTTTAACATTATTGCTATTCAGCATTAAGCACAAAAAAGTGATATATAATATTATTATGTAAACTTAAGATTTTAAAAGGAAAATATAATAATGAATAGAACATGTAGAAGGAGATGCTTAAATATTTTGAAGGATGGGAGATTATTATGGAGCATTTACAATCAATAGCACAAGCTGTTATAAGTGGTAATAAGGAAAAAGTAGTGAAGTTTATAAAGGCGAGTCCAAGTATTGTTAACGAATGTAGTGAAGATGGATGGACACCACTTCATTTAGCAGCTTATTTTGGACAGAAAGAAATAGCGAGTTTTCTTTTAGAAAGTGGTGCAGATATACATAGTAGAGCGAAAAACGAAAATGAAAATACGCCTTTGCAAGCGGCAATTGCGAACAAGCAAAGTGAACTTGTCGATTTCTTAATTGAAAAAGGATCAGATATAAATATTATGCAAAGTGGTGGCTGGACAGGACTCCACGAAGCAGCATTATTAGGAAATGAGGAAATAATTATGTTGCTCCTTAAAAATGGAGCTAATAAGATGATTAAGAAAAGTGATGGGAAAACAGCGTATGATATTGCATTAGAAAAAGGGTATGATCACCTTTTACATCATTTGAAACAGGAAGTGAACTTATGATGAATAAATGGAGTGTTGGTATATTTTTATTTAATGAAGTAGAAGTGTTAGACTTTGCAGGGCCATTTGAAGTTTTTTCTGTAACTGAGGTGAATGGAGAAAAACCATTTACTGTTTATACAGTTAGCGAGAATGGGGAAATGATTACAGCAAGGAATGGATTGAAGGTACAGCCAGATTATAGTATTGAAAATTTACCACCAGTGGATATTTTAATAATTCCGGGCGGGCTAGGTGCTAGAAAATATGAAATAAAAAATGAAATAGTAATAAAATGGATTCGCCAACAAATGAAAGAAGTAAAGCTGATGACTTCAGTTTGTACAGGAGCGCTATTACTGGCGAAAGCAGGTTTACTAGAAGGTTTAAAAGCAACAACACATTGGGCTAGTATTGAAAAGTTTAAAAATGAGTTTCAAAATGTTGAAGTTATAGAAAATGTAAAGTTTGTAGATGAAGGACATATTATAACATCTGCCGGAATTTCAGCTGGAATTAATATGGCATTTCATATTGTGAAAAACTTGTTAGGGGTGCATGTTGCGGAGGACACAGCGAAGCGAATGGAGTATGATATTAGTTTCCCAAATTAAAAAGCCCGGATTGGGCTTTTTATATTGAATGAATATAGTTAAGCTCTTCATCACTCAACATAGGGCGAACAGATGCATTTGCATTTTCTTGTGCTTGTATTCCTGTTTTGGCACCAGGAATTACAACACTTACTGCCGGATGAGAGAGTACATAGCGAAGTGCAAGTTGCCCTAAGGTCTGATTTTTATTTGAGAGCAACCGAAGTTTCTCTACAGTTTGTAAGTCTTCTTGAAACCAAGTTTCATTTGGCCAATCTTTACGTAAATCTCCATCCGGAAAAATTGTTTTATTTGTGAATTTTCCAGTTAAAATGCCCATTTTTAATGGACCACGAATAACAGCTCCTAAATTTTTCTCTTGTAAAAATGGTAATATATCTTTTTCTGGTTTTCGATTTAATATATTGTAATCAAGCTGTACGATATCAATTTCGTTGTTGTTATTGAAATGATGAATGTATTGTAAATCATGAGTCGAAACACCGACTGCCCTTACTTTTCCATCACGTTTTAATATGTCAAATGCACGTAGAAATGCTTCTGTTTCTCTACGATTATGCCACCAAATATGACAAAAATAAAGATCAATATAATCTGTTTGAAGACGTTGTAAACTTGTTTCAAATACGGCGATGATTTTTTCGGGAGTATCATATACAGGAACTCCATTAGGGTCGTAGTGGTGTCCGATTAAACCACCTTTCGTTGATAGGATAATATCATTACGATGTCCTTTAATCGCGGTAGCCACCAACTTTTCACTATGTCCTAAACCATACACATCCGCAGTATCAATAAAATTCACACCACACTCAATTGCTTTTTTTATAGCAGTTATAGATTGTTTATCGTTAACAGGTCCCCATTCATCACCACCGATTGCCCATGCCCCAAAACCTATTTCAGAAACAGTTATTCCAGTTTTACCTAATGTGCGGTAATGCATATTTCTCCTCCTTGTAAGCATGTTATAACATGGATATGTGGGGTAAGAATTTTGTGTGTGAAAAAACTCTTCTACAATAGTAGAAAAAGAATTACAGAAACTACTATTTTATAGCAGCATGTATAAAAAAAAACGGTGTAAATGTAGAAATGTCGTCGAATGCTATCTTTAATTGGTTAATTTATGGGATATTTTTGTGAAGGAGTTTATTTTATAAGAATAGAATTTAGTTTAGTAAGAAAACGTGCCGATGGTAGTGAAAAATATGGGTTAGGGGGATTTGAATGAGGAAACTCAAACGAGTAAATGTTCCTAATATACCAGAACAATCATCACAACCTAGTGACAAGCGTAAGATAAATAAAAAGAAGTTAAGGCGTCTTATTTTAATGGTCCTTTTTATTGCAGCAACTACTCTGTACGTTCAATATATTTTAACGAAACAACAAGAAGTAATTGATAAAAAGAAAGATACGATTATGGATCAAAAGAAACAATTAGTATCTTTAAAGAAAGATAAAGATTCTTTAAAGACTAACATAGAAAATTTAACAGACGATGAGGAAGAAATTTTGAAGTTAGCGAGAAAAGAGTATCAATTTTCTAAGTCAAATGAAACTATATTTGTGATGCCAAAGTAATAAAAAAACAGTTAGCCATTGAACTGCACCTCCAATTGTTAGGCAGCGTCTAACAATTGGAGGTGCAGTTTTTTATGTATGAATGTCATGGTACAAGGAACAATCACATATTGTAAAAATGAAGAGTTTAAGCTGTTTTCATAAATATGGAATATACACTAAAATAAATGTTGTTAAAATTCTGTCAATTATATTATAATACAAGGTAAGCGGATACATTTTTTAATCAACGTTGAGTTCCTCGCTCATACGACTATTAAGAAACCCGTTATCCTCGTATAAGAAAGGAAGATAGCTGTGTACGCTTCAAATACAATTTATATCGTAGGGGATGCGAAAGCACCTCAAAATAATCCCATTACTGAAAAGTTTAAAAGCTATTTCGTAGCATTTATCCTTGTTAAGGATACAGGGGAAATTGTAGATGCAGACTGCTCAGCGACAATTGCATTAACATCTCAATTTGTTAAATATTTATTTCTACATAAAAATATAAATGACCCGGCGTTAGTAATGGAAGTAAAGAACCGATATTTCGGTTCTTCTCAAAAAGCGTTACTTGTAGCGCTAAAAGATGCACAGAAAAAATATAATCAGCTTGCTGCTTTGTCTACTCAATCATAGACAAAATCCAGCCGTAAGAATCATTCTTATGGCTGGATTTTTTTATTTCACATTATCGTCCTACATTAAAAGTAAACGAAAATAAAGTAGAGAGATAGGAGAGTAAATGCCCAATGGGTTTACCTAATAATCCGTGGGTATAAATCTCCGGTGGATTAAAATTTCACTTCATTGGAGAACGAAAGGATGAACAAAATGAAAATTACAGATGTAAAAGTAAATCGTAGACGTGTAAAACTGCATACACCGTTTAAAACCGCGCTTCGTACTGTAACCGAAATTGAAAGTATAGATGTTTATATTCATACAGACGAAGGAGTGATTGGTAAGGGGGCTGCAGCCGCAACGCCAGTTATTACGGGGGATTTCACCAGCGGAATGGAAGAAGCGATTTTAGGGCCGATGCGTTCATGTTTAATTGGTCAAAATATCATTCAATTTCAGCAGTTACTACAGCGCATTCAAATGAGTTGTATTGGAAATTCAAGTGCGAAAGCAGCGGTAGATATCGCTTTATATGATGTATATTGCCAATATCAAAATGTGCCGTTATATGCATTGTTAGGCGGGAAGAAAGAAATTCATACCGATATTACAGTGAGTGTGGATGAGCCTGTATTAATGGCAAAAGAAGCGAAGAAACATATAGAAAAAGGATTTCAAACATTAAAGATTAAAGTGGGTAAAGAGGCGCATTTAGATTTGGAACGTATTGAGGCAATTCGAAATGTGGTACCAAGAAATACGACATTACGTTTAGATGCGAATCAAGGTTGGAGTCCAAAAGAAGCGGTCTCTATCATTCAAGAGATGGAAAATCGTAATTTAAATATAGAATTTATTGAACAACCAGTACACGCGAAAGATTGGGATGGGTTAAAGTACGTCAAAGATCGTGTGCAAACGCCAATTATGGCCGATGAAAGTATATTTTCAGCAAGTGACGCATTAAAGCTCGTTCAAGGAAGATATGCAGATTTTATTAATATTAAATTAATGAAATGTGGTGGCATACGTGAAGCATGGCGTATTGCTGATATCGCAGAAACAGCTGGTGTGAAGTGTATGGTGGGCAGCATGATGGAGTCTTCACTTTCCGTTAGTGCTGTTGCGCATTTAGCGGCAGCGCATCCTAATATTCATTATTTTGATCTTGATGCACCGCTTTGGTTAATGGAAGAGCCAGAAGGAATGACTTATTCTGGATCAAAAGTAAACCTTCAATCGACAGTGAATAGTAAATCTTAGTAGAAGAGACAAGTAAACTATCTTTTAAGGGGGATATATATGAAAAAAGTAGGAACTGCATTTTTAACAACTTTATTTATATTTTCATCGTTTACATCGGCAAATGCTGAAGAAAAGAAGGATAATAAAGCATTTATAGATGTATCTGCTGCAACGTTATGGACAGCACCTGATTCATTAAGACCAATCGATACACCGAGTGCAACAAATCCAGTGGATCTATGGAAATGGACGAAATCAATGACACTTGACGAGAAACTATGGTTAACAAATGCAAATAAATTAGAAACACAAGCTTTACTCGGTCAAGAAGTAACTGTTATTGATAAGAAAGGCGAATGGGTGAAGGTATTAGTGCATGGACAGCCAACACCACGAAATGAAGAAGGTTATCCGGGCTGGATGCCTGAAAAACAATTAACATATAATCAAGAATTTGCAGATAAAACAAATGAACCTTTTGTCTTAATAACTAAACCAACAGCGATTTTATATATAAATCCTTCTGAAAAACATAAATCACTTGAAGTCAGTTATAATACAAGACTGCCGCTATTAAGTGAAGACACAATTTCATACCGTGTATTGTTGCCAAATGGTCAGAAAGCATGGCTACGAAAAAATGATGGAACAGTTTACCGATCTCAAACTGATATTCCAACTCCGGCGGCCAATGATTTAATTAACACAGGGAAAATGTTTTTAGGCTTACCGTATATATGGGCTGGTACAAGTGGTTTTGGATTTGATTGCTCTGGCTTCACACATACGATCTATAAATCGCACGGCATTACAATTCCGCGAGATTCTGGACCGCAATCAAGAGCAGGGGTTGCAGTTGATAAAGAAAATCTACAAAAAGGAGATTTAATTTTCTTTGCACATGATCAAGGGAAAGGTAGTGTCCATCACGTTGCAATGTATATTGGTGATGGCAATATGATTCACTCACCAAGAGCTGAAAGGTCGGTAGAGATTATACCGCTAAATACACCAGGATATATAGAAGAATACGCTGGTGCTCGTCGTTACTTACCTTAAAAATAGAAGGGGGTTTTTAAATGAAAAAAGTTATTCGTTACTCATTAGTTAGTACTCTATTAGTTTCTTCATTTTTAGTTGGTTGCGCAAAAGAAAAAACTGCAACAAAGCCGAAAGATGAGAAGAAAGTATTACAGTTACTAGAAACAGGTGAAATTCCGTCGTTAAATTCAGGGAAAGTAACAGATGCAGTCTCGTTTAACGTTTTGAATAACGTAATGGAAGGACTATTCCGTCTATCAAAAAATGATGAAATAATTGAAGCCGGCGCACAAAAATATGAAGTGAGTAAAGATGGAAAAACATATACATTCCAATTGCGTGATGCGAAATGGTCTAACGGAGAGCCAGTAACCGCTCATGATTACGTATACGCTTGGAAGCAATTGATAAATCCAGATACTGCTTCTCAATATGCATACATTGCGTACGATGTAAAAAATGCTGAGAAGATAAATAAAAAACAACTAGGTCTAGATGAATTAGGAGTAAAAGCGAAGGATGATAAAACATTCGTCGTAGAGCTAGAACATCCTGTACCGTATTTTACGAAATTATTAATTTTACCATCCTTCTATCCAATTAACGAAAAATATGCGAAAGAGCAAGGTGATAAATATGGATTAGAAGCAAATAAAGCGGTATATAATGGACCGTTTACATTATCAGAGTGGAAGCATGAAGCTAGCTTTACAATGAAGAAAAACGATAAGTATTGGGATAAAAAAGAAGTGAAGTTAGATGAAGTAAACTATCAAATTGTAAAAGAAATTTCAACTGCGGTAAATTTATATGAAACAGATAAAGTTGATAGAGCTGTTATTTCTACAGAATTCGTAGATAAATATAAAAATAATAAAGAGCTAAAACAATATACAGATCCAGTTATGTACTTCTTCCGATTTAATGAAAATGTACCGATTCTTAAAAATAAAAATGCACGTCTTGCGCTAAGTACAGTTTTTGATAAGAAGGGACTCGCAGATTCATTTTTAAATGATGGATCGGTTGCAGCAAACTATTACGTACCAAAAGGATTTTTAAAGGGACCAGATAAAAAAGATTTTAGAAGTACGGCAGGTGAGTTTAATAAAACTGATGTAAAAAAAGCGAAAGAATATTGGGAAAAGGCAAAGCAAGAAACAGGTACAGATGAAGTGACGTTAGAACTATTAAATTATGACTTGGAAAACTTTAAAAAAGTTGGAGAGTACATTAAAGAGCAGCTTGAGAAAAACTTACCAGGATTAAAAGTGAATGTGAAATTACAACCACATACGCAAAAATTAGCACTTGAGAAGAAGAAAGAATATGAAATGTCGTTATCACGCTGGTTACCAGATTATCCAGATCCAATGACTTACTTAGAAGTATTCCTTTCTGGAAGTAGCGTCAATAATACAGAATATGCAAACCCAGAATATGATGCGTTAATTAAGAAGATTAAAACAGAATTAGGTAATGATGAAAAGGCTCGCTGGAAAGCAATGCAAGAAGCTGAAAAAATGCTACTTGATGATGCAGTAATTGCACCGGTATTCCAGCGCGGATTATCTTACTTACAAAAACCATATGTGAAAGATTTATATGTACATCAATTTGGTCCAGCTACAAGTTTAAAATGGGCAGATGTACAAAAATAAAAGAATGGAGAAACAGACTTCATGTATGTGATAGTCTGTTTTTCTTATTTAAAGTTAGAAAAATAGTTCATGGTATAATTTATTAGTCTGTAAACAGTATTTGGAGGGGAAATGATGTCTATGTTTGAAGAAGAGAAAGTAATTTATACAAAAAGATTATTTATGAGGAAACCAATTGTAGAAGATATTAATCAGTTTTATAACATATTAAAAAAAGATACTGTTGGCAAATGGTTGGCTAAATCAAGAGGAATGTCGAAGGAAGAAACAAATGATTATATTGGGCAACTTATCTTACATTGGGAACAGTATGACTTCGGGGTATGGTTGTTATTTAATAGTGAAACAGGAAAGCTTTTAGGACATTGTGGTTTAAGAAAGGTAGATGAAACAGGTGCAATAGAAATTATGTATCTCCTTGACCCAGAACATTGGAGGAATGGGTATGCATTAGAAGCAGCAGAGGCTTCCATTAAATATGCAATAGAGACTTTGAATGTAACAAGAATAATTGCTAGAGTTAAAGTAGCAAATGAGAGCTCGAAAAAACTTTTACGAAAGCTCGGGTTTATATATACTCATGAAGTTAATCATAGCGGGCGTTTATTATCATATTTTGAACTTCATACATCATCCGAAGAATTCTAGACATTTCATATGTTTTTTTATTGTTAAAAAATAAAATTATTACTAAAATTCCAGTGTGAAATTTATGTAGAATCTTGTATAATTAACATGTTTCTATGGAAACATTTTCTTGCGCTATTTATATAGGGCTTAATAGAACAAGGAAGGAAATACATACATGTATATAATAGATAAATAGAATGGAACATGTATAGAGACAAAGGAGAGAAAAGATGACGTGTCAAAAACAAGGGTTACAATTTAATAACGATAGAAAGAGGGACAGAAGATGAAAATGAAGCATGCTTTTGGTCCTATAATTTTAGCATGTGTGCTTTTTTTCATTATCATTCTAATCCCATCGAAAAGTTTAGTATCGCTTATTAGTGATAAGAAGGTAGAAGATGCGACAACTTCTTTACAAAAAGAGAAATTACAAAGTGTTTTCTTACAGCAAAAAATGTTAGAGAATTCACAGTATTTACCGATGTACGGTTCATCAGAATTTTTACGAATGGATGCATATCATCCGTCTAATTATTTCAAAGTAAATCCAGCTGGTTTTACACCGTTTTTAATTGGAACTGGCGGTACACAAAGTTTAGCTCATATTTTAAATATGACATCTACTATGGATGAATTAGAAGGTAAAAAAGTAGTCTTTGTTCTTTCACCACAATGGTTTACAAAGACTGGTGTCTCACAAGGGGATTTCACTAATAATTTCTCCAAACAACAAGCATATCATTTTGTTTTTAATGATGAGATAAATCCAGGAATGAAAAAGCAAATCGCGAAACGGCTATTAGATTATAAAGTTGTTCAAGAAGATGATATATTAAAAAATTCATTAGAAGGTATTGTATATAATGATACGAAACATAACATAAAAGCAGGTTTAGTTAAACCACTTGCTTATATGCATCGGAATATTTTAGATCATAGAGATATATTTAACTCTTTATTTAAAATCGAACCGATGAAGGAGAAAACAAATATCGGACTTCGTTCAATTTCTTGGGAAGACGCACGTAAACACGCAGAACAAGAAGGGAAAGCTGAGTCTACTACAAATACATTCGGAATTGAAAATCCGTATTATCATAAGAATAATCTGAAGAAAAAACTAAAAGGTTTAAAAAACTTTAGAGCAAATGAAACATATGATGAATCACCAGAATACGATGATTTACAAATTATTTTAGAGTTATTTAAAGAGAAAAATGTCAAACCACTCTTTATTTCTGTACCTGTAAATGGGCCTTGGTATGATTATACTGGCTTCCCGAAAGAACGCCGTGAAGTGTATTATAAAAAAGTTCGAGAACAGGTTGAGAAAGCAGGATATCCAGTAATTGATTTCTCTGGTCATGAATATGATAAGTATTTCTTAAAAGATACGATTCATTTGGGCTGGAAAGGTTGGATTTATTTTGATGAAGCAGTGCAGAAATTTTATTCTGAGAAATAAAGTATAGAAATCGGAATGGCTATGAGCCGTTCCGATTTTTTTAGTATAGAGGATTTTGGTGAGGACAATTTGGGAATGCATGTATATCTTGAATCTGTCTATAATCATAATGTTTCATTGCAAACTGAGCTTGATAAAGGTATTCATACACATATAATTGACCATCATGCGCTGAACATAATACACCAGAAGTTCCTTGCCCATTTATGAAGGAAATGCCGATAGGGCGTCCGATTAAGTACGGTATTTTTTGCTGCCAATGCATAGGGGAATCACTCCTTTTTGAGATAATATACGAAAGAAATGATCAAATGGTTGCTTATCCATGTAAATGTAGATGGAAAGGTATTATATAATTCCTGAAGATTAATTCATATATAAATAAAAAACCGCTATAATTCCGAATGAATTTATAGCGGTTTTTATTATATTCTTAAGCGAGATTTTTACGCTTTTTTGTCCATTTTTTTATAACGAAGTATAAAAGTATAAGTACGACGCCACCAATTGCGAATGATTTCACATACGGACCAGCAATATCATTTATATTCTCCCAATTTTCACCTAGTTTTTCACCTAAATAAATGAAAATAATAGACCAAGGGATAATCGCAAGTGCTGTTAATGTAGTGAAACGTAGTAATGGCATTTTTGTAATACCAGCAGGAATTGAAATCGCATGACGCACTACTGGAATGAAGCGTGCTGTAAAAATGACGCCAGTTCCGTAACGATTAAACCAATCTTCTGCAGCATCTATTTGTTTTTTATGTATGAAAATATATTTTCCGTAACGTTCTAATATAGGGCGTCCGCCGTATCGTCCAAGCCAATAAATAAAGATTTGAGCAATAACACCGCCAATTGTACCGAATACAACAGCGCCTATAAATGAGATACTTCCATTGAATACTAAGTATCCTGCATAAGCAAGGACAATTTCACTTGGGATAATTTCAATCATAAGTCCAAGCATAATGCCCCAATAACCTAATCCTTCAAAAAACGTTAATACTGAATGAATAAAACTACTTAACATTGTTGCACCTTCTAGTTTATGAATTTTTGAGTATAAGAACCTTTTATTTAATGACGTAAAAGGTTCACTATATGTAGATTATACCTTATTTACATAGGGGATTGCTATTTCAATTCTTTTATGTCTCTCATAATTATTATAGTAAAAGATATAAGCCACGTTTTCATGAAGGGTTAATGAAAAGATTATTAAAAATTTGTCATAAAAAATAGAAGCATTTCTGCTCCTATTTTTTAAGGCTTCACATCTAAGTTCTGTAAAAATAAAGTTGCTGTTACGTAACGTTTTGCTAACATTTGTACATATGCGGTATGTACAGAAAGGGTCGCAATAATAATAGCGTTACGAATTGCTTCGCGTTGTTCGTTATTAATTTGATCGAACTTGCTTGCGATTTTATCAGCTTTTTCTTTTACGATGTTTTCAATTGTATGAACGGTATCTGTTGCATTTAATTGTAAGCAATTCCCTTGATTGAGTTCTTCAAATAGAGAAGAGTATGCTACATATAAATGAACAGGATTGATTAAATCATCACTTCGATCGGCTGGGTCATTTACAATAAGGCGTAATAGCTTACGAATGGATTCAAAATCAAGTGCTGTTTTTAAATCTTCGACAATAAATAGTAAGGCTGCTTGTTCAATTGAATATTTTTTCCCCTTTTGAGGAGAGCCAATCATTTCTTTTATATCTCGTTTCACCCAGTTTTGCATAGCAGTTACAGAGAAACTTGTGTTTTCAATCTGATTGCCAAGCGCAACTATTTCATTTAAAGAAAAACCGACATCAGTATCGTCAATTTTAATCAGCTTTTCAAAAATAGGTGAAAGTGCGGTAGTAATAAAAGCTGTAACGCTTTGTCCGCTTTCAATATCTTTTTTATGTGACTTTGCCCAAGCTTCTTGTAAAATACCGAGAGGCTTTTTCGTATTCCATCCTCTTAGTGATAGAAGAAGGGTAGCCATTTCGTTTCGTGTGAGATGAAATGTTTCCATCTTTTCACCTCCAAAATAATAAAAAGTTCTTATGAACTTATAATATGTTTTGTTTCATTTAAAGTCAATTCTGTTTTGCTTAATTTTTCCTTTGTCACCAAACTGTCGGAAGTAAATAATACTTGCATATTTCGACAAAAGTTCATATAATAAGTTCATAAGAACCTTTAAAATGTTCTTAAAAACAAATCTATCATTCTGAATTTACTAGAAAGATAGATTTCACATATATCTATATAAAAGGAGAATGGATATAATATGTTGAAAAAACTTGTAGCAGTAATGACAGCATTCATGGTTATCTTTGGGGCTAGCAGCTTTATGTTCGTAGATCATGCGGCAGCGAAAAGTTACAAATCTGGTAAAAAATCATTTACACCAAGTTCAGGTCAAAAGTCAAAAGTTGATTTAAACAAAAAAGACTCAAATGTAAATTCTCAAAAAACGACTCCAGATTCAAAAACGAAAGCAACAAATACAGCACCAAAAAGTAATAAAGGAAGCTTTATGAAAGGTTTATTACTAGGTGGTCTTGGTGGTTTACTAATGGGTAGCTTATTTGCAAATATGGGAGCTCTTGGTTCTGTATTAGCGTTTATGGTAAATATGTTAGTAATGGCTGGTATCGTAATGTTAGCAGTTCGTGCATTTAAATACTTCAAAGACCAACGTAAGAAGAAGGCAGATGAAGTAGCATGGAAACAATAAAAATTTCTGAACAAGAGCTTATAAATGCGCTTTGTATATATATCGCTGAAAAAAGACAAGTGGGTCCAGAAGAAGTATTAGTTGAACTTATGTATGATGATGACTACGGTTTCTCTGCGGAAGTAGAGGTAAATGGTCGCCAGCAAATTTTAATTCAAGCAAACTTAATCGAAGCTTTACGCTTATTGCTTGACAGAGAATATAATGTCAATCCATTCGTAGCGAGATTGCAACTTGAATTAGATGATGAAGAAGGAATTTACGCATTAGCGAAATTTAATAACTCAGATGAGTAGAGAAAAGAGCTGTTGAGAATAATCTCAGGAGCTCTTTTTAGTATGTGCATATGTAGAAGAATAATCACGCCAAATTTCATTCATTTTTCGTCTACCGATATCTACCATCGGATTAAACTGAATTGCAGCTTTCTGACGAACAAAGTGAACGTTTTGCATGGCGTGAGATAATTGTTGGTCGACTATATCACGTTTTTTACTTGCATATTTTGCGATAGATAGACCTGCAACTGTTCCTTGCGCCATCGCAATTTTTCCGCTTTCAATGCCTGTAATATTGCCAGCTACAAATAAACCAGGAAGAGGAGTTTCCATTGTTTCGGAATGGAGAGGAACGTGTCCGCCTAATTCTGAAATGTAATGGAAGGGACAACCGGCTACAGCTGCAAGTTCGGCAAGTGGGTATAATCCCCCGGCAATACATACAAAATCTGCTTCATATATTTTCTCTGTTCCATTAATAACATTTCCTTTAGAGTCAATATTAGCAATACGTACACCTTCAACTTGATCTGTTCCGATAATTTCAAGAGCTGCTTTCCGAAGGTGAAGTGGCGTTCCGTTTATTTTCATTCCGTTGTTTGGATAGAATGTTAATCCAGCTTTTCGAATCCAATCAAATTTCATAAAGTGGCTACCTATTCGCAAGAAAGCAGAAGGAGCGAGGTGAGCTGCATTTAAAAGAGAGTTTAAAACTTCTTCAGGTTCACCAGCTTTTTGACTTAACTCGCTTTTCTCAGGGAGTACAATATGATCCACTGTAATTCCCGCTAATTGCAATTCACTTAAAATGGCGAAAGACAAAATGTTAGCACCAATAATAATTCCTTTTTTTCCAACTTGCACGCGATGAACATTTGTCATAACTTGAGCTGCTCCAATTGACATCACTCCTGGAAGTGTCCAGCCAGGAAGGGGAATAGAATATTCCGCAGCTCCAGTAGCAAGTAGTACGAAAGGTGCTTCTAATGTACCGATATTAGTATGTACAAACCAATTGTTTTCATCTCTATCTAAATTATAGACCGAAACACCGCACCTGATATGTACTGAAAGTGATTCTGCTTCTTCATGAAGTCGCTTCGATTCTTCTATTCCGTTCCACCATTCTCCAGTAGGCTCTTGATGCAACTGTCCTAACAATCTCCCGCCCGGCTTCATAAATTCATCAATAACGAGCACTTTTAGTCCGAAACGAGCACAAGAGATAGAAGCAGATAATCCCGCTGGCCCTGCACCTATAATAATTACATCACTCATCGCTTTTTCACCATCTCTCTCACGATATTCGGATGCTGTTTCCCGCTTTCAACAACCATGTTTTCTTCTACAACAGTTAAGCATGCGCGTACATTTGTTTGATTATTTACTGTCACGCGGCATTCGGAACAGTGCCCGATATTACAATAAATACCTCGCGGTGTTCCGCTATCTTCATGAACTCTTAATGTCCGTATTCCATTTGCTAACAGGGCAGCAGCTATCGTTTCATGTTCATATGCTTCGTATTGATGACCGTTAAATTGAAAGGTAATACGCTCACTACTTTGTAAAGTACCTAAAATAGGGTGATGTGTAATTCTACTCATTTACTTTCACCTACTGATCCAAAAGTAACTGCACGTATTGGTGGTTGATATTTTAACGGTAGTTCATTAAGAGTTACGTCAGGATTCGCATTTTCAATCATTCGATCTATCATTATTCTGCATGTGCGCCCACCGCAAAATCCCATGCCAGCACGTGTTCTTAGTTTTAATTCTCTTGCCGAGCAGTTATATTCAGCAATTGTCGATTGAAGTTGCCCATATGTAACCTCTTCACAACGACAAACGATTAAGTTGTTTTTATTTGTCATGTGTATTCCTCCTCTAGTTCGATTTTCACAAATTATATATGCAAAAATCATGCCAATATAGAGAGGAGATGGCTACCTGTAAACGCCTGATTGGTGCATAATGATTCTTTATTGAAGTCCAAGTTTCTTTAAACGGTTATATAAAGTAGCCCTTGTTACGCCAAGTTGTTTTGCGCATTCTAATTTATTCCCATTTAAAATTCGTAAAGCCCTTTCAATAACTTTTTTCTCATGCTCATCCATCTCTTCTTGTAAAGAAAGGATTGTATTATTGTTGCTGAGTAATAGGGAATGAGCTGTATGGTTGTCTAAAGTTTCAGTCGTATGAAATGGTAGATATTCTTGTTTTATAATTCCGTCTGTTGCGAATACCACAAGCCGTTCAACAACGTTTCGAAGTTCGCGAATATTACCTGGCCAATTGTAATGAAGCAGTTCATGCATAATGCTTGAAGGTAGGTCACGAATTGGTCGGTTATAGTTGATTGAAAAATCATTTAAGAAAGAATAAGTTAATTCAATAATATCCTCGCGTCTTTCGCGCAGCGGTGGAATATGCAGGCTAACTACATTTAAGCGGTAATATAAATCTTCTCGGAAAGTTCCTTTTCTCATTTCTTCTTGTAAATCACGATTTGTAGCAGCGATAATGCGGAAATCAATATTAATTTCTTTTTCACCACCAACTCGGTAATACTTTCGCTCTTGCAGTACACGTAACAGTTTTACTTGCATATCAAGTGGCATTTCACCTATTTCATCAAGAAATAAAGTACCGCCTTGCGCGAGTTCAATTTTCCCTTTTTTTCCTTTACTATTTGCTCCAGAAAACGCCCCACGCTCGTAACCGAATAATTCACTTTCAAATAACGCTTCTGGAATTGCCCCGCAGTTAATCGAAATGAAAGGCGCCTTCGCTGCCTCACTTGCTTCATGAATTGCTTTCGCAAATACTTCTTTTCCAACTCCGCTTTCCCCAAGTATTAAAACAGTTGATTTTACCGAACAAACTTTTCTAGCTAATTGTATCGTTCTTTGTATAACAGGACTTTTCCCATTCATCGCAAGGAATGGATCGGATTCATCTTTATACTTTGCCACTTCTTGTTCTAAACGGTGCATTTCATGTGACATATTGAATAGTTTTTCATTTAAAGCGACTTGATTTGTAACATCTGTTTCTGAAACGACTGCTCCTATAATTTCATCATTACAATAAACTGGATTTGAATTAATTAATACGAATAAATCGGGACGAGGCTGATGGAACTGAGCGACTATGCTTTTTCCATCATGTAAAGATTGTAAAATTTCCAAGTCTTTATAATCAAAAAAACGAGTAATCGGTTGCCCAATAATCTCATTATGGTTGACTGAAAATATTTTTTCAGCGCCATCTGTCCAAGTTCGAACGTATTCTTTACTATCAATGACTGTAACAGAAGAGTCAGTTGTTTGTATTACAGTGTCATAAAATGACTGTAGTTCATTGTAGGACTTATAAAGAAATGGAATCATTTGCTGAGAAGTTATACAGCATAGCGGCTCATCGTTTTCGTTAAGGATGATAACAGCTAATTCATAAGAAAAAGCGTCAATTAATGCAGTGAATGAGTCATCTACATAAATAATTGCGCAATTATATTCTTCTGTAGTAGAAGGGAGATAATAAAACCTTTCGTTTATTTTCTTAATGCGATCAAGGCTACATGTATGATTGATTAAAGCGCTTTCCAAAAATTCTTGTATAGTCGGAAATGAAAATGCCATAATGTCCTCCTGTTATGTATAAAAATTTTGACAGTGATAAAAAAATAATACACCTATTTACTATAAATTTAAAATATTTTTACAAATAAAAATATTATTTATAAAAATTGTATATGTACAGAATTGGCACGTCAATTGCATAAAAGAAAGTGAGAGGTTTAGGGAAAGGAGGAGTATAGTGTGAGGCACTGCGACGTTTTAATTATAGGTGGTGGAATAATAGGGTGTTCTATCGCTTATTACACTTCAAAATACGGAAGAGACGTAACAATCATTGAAAAAGGAGAATTTGTCAGCGGGACGTCTTCACGGTGTGATGGGAATATTTTGGCCATTGATAAAGACCCAGGGTTTGATAGTCAAATGTCTTTAGTAAGTCAAAAATTAGTAACTGATTTAAGTGAAGAATTAGAGCATTCATTTGAATATAGGGCACCAGGAAGTATTCTTGTATGTGAGTCAGACGAAGAGATGGAAGCTGCGCAGCAATGGGTAAATCGGCAAAAAGAAGCTGGATTACCGTTTCGAATGCTTGATAGGCAAGATATAAGAGAAGAGTCGCCTTTTTTTGCTGATGATTTATTAGGCGGTTTAGAATGTGCGACGGATTCAACTGTGAATCCATATCTCCTTGCATTCTCGCTTCTGTCAGAGGCACAAAAGTTTGGCGCAAAAGCTTTTAAACAGACCGAAGTAAAGAGTATAAACATAGATACGAATGGTTCATTTGTTGTAGAAACTACGAATGGAACTTTTACAGCACAACAAGTTGTAAATGCAGCGGGTGTGTGGGCTCCTAAGATTGGTCAGATGTTAAATATAAATATACCAATTGAACCGAGAAAAGGGCATATTATTGTAGCTTCAAGGCAACAACACGTAGGATGCCGTAAAGTAATGGAATTCGGTTATTTAATTTCTAAATTTGGCGGAAAACGAAAAGTAGATGCTTTAACTGAAAAATACGGGGTTGCGCTCGTATTTGAGCCTACTGAAAGTCAAAATTTCTTAATTGGAAGTAGCCGTGAATTTGTAGGGTTTCATACGAGAATAAACAATGAAGCCATTAAATGTATTGCAAATAGAGCGATTCGCTTTTATCCGAAAATGGCAGATATGATGGTAATTCGTTCTTACGCTGGTTTACGTCCGTGGACAGAAGATCATTTACCGATTATTTCACGAGTGGAACATATTCCAAATTATTTCATTGCCGCTGGGCATGAAGGGGATGGAATTAGTCTTGCAGCAGTTACTGGGAAAGTAATTGAAGAGTTATTAAATGAAAAAGAGACAATTATTCCTATTGAACCACTTCGTTTGAGTCGTTTTACAGAAAGGGTGTTAAACGGATGAAGTCACAAAGAGTCTTTACGACAATTGATACACATACGGGTGGGAATCCAACGAGGACATTAATTAGTGGACTTCCAAAGTTGATTGGAGAGACGATGGCAGAGAAGATGTTACATATGAAAAAGGAGTATGATTGGATTCGAAAATTGTTAATGAATGAACCGCGTGGTCATGATGTAATGTCAGGGGCATTATTAACAGACCCGTGTCATCCTGAGGCTGATATAGGTGTTATATACATAGAGACAGGTGGATATTTACCGATGTGTGGTCACGATACAATCGGTGTATGTACAGCGTTAGTTGAATCAGGTTTAATTCCGGTAGTTGAACCGATTACTTCTTTAAAACTAGATACACCGGCTGGCTTAGTTGAAGTAGATATTGCTGTTCAAGATGGAAAAGCAAAAGAAGTATCTTTCTGTAACATACCAGCTTTTTTATTAAAAAATATTACTGTACAAGTGAAAGACATTGGAACTATAGAAGCTGATATTGCGTATGGAGGGAATTTTTATGCCATTATTGATGCGAAATCAGTAGATCTAGAATTAGTACCAGAAAATGCATCTACAATCATCGATAAGGCGATTCATATAAGAAACACAATTAATGAGAAGTTTGAAATCACTCATCCAGAGTATTCGTTTATAAGAGGATTAACACATGTTGAATTTTATACAGATCCTACTCATGAATGTGCGCATGTGAAAAATACAGTTGTTGTACCACCAGGCGGAATAGATCGATCTCCATGCGGTACAGGAACATCTGCGAAGCTAGCTGTATTATACGCTCAGAAAGAAATCGAAATTGGTGAAGAGTTCATTCATGAGAGTATCGTTGGTTCTTTATTTAAAGGATATGTCATGAATACGACACATGTTGAAAATATTGAAGCTGTCATAACGAAAATTACGGGATCAGCTTGGCTTATGGGTATGCATAGATTTTTTTACAATGAAATGGATCCACTTAAAGAAGGATTTTTGCTAATTCCGCCGATGGAACATGAAACGGAGGATATAAAATGAACATTCAAAAAATGTATACAGCAGTAGACGTACATGTAAATGGCGAGGCATTTCGTGTAATGAAAGACGTACCATGCAAATACTACTACAGTTTGGAGCAATTAAATGAACAATTTTCAGGTGAATTAGCAGAAGAGATGAAGCTTTTATTAAATGAACCACGTGGTTTTATCGGTTTGAATGGGTGTATTGTCGTTCCATCTATCCATAATGAAGTGGATGCAGCTGTATTATTTTTTAATCATGAAGGTTCGATTCCGCTTCATTATGGAGGCATTGTTGCAGTAATAACGATGTTACTCGAAAGTGGGTATTTAAAAAAGAGAGAGTCCAATCAATACAAAATTGAAACGTTATCTGGAATATTTTTAGTTCATGCGTATGTAGAGAATGATGAAGTTATATCGGTTTCGTTTGAAAGCAAACTATGCTATTTGATTGAGGAAAATTTACAGGTTGGTAATGTAAGTTATTCTCTCATACAAGCAGATAAAGTATATGCAGTTGTAGAAAAAGGTGCGTATTCGCCAGAAATTCGTGTTGAAAACATTTCAGAATTGAAAAGATGGGGAGAAGCTACACTGCAGGCTATACAAAAACAGTCGCTAATAAAAAGGCTTATTTTAGTAGATCCTTCGCAAAAAGAAAAGAACCATATAAAGTCGATTACATTTCATGAAGATAACTTTATCGTACGTTCGCCAGGTTTTGTTTCTACTATCGTTTCCTATGTTCATGCGTTATTTAAAAATGATTATATGGCGGATAAACCTTTTAAAAATGAAAGTATATTTAATAGTTTTATAACTGTGGAAAAAGTGAAGAAGGAGGAACTAGGATACATTTTCCGTTTTGAAAGTAGAGGATTTATTACAGGAATGCAGACGTTTCTATTAGACCCTACGGATCCATTTCCGGCAGGTTTCTTATTAAAATAAAATGTGATAAGGAGAGATAAATATGCAAAAAATTAAAGGGGCATTTCCAGTATTAATAACACCGATGGATGAATTTCAGGAAATTAATTGGGATGGGGTAAAACAAAATGTAAATTACTTTATCGAACAAAAGGTTGCAGGTGTCATCATTAATGGAAGTACAGGAGAGTTTGTAAGTTTATCAAAAGAAGAACGATTTAAAATGGTAGAAACCGTGTTGAAAGAAATTGATGGCCGTATTCCAGTCATTGTTGGAACTGCAGCAGAGACGACGAAAGAAACAATTGAATATACGAAACATGCAGAAGCGCACGGAGCGGATTGTGCATTAATTATAAACTCTTACTATTGTAAACCGAAGGAAGAGGAGATTTATTTTCATTTTAAAGAAATCTCAAATTCTGTAAATATACCAATTATGCTATACAATAACCCATTTACTTCTGGTGTTGATATGAGTACAAAGCTAATGCTCCGTATTGGAAAAGAGTGTGAAAATGTTACACATATTAAAGAATCTAGCGGAGATATTCGAAAAGCGAGAGATTTAGTAAGACAAAGTGAAGGGGCTTTCCAAGTCTTCTGTGGTTCTGAAGATTTAGTTATGGAATCATATTTAGTTGGTGCTTCGGGATGGGTTTCAGTAGCAGGAAATATCGTTCCCGGTCTCGTTACAAAAATGTATGAGCATTTTCAAAATGGTGAATTAGAAAAGGCGTGGGAAATAAACGATGCTATTTTACCACTTTGCGAGTTTCTTGAAGGATCAGGGAAATATGTTCAAATCGTTAAACGTTCCATGGAATTACATGGGCAAGCGGGAGGACCTTCTCGCTATCCAAGACTAGGATTAACTGTTGACGAGGATCAAAAGCTTCAAACGATTTTATCAAATATTGCAGCTCATGTAGCTGTTTAAATAAGGAGGAGAACATAATGTTAAAGACAAATATTGAGCTGAAACCAAAAGTGGAAGCGTTTTTAAATGAAGAAATTAAAATGTTTATTAATGGCGAATTTGTTGCTGCTATTGGGGGAAAGACGTTTGAAACGTATAATCCAGCTACAGAAGATGTTCTAGCTGTCGTATGTGAAGCGCAAGAAGAGGATATTGATGCTGCAGTAAAAGCGGCAAGATCTGCATTTGAATCCGGTCCGTGGGCAGAAATGACTACTGCTGAAAGAGCGCATCTTATTTATAAATTAGCAGATTTAATTGAAGAACATAGAGAAGAATTAGCGCAACTAGAAGCTTTAGATAATGGAAAGCCATATCAAGTAGCACTTGATGATGATATTTCAGCAACTGTAGAAAATTATCGTTATTACGCAGGATGGGCTACAAAAATTATTGGGCAAACAATCCCAATTTCAAAAGATTACTTAAATTACACGAGACATGAACCTGTAGGTGTTGTAGGTCAGATTATTCCGTGGAATTTTCCGCTCGTTATGTCTTCTTGGAAAATGGGAGCTGCACTGGCGACAGGTTGTACGATCGTATTAAAGCCAGCAGAGCAAACGCCTTTATCTTTACTATATACAGCAAAACTCTTTAAAGAGGCTGGATTTCCAAACGGCGTTGTAAACTTTGTACCAGGCTTTGGTCCTGATGCAGGAGCGGCAATTGTAAATCATCATGACATTGATAAAGTTGCTTTTACAGGATCTACTGTTACAGGAAAGTATATTATGCGTCAGTCTGCAGAAATGATTAAGCATGTAACGTTAGAGCTTGGCGGAAAATCACCAAATATCATTTTAGAAGATGCGGACTTGGAAGAAGCAATTAATGGTGCATTCCAAGGTATTATGTATAATCACGGTCAAAATTGTAGCGCAGGATCACGTGTATTTGTTCATCGTAAACATTATGAAACTGTAGTAGATGCACTTATGAAAATGGCGAACAACGTAAAACTTGGAGCAGGTATGGAGAAAGGAACGGAAATGGGTCCACTCGTATCTAAGAAACAACAAGAGCGTGTGTTACATTACATTGAGCAAGGGAAGAAAGAAGGTGCTACAGTTGCGGCTGGTGGCGAACGTGCGCTTGAAAAAGGTTATTTCGTTAAACCAACTGTATTCACAGATGTTACAGACGATATGACAATCGTTAAGGAAGAAATATTTGGACCAGTTGTTGTTGTACTTCCATTTGATTCGACAGAAGAAGTAATTGAACGAGCGAACAACTCATCCTATGGCCTTGCTGCGGGTGTATGGACGCAAAATATCAAAACGGGTCATCAAGTGGCAAATAAATTAAAAGCAGGAACAGTGTGGATTAATGATTATAACTTAGAAAATGCAGCTGCACCATTTGGTGGATACAAACAATCTGGTATTGGCCGCGAATTAGGTTCATATGCGCTTGATAATTATACAGAAGTGAAAAGTGTTTGGGTAAATATAAAGTAATAGGGTGTTTTACTGACAAAAATTGAGGGATGAAATAATGAAAGATGCGGACAACTAGAAAGTTTGATAATAGTTGTCCGTTTTTTTATATACAAAATTGCTTTTCCGAAGAATGATAAGGGGGATTTGGATGGAGAATTTAGTAGAATGGTTAGTAGGGCAAGTGTGGAGTATCGGTTTAGTTGTTTTTGCATTAGGGGCAGGCGTATATTTCACGATTGCAACACGTTTTTTGCAAATTCGTTATTTTAAAGAGATGATTAAACTATTATTTGAAGGAAAGAGTTCCGAGACGGGAATATCATCTTTTCAGGCATTTTGTTTAGCCTTATCAGGAAGAGTTGGAATTGGTAATATTGCAGGGGTAGCGACAGCGATTGCTTTCGGCGGGCCTGGAGCTGTATTTTGGATGTGGGTAATGGCTTTGTTAGGGGCAGCGAGCGCGTTTGTAGAATCAACATTATCTCAAGTATACAAAAGTAAAGTAGGGAATGAATATCGCGGCGGTACTCCATATTTCATTGAGAAAGGTTTAAAAATGAAATGGTTTGCAGTCATTGTAGCGGTAGTTGTAACACTTTCATATGGCGTGTTATTACCAGGTATTCAATCTAGTAGTATCGCAGTTGGATTCGAAAACTCTAATGGTATTAGCAAATATATAACTGGTATATTTTTAGTCGTGTTACTAGCAGCAATTATTTTTGGTGGTGTAAAGAGAATTGCTGGCGTTTCTCAAATGCTTGTGCCATTTATGGCAATTGGTTATGTAATTGTTACATGTATCATATTAATTGCGAATGTAACGGAGATTCCAAGTATGTTTGCTTTAATTTTCTCTAGTGCATTTGGTGTAAATGAAATGTTTGGTGGAATTGTTGGTGCAGCTATTGCATGGGGCGTAAAACGTGCTGTATTTTCAAACGTTGCTGGTGTCGGAGAAGCGACGTATAGTTCGGCGGCTGCTGAAGTATCGCATCCTGCAAAACAAGGATTAGTTCAAGCGTTTTCCGTATATATCGATACAATTGTCGTATGTACAGCGACAGCTCTTATGATTTTAATAACAGGTATGTATAATGTTATACCTGAAGGGAAAACCGCTATTGTACAAAATATAGGAAATGTGGAAGCTGGTCCAATTTATACACAACAAGCAGTTGAAACTGTGATAACAGGGTTTGGTCCAATATTTATTTCAATTGCGATTTTCTTTTTTGCATTTACAACGTTACTCGCTTATTACTATATCGCTGAAACGACACTTACTTATTTAGATCGTCAATTGAAGTATGGCTGGTTAAAACCAGTTTTAAAATTTGGATTTTTAATTATGGTTTACATCGGTAGTGTTGAATCAGCGTCGCTTTTATGGAATCTTGGAGATTTAGGAATTGGTAGTATGGCATGGTTAAACTTAATCGCAATCTTACTTTTAAGTAAAACCGCATTAAAAGTGTTAAAAGATTATGAAACGCAGAAAAAAGAAGGGAAAGATCCAGTATTTAATCCTAAAAATATAGGGATTGAAGGATTAACATTTTGGGAAGAAAGAAGTAAAGAGGTTGAAAGAAAAAGTTCTAGAGAAAAAGTTATTGTAGATGATAATTTAAAATTATAACTTAAATTAACTGAAAATTCTTAATTTAAAAGAAGGTATATTGCCTCCATTTCATCACATACTACAATAGGTATGGATAATATGACTGGAGGGAATAAGATGGAACATGAGCAACATAGTTCGATAAATGATATTCTACATCATTATAAAGAAGGTATAGGTAGTTTTACAAATCAAATTCCTGAAATCGCTGAGACATATAATGCGTTCACGCAAGCTTGTTTTCAAGAGGGTGCTTTAACAAAAAGAGAAAAGCAACTTATTGCATTAGGAATTAGTTTAGCAACGCAAGATGAGTATTGTACAATTTATCATACAAAAGGTTGTCTTGATCAAGGATGTTCAGATAAAGAGATTCTGGAAGCATGTGGTGTTTCAGCAGCATTTGCTGGCGGAGCTGCGATGAGTCAAGCGGTAACTTTAGTGCAAGAGTGTTTAACAGAACTGAAAAATCAAAAGCATTGAATAAAAAACGTTTTAAACTTTATGTTTAAAACGTTTTTTATTTGAAATTAAATTTGTATTCAATTTAATATTCTATATCTTCATAAATAGATTTTTCTACATCAGGAAGAACTGTGTATATACTCTTACCGATTAAAGCTTCTAATTCTTTCTTAATCGCATAAAACCCTTTCCAATGTAAAGATGTATGAGATGTTGTACCATGACGCAAACCAACAGAAATTAATCTTCTTTCCAGCGTAGTAAAGCCACCCGCATCAGCAAGAGCGTCACAAAGAGTAATTACTTTATTGTATAAGTCGTAGTTACAATGTTCATTTAATATTTCAACTAACCGGCTTCTCATATGGTCAGGAACGAGACTCCATTCCGCTGCGATATCTATATGTTCATTTTTGCATGGGAATGAGTGTGTCACACAAATAACAGCGTTTCCTGTATACCCTAAATCATTCATATACATATAACCATCATAGGAATGAATGACCGATTTGGTAAAACCTTTGTATCTTCCGATATCATGCAAAAGGGCAGCGTTATATGCTATGTCAGCATCTAGGTTATACCCATTTTTAATAAGTTCTATAATTATGTTTTCAGTTGCATGAGCAACATGTAGTGAATGTTCAAACCAAGGGCCCGGGTTTTGTTCATATGCCCATTCGAGTAATTCTTTTGCGTACGTTCTATCTAATATATATTTCATATCGTTATCCTTTCACAAAAAATCATATCTTTCTATAAATTCATCTTATTATTTCATTATTCCTTCTTTAAAAATTGTTACAATGAAACAAAAGGGGGAAAAGTAATGCGAAATTTAGTAATTGAAGAAATAAAGCAACTAGAAAATGATATGGAAGAACTTTCGAAACTTTTGAAAATGGTTGTAAATGATGGGGCATCAATTGGTTTTTTGCCTCCACTGGAACAAAAAGACGCAACAAAGTATTGGCAAACAGTATTAGCGCCAGAAGTGATATTGTATGTGGCTAAAATAAACAACGAAGTAGCAGGGAGTATTCAATTACAATTAGTTACTAAGCCTAACGGAATTCATAGAGCCGAGATTTGCAAATTAATGACTCATCCAAACTTTAGACGTAACGGTATTGGACGATCGCTTATGCAAAAAGCAGAGGAACGAGCAAAGCAAGAAAACAGGTCTCTTTTAGTATTAGATACTAGAGAAGGAGATCCTTCCAATAAACTGTACAAATCACTAGACTACCAAGAAGTTGGAACAATACCAGGGTATGCAATTTCTCCGAATGGTAAGTTAGATGCTACGATTATTTATTATAAAAACATTTAAGGTATAATCAAACGGGGAGAGTGCTTAATTATTAGTAAGTGAATAATAAACGATTATTTTTAACACCGTCTATATTTTTCTGGCGGTGTTAAAATAGTTAATTATAATCTAATTAACGCACTAAATGAATTTGAGAAAGTTTTTAGAGGGTTCTTTTAGTAATGATTCTCGTCTTATAATAAATGTAGAGAAGATGACTAGCCAACTATAGTTATTTTCGCTTTATTATCGGAAGGGGATGAAAGTATGAAAAAGAATAGTTTACAAAAGATGAAGAAAGTTATTTTAAGTGGTGGAGTATTACTTACGGGATTATTAACATTTGGATTTTCAGAAAAGGCTTCAGCTCATGGATATGTAGAATCACCAGCGAGCCGATCTTATTTATGTAAGCAAGGGGTAAATGTAAATTGTGGACCGATTCAATATGAACCACAAAGCGTAGAAGGGATAGGTGGATTTCCGCAACTAGGACCTTCTGATGGACAAATTGCAGGGGCTGGTCATTTTCCCGCTTTAGATGTTCAAACTGTAGATAGGTGGAAGAAAGTTACGTTAAATGGCGGGACGAATACATTCAAGTGGAAACTAACGGCTCCTCATAGTACAAAAGAGTGGAAATATTATATTACGAAAAAAGGTTGGAATCCAAATAAACCTTTAACGCGATCAGATTTAGATTTAGTGCCATTCTATGTGAAAAATGACGGTGGAGCTAGACCAGGGACAACAGTAACGCACGAAGCAAATGTACCAACTGACCGTAGTGGATACCATCTTATTTTAGCTGTTTGGGAAATTGCAGACACTGGAAATGCGTTTTATCAAGTTATAGATGTAAACCTTTTGAATAATGGCTTATCCTCAAATTTCGCTTTTAACAATGTAGTGCAAGCTCCTACACTATTTTAATTGAAACATACATTTCGATCATCTAATTCATTTTAGATGATTTTTTTTATGAAAATGATGAAAAATATAGAAGAAAGTGCAATTATTTATAAAAAAATATGCTTTAAATATTGTCATATTTGCTTCTTTAAGATATCCTTTTCATGAAGAGGTGGAAAACATGGAAAAAGTACTAGTTTTCGGGCATAAAAACCCAGATACAGATGCAATTTGTTCTGCAATTGCTTATGCAGAATTGAAAAAAGAATTAGGAATGAATGCTGAGCCTGTACGTTTAGGCGAAATCAGCGGTGAAACTCAATTTGCGTTAGACTATTTTAAAGTAGCAGGACCGCGTTTTGTTGAGACAGTAGCAAGCGAAGTGGACAACGTTATTTTAGTTGACCATAACGAGCGTCAACAAAGTGCTAACGATATCGAATCAGTTCGTGTGTTAGAAGTTATTGACCATCACCGTATTGCTAACTTTGAAACAAGCGATCCTATATACTATCGTTGTGAGCCAGTTGGCTGTACAGCTACAATCTTAAACAAAATGTACAAAGAAAATGGCGTAACAATTCGTAAAGAAGTTGCAGGTTTAATGTTATCTGCAATCATTTCAGATTCTTTACTATTCAAATCTCCAACTTGCACAGAACAAGACGTAGCAGCTGCTCGTGAATTAGCGCAAATCGCTGGTGTAGATGCAGATAACTACGGCTTAGAAATGTTAAAAGCTGGTGCTGACTTAAGCGGAAAAACAATGGAGCAATTAATCTCTCTTGACGCTAAAGAATTCCAAATGGGTAATGCGAAAGTTGAAATCGCACAAGTAAACGCTGTTGATACAAACGACGTTCTTGTACACCAAGCGGAACTTGAAAAAGTAATCTCTGCAGTAGTAGAAGAAAAAGGTTTAGACCTATTCTTATTCGTTGTAACTGATATCTTAACTAATGATTCTGTCGGTCTTGCGATCGGTAAAGCAGCAAACGTTGTTGAGAAAGCATACAACGTATCACTAGAAAACAACACAGCTACTTTAAAAGGTGTTGTATCTCGTAAAAAACAAATCGTACCAGTATTAACAGAAGCATTCCAAGCTTAATCGTATTGCGTACAGATGAACAGTAAGGACAAGTAGTCAGATTGGCTACTTGTCCTTTTTTATCTCTAAAAAACAGAAAATTAAAAACGGGAGGATTGTGTATGTTTAATGATTTGGAGAGTAAATTACAGTCACTTTTAGAACGAAATATTACGTCGGTTTCAGAATTAGAGAGCTGGCTCTCGGAGGAGCTACGTTTAAACGCTGAAATACAGAAGTTGCGTTTGACTTTTTAGAAGAAAGGATATAAAGTACTGCAAGGGTCATTCTAAATTTGATTAACGAATTAAAATAAGGATAGCGTTAGCTATCCTTATAATCGTTTATTCGTAAGATTTTTTCTTGTTTATATAAAATGTAATTATAGCAGTAATGAAGAAAATAGGTATCGCATACACTTGCCCAACAAATAACTTCCAGCCGACATAATTATAGCCTTCAGATGCTGGGATGATAACGGAAATAACGCAAACAATAAAATAGACTAATAGTGCAGGGATAATATTTTTCATTTTTATGGACCTCCTTCCTAATTTAATTTATAAATCATAATATTTAAATTTAATTATAAAAATTTGAAGAAAAAAATGCAAAAATTTTTATGGTATTATAATATTTGCAATGAGAGTGATCCATAGTACATATATGGTAAAATGTGTAATTTAAACTTTTCAGAATTATTATATAGTATTTTGAGAGAAAAATGTACAAAATAACGAATTTTATTTACCAAAGTAAAGGGAGTAGAAATATATATGAAAAGGATATGTATAATTCCATGTGGAAAAAAGAAAATTTGGGATAAACATTCAGACTACGGACCGATGGAAGCAAAAGATGTGTATATTAGTCCGTTCGGAAAAGCATGTCAGGCGTACGCAACTATGTTTTTCGAAAACTGGGTTATATTATCGGCGAAACATGGATTTTTAAGACCAAATGATATTGTATTAGAAAACTATGATCTTGCATTTGATTCAAAAAGCGATGAGGTAATAAATATAGAGCAATTACAAAAACAGATGGTAGATAAAAGTTTATTACAGTTTGACGAAATCGTCTTACTAGCAGGGAAGAAGCATAAAAAAGTAGTGACAAAGTTATATCCAGAAGAAATGATTACATATCCGCTAGAGGGGTGTAAAGGGATTGGATATATGTTGCAGAGGTTGAAAGAAGCTGTGAAGGAAGGGGAGGAAATATAGGTGTAGTTTCAGTGATTTTAAACTCTATTTATTTAGGGAGCTGAAAAGTAAAATAGAGTTTTTAGGCATCGCCGAAAGGGTGATGCTTTTTTTTGTTCGTGTCGTCATTCATGTAAAAGTAATTTAGAGAATAAATCATTCGATTTATGAAGCGATAGCTTTTTTATATCGATAACAAATTGCTTCACTTCTAGAAAATGTAGGACATATGGGTACAGTTAAGATTGTAAGTAGGAATAGCAATAAGACAAGTTTTGAATATGATATTAAGAAAGGAGATGTTGATAAATAATGGCCAGATATAGCTTGCACGGAGGACACAATAGTATTGTTCAAGGTGCTAATTTTGGGAATCGGAAAGAACACGTTCTAGATAGGCAAGTTAAAGATGCTGTGGCGACTAAGTTAAGATCCCTAGGACACACGGTTTATGACGATACGGACGAGGTAGGGACAACTCAATCACAAAATTTAAATAATATCATTCGGAATAGCAATTCCCATGCTGTGGATTTAGTTATTTCTTTTCATCTTAACGCAAGTGATGGAAATGGACAGGGTGTTGAGGTTTTGTATTATGATCAGAAAGATTTGGCGGCTAAAATCTCAGCTCAACTAGCAAAAGATATTGGATGGCGTAATCGAGGTGCGAAACAACGTACAGATTTAGCAGTATTAAATGGAACGAAGGCACCGGCTATTCTTATTGAATTAGGATTTATTGATAATGAATCCGACATGGCAAAATGGAATGTTGATAAAATCGCTAATTCTATTGTATTTGCTCTTACAGGACAAACTGGAGGAGGTGCAGCGGATTTGCTCAAAGTAAAAACTGGTGGTGTAGCATTTAGTAATTTACAAGCTTTGGCTCAAGCTATGGTAGATGCGGGTATTGATGGACAAATTGTCGTTCAGAAAGATGGCATTGGTTATGCTATAACGAATGGCTATCCGTCTGGAAATATCGATAAATTTACAGCTTGGTTAGATGCACGAAAATGGTACTATGAGTACGTGAGATAAAATGAAAATTAGTTTGATTAAAAACTAAAAATTGTCTTATATTTAGTTAGCAAGTATATTAAGTAACTAATAATTAAGTAACTAATAATTAAGTAACTAATAATTATGTAACTATAAAAATATGGACAATGTATATGTAAATTAGTAAACAAAACCACCTGTCAGAAAGGTGGTTTTGTTTATCTAGCTATTTGTGGGCAGTAAAATTCTTATCTCAAAATTCGGATGAAGCTAAGAAATTAAGTGGGAATTTCACTGCTCGTAGCCTCCTACTAATTATAGTTTCACTTTATATAGTTTAGAGCTTTGTAAATCTTTACTTGTTAAACCTGTAATAATATTTTGTTTTCTCAATACATAAGCCGAATTTTAAATTATTACCCAATAATATACTACCTCTCATACTATTTATTAGTTGATAATAGCAAAAAAACAAGCTTTGAATATAATAATGAAAAAGGAGATGTTAAATAATGGGTTATATTGTAGATATTTCGAAATGGAATGGCGACATTAACTGGGATATCGCGGCACCACAATTAGATTTCGTAATTGCACGTGTGCAAGATGGTTCAAACTATGTAGATCCTTTATATAAAAATTATGTACAAGCAATGAAAGCAAGGAATATTCCGTTTGGTAATTATGCGTTCTGTCGTTTCGTTTCAGTAGAGGATGCACGGATAGAAGCAAGAGACTTTTGGAACCGTGGTGATAAAAATGCAACAGTTTGGGTAGCTGACGTAGAAGTAAGAACAATGAACGATATGAGAGCGGGTACACAAGCTTTTATTGATGAATTACGCAGATTAGGAGCTAAGAAGGCTGGTTTATATATTGCTCATCATATGTATGCTCCATTTGGAATGGCAAATGTCAATTCTGATTTTGTATGGATTCCTCGTTATGGTGGTAACAAACCGGCATATCCATGTGATATTTGGCAATACACAGAAACAGGCAATGTGGCTGGTATCGGCAAATGTGATTTAAATAAGCTGATTGGAAATAAGCCGTTAGCTTGGTTTACAAATCAAATTGTTGAGCCGATAAAAAAACAAGAAGGGGTTGGAATTATAGTGAATAAATATAACAAAGTAGTTACTTATGAATTTGGTGTAAATTTAATTCCTGACATGATTCAAATGATGGATAAGCTTGGATATACTTCTAAAATAATATCTCGTGGAGATAATCAAGGGCTTGTGTATTTCGAAACAGATTATCGTCAAGGGAACGAACTGGACAAAGCAACTGCTTGGTTAGATACGAAAGGAATTAAATATTTTTATACAAAAGAGTAGTTTGCTAAATAAAAAGCCGTCATGTGACGGTTTTTTATTTTTATGTAATCTTTTAACTCTACTTATAATATGGAGAAAATAGACTAATAAACAAGCCTTTGTATACTTTTAAACATAGAATATGATGAATTCTATTAAGGAGGAAGCAGATTCATGGGGAATACTTGTCATTGTGGGCATTCCCGAAATTGTAATACATTTTGGGATAATTTAATGTTTGGGAGATGTAGATGTAAACGCAATGATTTTCACGAATGTTGTTGCAAAGAGAAACCGAAATGTGAGTGTGAAAAATGTCATTGTAAAACAAAACCGAAATGCCATTGTATTCATGAAGAGGAAGGGTTTTAATAATAAAAAAGAGTACGATTGGTATTATCCCCTATAGGTAGACAGTAAAAAAAGAGTCCATCTGATATGATGGACTCAATACTGTTTTATCTGGAGGGGATTTTTTTATGGCAAGAAAAGGACAATCATTTCAAAAATATACAGAAGAACTAAAGCGAGAAGCAGTTCGTCTTCGATTAGAAGAGAGAAAATCATTGCGAGAAATTCGTGAACAACTCGGTGTGAAGAGCGATGCCCAGATTATTGAGTGGGTAAAACGTGCGCAACAGGGGGAGTCCTTTGATGATCAACGTGGTGTCTGGAATCGAAAGAATTTTAATAGTCTAGAAGAAGAAAATGCTTATTTGAAGGCACAGGTTGAGTATTTAAAAAAGCGCAATCCAAATCTACACGGGAAGGAATGGTCCTAAAGAAAGAACGATTTTCTCTTATCGATTCATTACGCCAAGCCTATCCACTCCGATAGTTGCTTCAAATCGCGGAAGTTTCTAAGGCTGGCTACTATAAATGGCGGAAATATCATAACGTGCAGCGTTTACGTCAGAAAAGGGATATGTGGCATAAAGAACATATTTTATCTATTCATCGTCAGCACCCTTACTATGGGTATAAACGTATGACTCGTGCTTTAGCTCGAGAAGGAATGGTAATGAATCATAAACGTGTTCGCCGTCTCATGAGAGAATTAGGTATCCAATCTATCATCCGAAAAAAACGTCCATTTTACGGAAGGAAAACATCGGTGATATTTAAAAATCATTTGAACCGAGAGTTTCAAGCGGACAAACAAAATCAAAAATATGTAACGGATATTACTTATGTACGAATTGGAGATCAGTTTGCTTATTTGTCAGCCGTGTTAGACCTATATAACAATGAAATTGTCGCTTGGAATCTATCTCGAAGAAATGATTTAGATTTGGTTTTAACTACATTACAACAATTAGAGGGGAAATCCTTATCCATTAAGCCCCTTTTACATTCAGATCAAGGGTTTCAATATACATCAAAATCTTACGCAAAGCAGTTAGAAAGATTAGGATTTGTCGGTAGTCATTCTAGACGTGGGAACTGTTTTGATAATGCATGTATTGAATCATTCTTCTCACATTTAAAAACAGAGAAGTTGTATTTAGTGCGCCCAAAAACATATGAAATGGCTTATCAAGCAATTCAAGAATATATTCAATTCTATAATACAGAAAGGTTCCAAGAAAAACTTCACGGCCTTTCCCCGATAGAATATCGGGAAAAGGCCGTGGCATAATACTCTTTTTATTACTGTCTACTTGACAGGGAGATGACCAGATACGTACTCTTTTTTTGGGTGATTATATTCCATCTTGAACAGATTTCTTTACAATTACCCATGTGTCTTTCTTTTTAACCGTTATAGCTACATTAGTTCCATTAGATTCCTTATAAAAGATATATCCATTGTTTGAGTTTACATATGTTACTGGTTCGCCTATGCAATCTCGCGAGCAGGATTTGTTGACCAGTTCAATTAGGGATAGTTCACTTGGATCGGTTTTGCTTGCTTCTATAACAGCATCAAGGCTTGTTTTTCGATAACCTTGCAAGTTTATATGAAAAAGCTGCTCTATTTCTCCTGTAATGCTAGTGTTCATTACTTCTACTGAATTCTTTTTTTCTTGAAGAAAGCCGTTTTCATAAAGTAATTTTGTATAGCCAATCCATGCTATTAACACTAGCATGAAAAACATACCCGTCATTTTAAGTATTCGAAGTCGTTTGCTTATAATTGTTTCTGAGTATTTCATTCACTCTAATCCTCCAATGTTTTTAATTTAAAATATGCTTGGATACATACTTTTAGAAGAGGATGAAAGTTAATGAGTTTTCAATAAAAAAGAAAACATCCAGAGTTAGATGCTTTCTTTTTTTTGTATTTTTGGCTATCTGTTCGTTACTTGTTTCATAAGTGGTCTTATTTCTTTAACTGGTGGTTTCTTATCATAGGCATCAACGTAAGAAAAGTAGTAGTTTAAGTTTCTTAGAAGACCTTTTCCTATTTTTGCACTTAAGAAAGGAAATACTTGTCCGGTATAATCATCAAGAGATTTACAGTAATATTTTTCATCTAAATATATACTGTATTTACATGTTAGTTCTACTAAAGGATTCCCTTCATCATCAAATACTTCTTTAGAATCAATAATATCTATTAGTGCAAATTTTTCATTTAAGTAAACTTTCTTTTTTTTCTCGTGTTTATTTGTAAGTATAAAAACGAGACCAATCGCGTTAATCAAACTATTTCCTCCTATAAAAAACGGATATTAATAAAATATATCGATATAAGCTAAATGTAAAGAGGAGAGGTGAAATATCATGGAGAGAAAACTAAATAAGCCGATTTATGTTTGGAAACCGACTTATTTTTATCAAGTATTACTTAGTAGTAATATCTACTCTGATTAAAGTTTCACTTTATTGAAATACTTGCGGGAATTGTTTTACGATTGCGTTTGTTATCATGTCGGCCATTTCTAATGCTTCTTTTTCAATTTTATCGTAAAGTTTTACTCCTGCTTCATAATCTTTATTTAGGAAGGCAAGTGCTTCTGCTTTCGTTAGTGCTAAATGTTCATAAAACATTTTTCTAAATTCTTCTTTATCTATATATGGGTTGATACTGTTAAGAAATTCAATAATTTCATCACCATTAGCGTACCATTTTTTCTCTATAGCGGCCGCTGCATTTTGATTACCAGCTTTTGCGGCTTTAACAAGATCCGCTGCAATTACTAAGTGATCTTTAATTAATGCACTATATTTTTTCACTGCATCCTCACCGTAAAATGGTTCAAGTGATAGTCCCATATGTGTTGCGTTTTGTAGAAGTCGTCCAACAGTAACGTTAACATCTGGTAAATTAAAGACTATACTTATAATAGCCAATCTCGTCCAAGCGACGTGTTGTTCCCATAAAGAACGCATATACCCTTTTAAAAAATTCTCATTTTTACTAATTCGGTAGTTCCGTACGGATAAATCATAGTTTACATAAGGGTTATGGTAGGGGGAGTAATACGATTGCCAATAAGAATACATAAATAGTAACACTCCTTTGAACATGTATAACTCAAAGTATGAGGAAGATTTATTTTTAGTTACGTGTCCTAGATTATTTTTAGGGAATTTGAAATGGAGAAATTCAATGAATGATGTTGTGGTATATATGAATAAATTGAATATAAAGTAAAAGAGGGTCTGCAAGGGAAGTTGCAGACCCTCAAAAGGGTATTGCCGAGATGTCGGACTCGACTACGTAATGTTATCATAAAATTCTTTTGAAAAACCCTGGTAAATGTGTCCAAATGAAATTAGGACCTTCATACAGTCAAAGGGACCTGCTTCCCGCGGCAGGCCCCAATAACTAGATAATGTCGATGAGCAAAAAACTCATCTGGAGTACTTTTATAGTAACAAGTAAAATGTCTTTTGTGTATTGAGAAAGAAGAATTGCATAATTATATGTGAACAATTTAACTCCCAACAATTCATGATAATCATGAATTGTTGGGAGTTAAATATGGTTATAAAATGGAGAAAAGACTTGGAAGTGAGATCGAGGTACACAGAAGTGTGTAATCATGAAAAAGACCTGCTAATATAAGCAGGTCAACTTAAGGGATTTATCCAACAGATTATTATATATGGTAACAACTGAATTGTAGTAAGTCTATACGTTTAATATTGAGAAAACTTCTGTGAATGATACATTTTTTGCGCATATATTAACGTCTAAAAAGTTGAGAAAGAAAATGTAAAAGCTTTTTATAAGAGAATAATGGCTGATACTTATAGTATGATTCATATTTCCACGCATCATTATTAGAGAATTGGAGTTTTTGTGTTTTCGTTTTCGCTGTGATGGAACTCATATTACGATGCTTCATATAGTAACCTCCTGAATTTATATGTATACGATTAGTAGTATTCAAGAAAGGGAAATAAAATGAACATTTAAATTGAAACTCTTTCTTCTTGTGTACTGGATTTACGTTATAAATGTTGTAAAACATATAAAACACGGATGCTAATTCATATTAAATATAGAATAATGAAAAAACAATAAGCGTTTATCCATCCCTTTCAAGTCGCATAAGTGATTGATATAATAGAAGTAGATGAAAGATAAAGAAAAGCAGGTGACTCTTTTTTGTTTACTAAAGCACAAGAACTTTTAGCGTCCTACTTTGGTTATTCTTCGTTTCGAAGAGGACAAGATGAAACAATTAAAAATGTACTAGATGGGAAAGATACGGTTTGTATTATGCCAACGGGTGGCGGTAAGTCAATTTGTTATCAAATTCCGGCATTAGTATTTGAAGGCACGACGTTGGTTATATCTCCTTTAATATCACTTATGAAGGATCAAGTAGATACATTGGTACAGAATGGCATTTCAGCTACATATATTAATAGTTCTATTTCGATTGCTGAAGCAAATCAGCGAATTCAATTAGCGAAACAAGGACATTACAAATTACTTTATGTCGCGCCTGAGCGTCTTGATTCGATGGAGTTTGTTGACCAACTTATCGATATGAAAATCCCTATGATTGCGATTGATGAAGCACACTGTATTTCACAGTGGGGACATGATTTCCGTCCAAGTTATTTACATATACATCGCATATTAGATTATCTTCCAGAAAAGCCGCTCGTATTAGCATTAACAGCAACAGCAACACCGCAAGTACGTGATGATATTTGTAATACACTTGAAATTAATAAAGAAAATACAATTATGACAACGTTTGAGCGTGAGAACTTATCGTTTTCTGTCATTAAAGGGCAAGATCGAAATGCATATTTGGCGGATTATATTCGTCAAAATCAAAAGGAATCTGGGATTATATATGCAGCTACTAGAAAAGTAGTCGATCAGTTATATGAAGATTTAATGAAGGCAGGAGTTTCTGTATCAAAATATCACGCTGGTATGAGTGATAGTGATCGAAATGAGCAACAAGAACTCTTTTTACGAGATGAAGTAAGTGTAATGGTAGCAACATCTGCATTCGGGATGGGTATTGATAAATCGAATATTCGTTACGTAATTCATTATCAGCTTCCAAAAAATATGGAAAGTTACTATCAAGAAGCAGGACGTGCTGGTCGTGACGGATTAGATAGTACATGTATATTGTTATATTCTTCTCAAGATGTACAAGTACAGCGTTTTTTAATTGATCAATCAACTGGAGAATCACGTTTTTCAAATGAACTTGAAAAATTGCAAAATATGACCGATTACTGTCATACAGAACAATGTTTACAATCATTCATTTTGCAATACTTTGGAGAAGAACCGAAAGAAGATTGTGGACGCTGTGGTAATTGTACAGACAATCGCGAGAGCATCGATGTGACAAGGGAATCACAAATGGTTTTATCATGCATGATTAGAACGAACCAACGCTTTGGAAAGCAAATGATAGCGCAAGTACTAACTGGGTCGAAGAATAAGAAAGTTATTGAATTTAATTTTCATACTTTACCAACGTATGGGCTTTTATCGAACCGTAGTGTAAAAGAGGTCAGTGAGTTTATTGAGTTTTTAATTTCAGACGAGTTAATTGCAGTTGAGCATGGCACTTATCCGACGTTAAAAGTAACAGAAAAAGGGAAAGAAGTATTACTTGGTAAAGAGAATGTTTTACGAAAAGAACGAGTAGAGACAAGACAAATTGTTCAAGACCATCCTTTATTTGAAGTGCTTCGTGAAGTACGTAAAGAAATTGCACAAGGAGAAGGTGTACCTCCGTTCGTTATTTTCTCTGACCAAACATTGAAAGATATGTGCGTGAAAATGCCGCAAAGTGATTCCGAATTGTTGACGGTAAAAGGTATCGGAGAACACAAACTTGTGAAATATGGCTCGCACTTCTTACAAGCAGTTCAGCATTTTATTGAAGAAAATCCAAATTATGCTGAAACGATTAAGACAGAAGTAGTTTCAGAGCGTAAAAAGTCAGGAAAAGCGTCCGCAAATTCTCATTTAGAAACGTATGAAATGTATAAACAAGGTATTGATTTGAATGAGATTGCAAAAGAACGTAACTTATCAAGACAAACAATCGAAAACCATTTAATTCGCTGCTATGAGGATGGAATGGAAGTAGATTGGAAAAGCTTTGTTCCAGCAGAGTATGAATCTCTTATTGAAACTGCCGTTCAAAATGCAGATGGTGGTCTGAAATCTATTAAAGAACAGCTTCCGAATGAAGTGAGTTACTTTATGATTCGTGCTTATTTACAAATAAGAAAGTAGAGGCATATAAAGGGGATAAGAATTTATGTATCATGTTTTCGTTTATGGCACGTTAAGAAGAGGACAAACGAATGCTCATTATATGCTAGGTGCAACATGCATCGCAGACAGAGCTTGGACATATGGCAAATTATTTGATACGAACGAAGGATATCCGGCCATGACTTATTCGATTGAAGAACAGGTGTATGGAGAAGTTTATGTAGTAAATGATGAGATATTGTGTAAGTTAGATGAACTAGAAGAATATACAGGTAATGCGGAGACTGATTTATATGATCGAATCACGCAAACAGTATATGTTGCTGATAGGGAAATTGAGGCATATGTGTATATCGCTCAAGATAAAAAGATGTTAAAGAAAGTGATAGACTCTGGTGACTGGCTTATGTATCAAAAAATATAATAAGGTAGTTTTAAAAATTGGAAAGCAGATAATGACGAATTCATTATCTGCTTTTTATTGTGTGAATAATTGTCGTTCTCTTTTTATTCTTATAGTTCTTAGTACGATTCCAATTCCGAGAAATAAAACAGTAGCAGCGACCCCGCTAATAGGATTTAACCAAAAATCACTACTGTTTGTAAGGGTAATAATCCCTGTTAGGGTAACTAAAACAGTAGGAACAGCATCCTCAATCGCATGCATGATAACGCATGGCCAGACGGATTTTGTAAGTCTATATATTTCAACATACATAATTGACCAACAAACCATAAGGATATAGCCAGATAGAAGCATATTTAATCTTGAGATAGATTCAAAATATTCATTTGAAGAGCCTCCTTTACTTTTATTTATCCTACTATTTATGGGCAGTAAAGCGCCCATTGATTAAATTCTTTAATTTTTACAATGTTTTTTAATAGATAAATTAAATAGGAGACAAATAGAAAGTAGTATCTTTTGCATGCATCATTATACTATATGTGTATTTGTGTGATTTAGATGTTGCATATTCTTTTTAAATTAGAAAGATGAAAAGTAAGTTTTTTCGGAAAATTTAAATGGAAACTATTGACTTTATGATTGGATTTTTAATACAATGATACTTCGACTGAAAAATTAGAACGGACAGGAGGGAATCGTCGAAATGAGCAACATATTTGAAGATGAGTTACAAAAAATGAAGGATACTTTACATACGATGGATAAGCAATTGGATAAGCTTGAAAAAATCCCAGTTTATTATGGAGAAGATTTTAAAGAGCAAATTCTTGAAAGTATGAGGGAGTCTAATAGACAAAACTTACGTATTGGTGTGCAAGAGCCGTACTTTGGAAGGTTAGATTTTCAGGAAGATGGAAAAGAAGAAGTTATGCCGATTTATATCGGAAAAGTAGGGGTTTCGGATATGGACACGATGAAGCCAATCATTATCGATTGGCGGGCACCTGTCGCAAGTATGTTTTATTCATTTACCGGTGGAGACGAATTAGCATTTTATCAATCACCAGATGGGTTAGTAGAAGGTGATGTGTATTTAAAACGAAACATTTCCATTCGAAAAAGAGAACTTGAACGTGTTGTTGATACATATGTAAAAGGAAATGAAGATGTATCGCATGCCGATGATTTTCTTCTATATCGATTAGGTGAGAATAAAGATAATAAGCTAAAGGATATTGTTTCAACGATTCAATCGGAACAAAATGATATTATTCGAGCGGAAAGAAATTTACCATTACTTATTCAAGGGGTTGCAGGGAGTGGAAAGACAACAATTGCTTTACATCGCCTTGCTTTTTTAATTTATGAATATCGTGAACAACTAGAAGCAGAAAGAATGATCGTATTTGCGCCGAATAGTCTGTTTTTAGACTATATTTCGAGTGTACTTCCTGAATTAGGTGTAGGGAATATTAATCAAACAACGTTTCCGGATTGGGCATTACGTACGTTAGATGATTCAGTGAAACTAAAGCAGACAGAAGAAAAATTGAAAGAAGCATTTTCAATTAGTCGTGATGAAAAGAAGGTAATGCTAGGTAAATTAAAGGGTACGTTGGAATTTAAGACGTTTATTGAAGAGAGAATGATCCAATTTGAAAATGAGTTAGTTCCGACAAAAGATTTTGAGGCGTGGGATAGAGCAATTATTCCAGTAGAAGATATTAAAAAATGGATGCAAGTTGAATATAAACATTATCCTTTACAGAAAAGAAGAGAACGATTAGTAGGACGAATGAAGCGCTGGATTGAAATTGAACTTAAAAAATTCGGGGAAACAAACGAGAAAAAATTACTTAAAAAAGAAGCGACTAAGAGACTGAACGCATATATGAAGTTTTGGCCGAAAATGAGTGCTCTTTCACTGTATAGTTCAATAGTAAAAAGTAAAGAAATACTTGAGGTATTACCTGAAGAACTTGTTAAAGAAACAGAAAAGAGTTGTCGTAAAAAAGAAGTGTATGTAGAAGATTTACCAGCTTTAATATACATACATCATCGTATAACAGGGATTGAAATCGGGCAGAAGTTTCATCACGTTGTTATTGATGAAGCGCAAGATTTTTCGCCTTTCCAAGTTTATGTATTAAAAGAAATTACATTAGGTAATTCTTTCACTATATTAGGTGATTTATCGCAAGCGATTTATGATTACCAAGGAATTGAAGATTGGAATGCTTTTAAGGAAGTATTCCAAGAAACCGGTTATTATGAATTGACAAGAAGTTATCGTTCTACAAAAGAAATTATTGAATTTGCAAATGAAATAATTAAAAATGCAGAAATCCCAGTAGGACTCGCAACACCAGTCTTCCGCAGTGGAGAAGATGTGAAAGTAATTCATGCAGAAAATCAATTTACTGAAATTGTGAAGACGGTAAAACATTTGCAAAATGCAGATGTGAAAACAATTGCGGTAATCGGAAGAACAGAAGATGAATGCCGTGATATATATGTGAAATTAACAAATGCAGGATTAACGGTCAACGTAATTGAAGCAAACCAAAGTAAATATGAAGGTGGTATATCAGTAGTACCTGTCTATTTAGCGAAAGGTTTAGAATTTGATGCGGTGCTTTTAATTGATGTGGATGAAGAACATTACAAAAACACAAAACATGATGCAAAATTACTATATGTCGGATGTACGAGATCACTTCATGACTTATGGATTTTCCATAGTGGGGAAGCGTCACCTTTAATTAAAGGATTAAAATAAAGTGGAACTATAATCAGTGGGGAGTTTTACTGCAAGCTAATGTGGGATAAATATAAAAAGAGGATTTCTATTACTGTCTACTTAACAGGGAGATGACTATGAAGATCCTCTTTTTATATTGAAATTAATGTTCAATTTTAAACGAATAAAGCCATTAATATTAAATTTTGATAGCTATCATCCAATTTTACACCCTTTGCTTTTCTACCCTCTTCAAAGAAGCCTAGATTCTTATATAACTGGATTGCACCTAGATTATCTTCCATTACCTCAAGACAAACTTTTTCAATCTTACTGTTATTTTTAGCCCAATTGATTAACGTTTCTAGAAGAGCTCTTCCAATACCATAATTTCGATATTCAGGTAGTATGGTCATCGCAAAAGCCCCTTGATGACTAATTTTTTCTTTGTTTCCGTTCTTAAAATCTATTGCACCGACTAACTTACCATCAACTTCAGCAATAAACTGTACATAATTTGGATTTTCATGATAAGCTTTTAACGTTTTTTGAATAGCATCGATACGTACCTTTTTTACATCCTCAACCGTACTTAGCATGTATGGAGCGTTTATTAAAGCTTTTGAAGCAGAATCTAGTATTCTTTCTGCATCCTGTTCTTTAGCTTCTCTAATTATTACTGTTTTTCCATCCTTAGATTTATAAGTAAAAACATTAGTTGATAAGATACTACACACACCCTTTCGGAATATAATTAATTAAAATTTTCAACTGTTTCGCGATTCTTAAGTAAGAAAAAGTCGTATCACCTTTTTCTGCAATCGTTCTGCTTCAACTTAATAATGATTATTTCAAATATTTATAATTTTTACAAGGATTCATTCCATTATATAGTCCGATTGTTGAATAACATGACTGGCGTTTTTCAAACAATTTTATTATGTTTTAAACAACTTTATTATCTCTGTACAAGATGAATTAACGACTTGAGCTGTTGTGTAAATAATATACAATGACCATTTCTAATTCCTTAGTTTGTTCTTTTTCCCATATACGAACAGCATCTACTGGAGTTTGTGTATGTTTTAACCAATCTAGAATAAGGTGTAGTTGTTCTTGTATTTGACCAATGTTTTGCTCCTTTATGTTCTTATTCTGAATTCTATTAATTAATTGAAGCATATAGGGAAGTTTTTCTATACATTCGCTTAAATCTCCGCAATAACCTGAAGGGAATTCATGTGTACCAAATTCTAAAGTATGGATGTAATTAGAAACTAGGTATATCATAGCTTCTTGTTCGGTATCACCACCTAATTCAATCGCTTTTCGAAGGAATTTTTCTAAATCGTCATCTTTATTGCTAGAGTCCATATAAATTCCTATCCATCTAAAAGGTCTTGAATCAAATGGGTTGTTTTCTGTCCATCTATATAGAATGTCTATTAGAAAACTATTTAGTGAAAAAGTTAAGACCTCATCTTTTTCGTTTAATGCATCTAAAATAGTAAACAGTGAAATGGCAAACTCTTCTTGATCTTTTGATTCCCATTTCTTTGCATTTGAAATAAATGTCTCTAAAGGTTTATAAGCTAATTTTCGAAGTCCCGCTTCGCGATGCTGACAATAACAAATAAAATCATGCCAATGTTCATTTGTATTCATATGTATAATAATAGTTTGTAATGCAGTGAGAGGTTTATCCATTATAAGTCCCCATTCTATTAAGCACGTGTTGAAAATTTATTGTTATTATATCATTACATAAATTAAAGTAGGAAGAATTTAAGATGGATTTTATTGGTCACGGAATCCAATCAATTGGTAATGTAGCGGTTCTAACAGGACTCATTATTGACTTTGAAGATGAAACGTAAAAAAGTTATTATGTTTATCTGAATATTGAGGGAATACAAGAATTTTATTTATTTAATTTTTAGAAAAAATAGACTATAACTTTAATGAATGGTATAATTTCCTTGTTATTGGAATTAAAATGAAAATATTAGAAGAAAAAGGATAGGGTTGGTTTTAATGGGGGATTCTGATCACAAAGAAACAAAGGCAATATTAAAGTTATGGTTTATTTATATACCACTTGCATTTGGAGAGTTTGTCTTTTCGAATATCATAGATTATTTAAAAAAATAAAGATTTTGCATTTGAAAAACAATTAACCTAATTTAATTGTTTTTTTATTTTTCTCTAATAAACCAAACAAAAATAAAGATTTTGAACAAGATGAAGTTTATGAAGGAAATAACGTTGATTAGGTGCTGAAAACGGGAATCATTCAAGCATGGTAATTCGCCATTTTTATAGCTTCCTATAGTGAAATGTTATGTTCACATCATATGTATACGATATTTGTAACTTAATATAGCATTACTGGAACTTCAAAATTAGTAGTTAGTGCTATAGATATATAACTTAGCTAAAAAAGCAAAAATCATATAATTTGCGCTTTTTATTATCCGTTTTTTGGTAAATGATTATAGTTTTTGTCACATTAATACTGTACGATACATAGTATAAAACACATACTGTATGACATATAGTAATGGAAATGAGGTGAGTGAATGGATACTTTATTAAACTCGTTAATTACTGAGTTAAGAAGAGGGACATTAACGTTAGCTGTTTTAAGTCAATTAAGAACGCCGCAGTACGGATATTCACTTGTCCAGTTATTGGAGCAATCAGGGATTACAATTGATCAAAGTACTTTATATCCACTACTTCGCCGATTAGAAAAGCAGGGGTTAGTGACGAGTAGTTGGGATAAAACAGAGAGTAGACCTCGTAAGTATTATGTTTTAAGTGAATATGGATTAGAGATATTTTTACAATTGAAAAAGCAGTGGGTAAAGGATTCGAAAGAACTTTATAACTTATTAAAGGAGGAGGACGAAAATGAGTTTGATTGATATGTATGTCCATGAAGTTGCGAAGAGATTGCCTGAACAAAATCGTGAAGATATTACACTTGAACTACGGTCAACAATAGAGGATATGTTACCAGACGATTATAATGAGGAAGATGTGAAGAGCGTACTCGAAAAATTGGGAAGTCCAGTTTCATTGGCTAATGGGTACTTGGATAGACCAATGCATTTAATTGGACCACGTTATTTTGATGTATATACGACGCTATTAAAAATGATTATACCAATTGCAGCTGTTATTGCGCTCATTTCAATGGTTGCAGAAAATTTTATAGGCTATAATGGTGATCAAGCGGTATTAAATGTTATTTTACAATTGATAGGTAAAGGTATAGGGGAAATTTTTGAAGTGGGTCTCCATGTATTTTTCTGGTTGACACTTGTGTTTGTTATTTTAGAAAGAACAGATAAAGACAAAGGTATCGAGCCGTTGACGACAAGTTTAAAAAAATGGACACCAGATGATTTGAAAAACATCTCGTATATCCCAAAGAAAAAAGCAATCTCGAAGTTTGAAGTTTTTGGAGGTTTAATGTGGACAGCAATATGGGCTACACTTTACTTTTATGCGAATCATCTTGTAGGCGTATATCATGGTACAGAAAACGGATTGAAGTTTGTCGCGCCAACGTTTAATCAAGATGTTTTGCTTCAATACTGGCCCCTAATTTTGGTTATGATCGTTTTCGAAGTAGCTATATCACTTTATAAGTTAGTACAGGGACAATGGACGAAAAGGTTGGCAATTGGAAATGCTATTCTTCAAGTAGTCGGAACAATCATATTCATTGTAATTGTAGTAAATCCACATTTATTAAACGAAGGATTCATTACGTATTTGGCAAATGCATTTACTATTTCCTCAGAGGAGTTTAAAACGTGGCTCATTGGGGGAGGAATTTTCTTCTACATGTTATCTGCTGCAATAAATATACTTGATGGTTTCCGAAAAGCTAGTATTCGTATGTAGATAAAAATCGGAAATTTCGATAAAATAAAACTATTGAAAAGATAGTGAAATAAGATGAACATGATGAAAGGAAGAAAACAATGATAAGGGAAGCAACGAAAAGAGATTTAGCATACATTTTAGATATTTATAACGATGCGATACTTTATACAACAGCTGTATATGCGTATAAACCTGTAACCCTTGAAAATAGAATAGATTGGTATGAACAAAAAAAGGCTGAAGGGTATCCAATTTTCGTATATGAATCAGATAATAAAGTAGTAGGATTTGCGACATTTGGACCATTTAGAGCTTGGCCTGCTTATAAATATTCAATTGAGCATTCGGTGTATGTTGATAAGGATTATAGAAAAAATGGGATTGGGACGTCTTTAATGAAAACATTAATCGAAATTGCAAAGGAAAGAGAGTATATGACCTTAATTGCTGGAATTGATGCAGAGAATGAGAAAAGTATTGCCTTGCATCAAAACTATGGATTTATTCATGCAGGAACAATAAAAAAAGCTGGTTATAAGTTTAATAAATGGCTAGATTTAGCTTTTTATCAGCTGGAACTTAACGGTCCTGAAAATCCTATAGAAGAATAAATATTTTTCGGTAGCAAGAAAAAATTCATGCTACCTTTTTCTTATTTTAATAGCTAATGAAAAGTTTTTTTACATTCAATGTTGAAATATTAGAAGTTAATATAACGATATAAAAAGAGGGATGGAAATGGAAACTGTTATAAATAAAATAAAAGAGGTACAATCTAATTATGTGGGAATGGCAATTTATTCTACAAAAGATAATCGGATAGTTGCTTCATATAATAATGAATTAAATATTCCGTTAGCATCAGCAGCAAAATTAGTCATTGGATTTGTAGTAACGCAAATGGTGAAGGAAAATAAACATAATTGGAATGATATACTTCATCACATTAAATTTAATCCGCATGAAGATAGTGCGCAGTTATATCCGCATTTACAAGGAAGAACTTCTTTAACACTTAGTCAAGCGGTAGAGGTAATGATTGCTTGTCATGATAGTTGCGTTGCACAGTCAGTTGTAATGCACTGTGGTGGATGGGATGCTGTGAAAATGTACGCACAAACGTACTTTTCAAAAATTTATATACAAGAGAATGCTAGAGATGAGAAAAATGTTGGAGAATTAAGTGAAGTTCTTGCCCTTTTCATACAAACCTTTCAAGGTTATAAATCAGAACCAGAATTATGGGAACCAATTATTTGCGGCATGGTAAGACAGCAAGGAGAGTATGAAGAAATCCCATATTATCATCTAGCTCATATGAAAGGTGGATTACTCACAGCTACAATAAATATTGGTATTATAGGAATGTTTAACGAATTTCCGCTTCTTTATGTGATGGGGGAAAAGATTTACCGAATCGCCGTGAAAATAAAGAGGTAGATGAAGCTTTTGCAGTAGTTTTAAAGTACATATACAAAGAATATAGTGAAAGCATGCTAGGAGTGAGCGATTGAAAAGAAACTTAAAGACTTCAACAATCATTATTTTAATTTTAACGATTATTGCTCTTGAAGTTGGAATCGCACTATATGATCACAATTTGTCATTAGATACAATTTACTTTGCAGCGATCCTTATTTGTATTGTATTGCTTTTTGGCACACGTGTTTCTGAAGTGAAAGAAAGTACATCGAAACGAGGACGAAGAAAAATAGCTGTTATATTTTGGCCATCTGTTTTATTGTCTATCGCTTGTTTTGCAGTTATAAGTTACATAAGGGTAGGCTATGTCTCTGTACCAGGGATAATTGGCTTTTCATGCTTTATTACATATGGTGGATTCGTTTTGATTAGTATTTTAAAAGGGAAAAATAAAATGTAGCTTACTAAGTTGAAAGGAAGCAATGTATATGAAACATATAGAGAACGGTACACGTATTGAAGGAGAATACATTAAAAATAAAGTTATTCAATATAATATGTCCATCTTAACAGATGAAGTAAAACAGCCGATGGAAGAAGTAAGCCTCGTAGTAAAAAATGAAGAAGGAAAAATATTTGGTGGTGTAACAGGTACGATGTATTTTTATCATCTTCATATCGACTTTTTATGGGTTGATAAATCAGTTCGTCATGACGGTTATGGTAGCCAACTTTTACATAAAATTGAAGAAATTGCGAAGGAAAAAGAGTGCAGATTAATATTGCTAGATTCATTTAGTTTTCAAGCACCAGAATTTTATAAAAAGCACGGTTACAGGGAGTATGGTGTCGTTGAAGATCATCCGAAAGGTCATAGTCAGCACTTTTTTGAAAAGAGATTATAATAATATTATGTATACTGATTGATGGGAGGAAGCATATGTACACGTATAAATTGCAACAAGAACAACCAATCTGTGCAGAAAAAATAAAGAAGCTTTATGATTCTGTCGGTTGGTGGCCAGAAAGAAAAGAAGTCGATATTGAAAAAATGTTAAAGAATAGTATAGCCATTGGAGTATGGGAAGAAAATGAATTAGTTGGATTTACTAGAGTCGTTTCTGATGGTGTTTTTCGAGCATACATTGAAGATGTTGTCGTACATGAGAGTGTAAGAAATAAAGGTATTGGAGAGAAAATGCTTACAATATTACTTCGAGAAATATCTCATATTGATATTGTTAGTCTATTTTGCGGTGAGAAGCTAATAAAGTTTTACGGTGAGCAGCAATTTCAAGCAACGAAGCAAATTGTGATGCATCGTAATCAAACAGGGAAAGAATAAGAGGTGCCAATTAAAATGAATGCAACAAGAGCGTACTGTTTATCGAAAAGAAAAGCGACAGAAGATTCTCCAGATGGCTGGAGTGCAACGTGTATGAGGCTTAATAATAAAATATTTGCGATAGTAAATCATGAAGAAGGCGAAAAAGCTGCGATTACATTGAAGTGTGATCCAGAAGTCGCATTAAGAATAAGAGAAGATTATCCAGAAACAATTATTCCAGGGTATCATATGAATAAAAAACATTGGAATACTGTTTATATTCATAAGGATATAGAGCAGGAGCAAATTAATAAAATGATTGATTGGTCGTATGATTTAGTACTACAATCATTTTCAAAGAAAAAGCAGCAGGAGTTAATGGATTAATATGTATTAGGAGTGTGTGTAATGAAAGATTCGATTAAAGATACGTATGATAAATTAGCGAGTACATATAAAGAAAATCTAGATTTCGCAAATCCATATAACAGTTATTATGAAAGACCGGCGATGATGGAGCTTATTCCAAAGGAACTAGAAGGAAAAAAGATACTAGATGCTGGATGTGCAGCTGGATGGTATACTTCTCAATTCATAAAAAGAGGAGCAAATGTTACAGCAATTGATGTAAGTCCTGAAATGGTAAAAGCAGCAAAAGAAAATATAGGAGAAGAAGCAAGGTTCCTTTGTCATGATCTGCAAGAAACATTGCCATTTAAAGATAATACATATGATGTGATTGTAAGTTCATTAACTCTTCATTATATAGAAAATTGGAATCAAGTATTTCAAGAATTTCGTCGTGTATTGAAGCCAGGTGGGGAACTTATTTATTCTATTCATCATCCTTTTATGGATTTCACAAAGTTTCCATGTGAAAATTATTTTGAAAAACAGTTATTAATAGATACTTGGGTTAAACCGAATATTACTATTGAAGTCAAGTTTTTTAGAAGATCATTACAAGACATACTAAATGAAACTACAAATTATTTTGTATTAGAAGAGATAGTAGAACCGAAGGCAATTGAAAAAATGAAAGAAGTAGACGAAAAATCATATTATTATCTAAATACGAATCCACATTTTCTTATCATTAAAGCAACTAATAAATAGCTAGTAAAATAACTTTGTTTTACTAGCTATTTACAGTTTTACATTACATATTAGGGGACTTTAAAATGAATACGAAACGAAATAGAGTAGTATATGCACTATTTACTATAGTTATTATTATTTTAGGTCTTAGCTCAAGAAAGTTTGCTTTTGCACTACCACATCTATTAAATGATTACTTAGGCGATGCTTTATGGGCATTAATGATTTTCACTGGCTTTGGATTTTTGTTTCCTAAAACAGAGACGAAGAAGTTGGCTTTTATTAGTTTAATGTTTTGCTACGGGATTGAAGTGAGCCAATTGTATCATGCGGAATGGATAGATAATATTCGTGCAACGACTTTAGGTGGACTTGTGTTAGGGTACGGATTTTTGTGGAGTGATTTAGTTGCTTATACAATTGGTGTTGGAGTGGGAGTACTGTGTGAGGTTATTTTTCGGAAGACATAAGAATTGTAAAAGGGGTATTTGTAAATGGAACAAGCACTGGAAATTGCAAAGTTTTGGTTTCAAAATGAACATGTCACAGCTACTGTAATTCAACAAAAAGTAGCGAAGGTTATATGCAAGAATAAAGAGTATATTTTAAAGAAAACAGGATCAATAAAGCAACTTCTAGTTGAATTCGATGTTTTGAAGCAACTGTATGAAAAGGGAATTAAAGTACAGAGAGTAGTAAAGACAGAAAATGATGAACAATATGTATTATATAAAGAAAAATATTATTGCTTATATGAGTATGTTGCCGGAAGTGTTTTAGAAATAAAAGATACGAATAAGCTGGAAAGGCTAGCAAGTACAATTGGAGAAGAAATAGCTAATCTGCACAAAGCATTACATTCGGTGAATAGTGACCATGAGTTAATAAAAAGAGATTTATATAGGATGGTATTTGAATGGGCTATACCGATTTTAGAAAAGAATGAGTATGTTCATCGAGAGGTAATTCAAAAGATGGAGCGAATGCACGCAGCTTTCAAGGAAACAGTCCATCCATTACCGAGACAAATTATTCATCGTGATATGCATCTATCAAATGTAATCTTTAAAGATGATAAACTGGAAGGGTTTATAGATTTTGAGATTTTAGAAAATAATGTAAAAATATTTGATTTATGTTATTGTTGTACAAGTATATTAAGCGAGCTATTTAGTGATGAAAGATTAAGAGGGAAATGGTTACATATCGTTAGCAAAGTCTTTGAAGGTTATTATAAACAAAATGATTTAACGAAAGAAGAACTAAAAGCCATTTGGTATGTTATGCTTTCAATTCAAATTATCTTTATTGCTTATTTTGTCCAGTTACCAGATTTATTAAAGTTAAATGAAGAAATGTTCTCCTGGATTTTCGCTAATAAGGAAGCTATTGAAGAAGTTATAGAAGGTATCGTAAAGGTATGAAAAAAATAATATTAATTGGTTCTGGTGGTTCAGGAAAATCTACATTACCAAGGCAGTTAGGGAATAAATTAAATATTAAGGTGCATCATCTTGATGCATTATTTTGGAAACCGAATTGGGAAGGTGTTCCGAGAGAAGAACAAATAGCAGTTCAAAATAACTTAATTAAAGATGAGAAGTGGATTATTGATGGGAATTATGGTGGGACGATGGGTATAAGACTGAATGCAGCTGATACAATTATCTTCCTTGATATTCATAGAACAATTTGTATTTATCGTGCTTTTAAAAGAATTGTAAAATACCGGAATAAAATAAGACCAGATATGGGCGCGGGATGTGAAGAAAGATTTGATTTGCAATTTTTTAAATGGATATGGGAATATCCTAATGCTAAACGACCTACAATTTTAAAAGGGTTAGAGCAATTGCCGGAAGAGAAAAAGGTTATTGTTTTAAAATCTCCAAATGAGGTTCGGAAATTTTTAGAGCACATATAATAATAGAATGTGACACAACAATTCTTTTTGGATCTTACCGATTAGTTTAATTAAACTAATCGGTTTTTATTATGAAAAATTTAACGCTTTTTGAAAATTGTATTTTGTAATGAGTATATGACTTTAAGTTCATATAAAATGAACGTTTGGAGGAATAGAAAATGACTAACGATTTAATTCAACTAATCGATTCATTAATGGTCAATATTCCAGCTGGAGAGGTAGTATTAACAGATGATCGAATAAAAAAAGAATGGCTAGTACAAATTCAACCATTTCTTCTTGCAAAGTATGCTGTAACAATGGAACTATATGATGCTATTACAAATAGTACATTAAATAATTTTGATAAAAATCATAAACCAGTTGTCAATATTTCATGGAACGATGCCATTGCGTTTTGTAATGTACTTTCAAAAAAAGCGGGATTAAAAGAATATTATTCTATTAGTGATGGTGGTCAAATTGTGAAATGTAATTTAGATTCAAATGGCTACCGATTACCATCTGAGGCGGAGTGGCAATATGCATGTAAAGCAAGTACAACCGGATATACATACGGGAAACTTCATGATATAGCGTGGTATAATGAAAATTCAAATGGAGAGATTCATGACGTTGGCCAAAAAGAACCGAATGCATGGGGACTTTATGATATGCTAGGGAACGTTTGGGAATGGTGTTATGATTTGTATGATGAAACAGTGTACGGATCATACCGTATTTTTCGTGGTGGTAGTTGGGCTGAAACAGCGAGAGGGTGCGGCGCTACTTGTCGTCGTCGAAGCCATCCTACATTTCATATAGATGATCTCGGTTTTAGACTCGCTAGGTCAATTTAGTAGGAACATGATACGAACAGCTAGGAAAAGAGTATGGAAAGAATCCGTACTCTTGCCAACATAGAAATGATTTAACGTAAGGAGTGTTTATTATGGCGCGTGTTTTATTTATTAATGCTGGATCAGAAGGACATATAAATCCAACTTTACAAGTTGTAGATGAATTGATTTCTCGTGGTGAAGAGGTCGTTTATTTTTCAATAGAAGCTTTCAGGGAGCGGATTGAGAAGACAGGTGCTACTGTACGAACGATTGATGATCAAAAATTTATAAAAACGTTTCTATCTGGAGGCAGAAATTATTTGCAGGAAAGAATAAATGGCCTTCTACATACAGCGGATATTGTAATACCTAGCGTTTTAGAACAAATTGAAGGTGAACATTTTGATTACATAATTCATGATTCTATGTTTGGCTGTGGCCATTTAATTGCTTAAATCCTTAAACTTCCAGCCATAAATTCATGCACATCTTTTGCGCAGGATGAAAAATCCTTTGAGCAAATGTTAGGTCATCTATCAAAAAATATCCCAGTAGAAATTTATGATAAAATACAGAATGATTTTCAAAACTTAACGAAGGGAATTGCTGAAAAATATGGTGTTGAAATAAAATCATCGTATGAAGTTTTCTGTAATCCTGCACCCCTTACTATTGTATATACAATTAAGGAGTTCCAGCCTTTTGGTGATACGTTTGATGAAACATATAAATTTGTAGGACCATCTATCTCTGCACAAATGAAAAACAGAGACGTTGATTTTACTTCAATTGAAGAAAAAAGTCCGATTTATATTTCATTAGGTACTGTTTTTAATGAAGCGATTGACTTTTATAAACTGTGTATGAAGGCCTTTGAGAATAGTGAGCATACAATTGTTATGTCTATTGGTAGTAAAACAAAAATAAGTGATCTAGGCGAAATTCCTAAAAACTTCATTGTGAAAAACTATGTACCCCAAACTGAGCTGCTTACATATACGAAACTATTTATTACACACGGCGGGATGAACAGTGCGCATGAAGGACTGTATAACGGGATTCCGCTCGTTGTAATACCGCAAAGTGCAGATCAGCCAGTAGTCGCAAAGCAAGTGGAGAGTCTTGGAGCAGGAATAAAATTACAAATGCAAGGATTAACTGCGGATCAACTAAGTGAAAGTGTAGAAATGGTATTAAATAATCCGTCATTTAAAGAAGTTGCTTTGAATTTGAAGAAATCTTTCCAAAAATCAGGTGGATATAAGGAAGCTGTTGATGAAATTTTTATATTTGTAGGTCAGTGAAAAAATGAAATTATACATTAGAAAAGCATCTAAATAGGATGCTTTTTATTTAACTTTATAATTCTTATTTTTAATATCTAGTATGGTTAAAACTAAGGCACTGAGAGATATAAGTATAAGAATAAAAGTTAACCAGTTAAATGTATTGTCAATTATGAAGTAAAGATGATAGATAAATATATTCGAATTTTATTTTAAAATGTTAGGACTTAGTTTTACATGTTAGTAATAATTTCACTGTTTCTGCACAACTTCTGCACATACTCAGGTAATTTCTATGTCATGATATATTCATAAAGTGAAATATTTCACAAGAAAAATATAATTTCACTGCGGTGTATGCATAATTAACACATACATCGGTACAAGTTTGTCTCTTGTTATTCTTTTACATCAAAGCCCACATTCCACTACAAAGTATAACAAGAAGGAGACATGAACATGAATAATCGATTTTTAAAACAACTACAAAATATGAAAATGAACAAAAAAAGTTTAGGAGCTGTAGCATTAACAGCTGGAATTATTAGTACGACACTTATTCCTCAAAATGCTTATGCGCACGGTTTTGTTGAAAAGCCCGGTAGCCGATCCGCTTTATGTAGTTCAACTTATGGTGCGCTAAATGTAAACTGTGGAAGTGTTATGTATGAACCACAAAGTTTAGAAGCTCCAAAAGGGTTCCCAGAAGGTGGTCCAGTAGATGGACAAATTGCTTCAGCAGGCGGAAAATTTGGTGGTATTTTAGATCAACAAACAGCAAATCGTTGGTTTAAAAATACAATCACTGGTGGGGAAAATACATTTACTTGGAAGTATACTGCGCCTCACTTAACGAGTAAGTGGCATTACTATATTACTAAAAAAGGATGGAATCCAAATAAAGCGCTAACAAGAGCAGATTTTGAACCAATTGGAACAGTACAACATGATGGTTCTGCAGCTTCAAATAATTTAACTCATAAAATCAATGTACCTACTGATCGTAGTGGATATCATGTGATTTTAGCAGTATGGGATGTAGCTGATACAGCAAATGCATTCTATAATGTAATTGATGTTAATCTTATTAATGATGTGAAACCAGACATAGAAGCGCCAAGTATTCCAAATGGACTTCAGACGCAAAAAGTAACAGCGAATAGTGTAGAACTAACATGGAACGCTTCTACGGATAATGTAGGGGTAAAAGGATATCAAATCTTCCGTAACGGAGAGATGATTGATACAGTACTAGGCACTCATTTTATTGATAAGAAATTACAACCAAGTACAGAATACTCTTATACTGTAAAAGCAATTGATGCAGCTGGAAATGTATCGAAAGAAAGTGCAGCGCTTACAGTAAAAACGACAGTTGAGACTCCTGATACAGAAGCACCAACACAACCAAAAGGATTACATAGTATGGGAACAACAGCGTCAAGTGTGGATTTAATGTGGAGTCCATCTGACGATAATATTGGTGTAGACCATTATGATATTTATAGAGAAACAGAAGGGGCAATGAAAAAGATTGCAACATCCAATACAACTTCTTATTTGGATAAAAATCTGCTCGCTAATACTACTTATAAATATGTAGTAAAAGCTGTTGATGTAGCTGGAAATGAATCCGTACAGAGTGATATACTCACAATTACTACAAAAACTGAAAGCGCTTCATATGAAGCGTGGGATGCAAAAAAAGCATATAAAAAGGGAGATAGAGTTCTACACGAAGGAAAAGTATATGAAGCAGTCCAGAGTTATCAAGGAAATGGTGATCCGAACTGGATTTATGCATTATCATTATGGAAAACAGTGTAAGCTTTACCTAGGTATGGACTAAGAGATGATGGGCTTTGATGAAAAAGGGAATCTTGAGAATTCACTTTTCTATTAATAAAAAAGGGTAGTGTATGAATACATAAGATTCATATACTACCCTTTTTATTATGATAACACTTTCGTCATAAGTATATGCGGAATGCCATCTTCCATAAATATATCAGAAGAAGTTTCATAACCTAATTTTTTATAAAATCCTTCAGCTTGTGTTTGCCCGTGTAGTTTCACTTTTGTAGCTTGTTCGTTACGAGCAATTTCTTCTAACGTTTGAATGATGACTTTACCTAATCCGTATGTACGATAATCTTTTAAAATGCAAATACGTTCTAATTTTCCGACGCCATCAACAAATCGTATACGCCCTGTACCTACAGGAAGCTCATGATAATAAACTAAAATATGTTTACATTGCTCTCCGATTTCATCGAATGTATCGAATTCATCTGCAAGAGGGACACCTTGTTCTTTTACAAATACTTCTTTTCGAATATGAAAGGCAGTTTCTAAATCAGTAAGTTCTGTTATAAGTTTGGATTGCAAAATGTTCAGTCCTTTCTAATGTAATCAGCTTGTGTTTTCATAGTATATCATAATAATGCGCTATAAAGAGAAGAACATACTAAAAAGCCAACTTTAAAAAGTTAGCTTTTATTACAATTCCTTTATCCCATTTTTAGTACCAATAATTGCTGTACTCGTCATACTTATAAACAACCCTGTTTCAACTACACCAGTAATCATTTTTAATTGAGTGTGTAAATGGGCAGGATTAGAAATATGATTAGGGAATATACAATCGATAATCATGTTATTGTTATCGGTTATATAGGTTTCATTGTTTTTCAAACGTAATGTTGTTTGACATCCTAAAGACTGAATTTTATTTTCGGTTTGTTTCCATGAAAAAGGGATGATTTCAATAGGTAATGGAAAAGTACCTAAATGTGTTACAAGTTTCGATTCATCAGCAATGATAATTAGTTCTTTAGAGGAAGAGGCAACGATTTTTTCACGAAGTAATGCACCGCCACCGCCTTTTATAAGTTGTAAATTTGAATCAATTTCATCCGCTCCATCAATTGTAAGATCAAGACTTTGTACGTCGTTTAACGAAATTAGGGGGATATTTAGTTGATGTGCTAATGCTTCAGTTTCCTTTGATGTCGGTACAGCTTGAAATGATAATCCTTCTTTTACACGCTCACCTAATTTTTGTATTGTCCAATATACAGTAGAACCTGTACCAAGCCCAATCTTCATGCCATCATTTACAAAGTTAGCGGCATATTCGCCAGCGAGCTGTTTTAAATTCATCGCTTTACTCCGCTGGACGCGGTCCAGCATCAAGACCTGAATTTTCAACTGTAAGTACCGGACGAACGACTATATCTTTATGTACACGCATTTGACAAGATAATCGTAAATGATCTTCAATCCCTTTTTCCGTCATTGCATGTTTCTCATTCGCACTCGCTTCACAGAAATCACCTGCTAGTATTTCTACTCTACAAGTTGTGCAACGTGCATTCCCGCCGCAACGATGAAGAATGTTGACACCGCTATCTTCAATTGCTAATACTAACTTTGTTCCTTCTTTCACATCAAAAGTTCCCGCACCTTCAATTGTTAATTTTGGCAAATTTGTTCCTCCTCACGTAAAATTGTACATAACATATTTATGACCGCGAATTATTGAACATAAACATTATTTTTTTATATCCCCGTAACTTTTTTTAATGTTGAATCGTTTATTAAGTAAGCGCTGAAAAGGAGTGGTTATTTTGTGCACAAAAGTAACTCATGTTTTAAAGAACCATATCGATATGAATCATTCAAATATAAACTTTTTAATTGAACAATATGGAGAGTTAAAAAGATACTGTACTTTTTTAACGAAAAACAAATGGGATGGGGAAGATCTCGCCCAAGAAACAGTGTGTAAAGTGCTTCAAAAATATAGAAATAAAGATATTTGTATGACACTCGTCTATAAAATAGCAAGAAATCGTTGGTTAGATCAGATAAAGTCTAAGTCTGTTCATGAAAAAATAAGAGAACAAATCACTTTTGAAGAACCACATGAGAACATTGCAGATTTGCATGAAATGGTAGGGAAAGTATTGTCTTCATTAAATGTACAGCAATCCGCAATTTTATTATTAAAAGATGTTTTTCAATATAGTATCGCTGATATTGCTAAAGTGTGTTCTGTATCAGAAGGTGCAGTAAAGGCTTCTTTATTTCGGAGTAGAAATAGGCTGAAAACTGTAAGTGAAGAAGGGATTGAGATAGTCGAATTCACAGAGGATATTGAAGTTGTTGTAACATCTATTCGTGAGGAAAGACCAGAATTGTTAACGAAACTTCTTCCGACAATAGATTTTACTAAGTTACCATCTAAACAGCCAGTGTTATTATTTAATGTGAAAAACCCTTCTTCCTACAGTTGTATGCTTTGCGCAGCATAACAAGTATTGGAGGAATTTAAAATGAATACAATTCCATATGTAGTAGAACAAACAAAATTAGGAGAACGTTCCTATGATATATATTCAAGGTTATTAAAAGACCGCATTATTATTATCGGATCAGAAATTAACGATCAAGTAGCGAGTAGTGTCGTAGCGCAATTATTATTTTTAGAAGCAGAAGATGCAGAAAAAGATATATATTTATACATCAATAGCCCAGGAGGTTCAACGACAGCAGGTTTTGCAATATTAGATACGATGAATTTAATTAAACCAGATGTGCAAACGCTGTGCATGGGCTTTGCGGCATCATTTGGTGCATTGCTATTATTATCTGGAGCAAAAGGAAAACGGTTTGCGCTCCCTAACAGTGAAATTATGATTCATCAGCCGCTTGGTGGTGCACAAGGGCAAGCAACAGAAATTGAAATAACTGCGAAGAGAATATTAAAGTTAAAGCATGATATTAATAAAATGATTGCAGAAAAAACAGGCCAACCGATTGAAAGAGTAGCACATGATACAGAAAGAGATTATTTTATGACTGCAGAAGAAGCGAAGGTATATGGGATTGTAGATGATGTTGTTACGAAAAAATAAGATGAAAAAGGCTAGAGGATATGTTAATTCTCTAGCCTTTTTATTAATCCTTTACCCATTCATCAACTAGCGCTTGATTGTTCTTAATCCATTTTCGTGCCGCTTCTTCGGGATCTTTCGTTTTATTTAACTCGACCATTAATGTACCAAGCTGCTCATCGTTCATTTTCCATTTATCAAAGTATTTTATGATATCCGGGTGATCTTTTTCGAAACCTTTACGAACGGAGTAATAAATGTCATCTTTTTCACCATATACTTTCTTAGGGTCTTTTAAATATTTTAAGTCAAATTCTGAAAAACCCCAATGCGGATTCCAAAGCGTAACAGCGATTGGTTTCTTTTTTGTATATGCTTTCTTTAGTTCACTCATCATCGCAGCTTCAGAAGATTGGACAAGTTTTAGTTTTATATCATATTCTTTCATTGCTTTATTCGTTAAATTCATAAGACTACTACCGGGTTCGATACCGACAATTTTATTATCTAGTTCATCTTTATGAGCATTTAAATCTTCGATACTGTTTATGTTTTTCATATAAGAAGGGACGACTAAACCTAGTCCAGTACCTTCGTACCATTTTGATTTTAAGACAATATCATCTTTATAACGATCGTTTAGCGGTTTATCTGTAACTGGTAGCCATACTTCTAAATTCGCATCAACATCGCCACGAGCGACACCAGTCCAAATTGCGGCTTTTTCTAAATACATGAGCTCAACTTTGTAGCCTTTTTCTTCTAATAAAACTTTCCACATGTTTGCAGTTGCAATATTTTCTTTCCAACTTGTTACACCAAGTTTAATTTTTCCTTTCGAATTTGCATTTGTTGCATTACATGAAGTGAAAATCATAGTAATAAATAATGCAAGGCATATAAACCAAATTTTCTTTCGCATCGAAAACCTCCTAAGTAACGTTTGCCTTATAAAATAAATGTATAAGTAAGCATTCTTATTATGAACGGAAACGAGAATTTTAAAGAAATCTTATGAATGTCATTTTTATGTAATATTTCTTTGTAAAATCGCAACACTATGTGAATAGATGGGTAGAAAAGGAGTAGTGACATGGATAATACAAAGGTGCGTGTTGAAAACGTAACAAAAGTATTCGGGAAACATCCGCAAAGAGCCCTTTCCTTATTAAAAGAAGGAAAAAGTAAATCGGAAATTTTAAAAGAGACAGGAATGAACGTTGGGGTGAAAAAAGCAACGTTTGAAGTTTACTCTGGAGAGATTTTCGTTATTATGGGTTTGTCTGGCAGCGGGAAATCTACGCTAGTTCGTATGTTAAATCAATTGATTAAACCAACTGCAGGTCATATATACATAGATGGTGAAGACATCGCAACGATGGGAAAAGAAGAGTTACGGAGAGTAAGAAGAACGAAAATGAGTATGGTATTTCAGAAATTTGCTCTATTTCCGCATCGTACAGTTATACAAAATGTTGCATATGGTTTAGAAATACAAGGAGTTCCGGTTGAAGAGCGAGAGAAAAAAGCGTTAGAATCGCTACAGTTAGTAGGACTCGATCATCATAAAGATAATTATCCAAGTCAACTTAGTGGTGGTATGCAGCAGCGCGTTGGAATCGCAAGGGCACTAACGAATAATCCAGATGTATTACTAATGGACGAGTCATTTAGTGCATTAGATCCACTTATTCGAAAAGAAATGCAAGATGAATTGTTAGAGTTACAAGATAAAATGGAAAAAACGATTATATTTATTACGCATGATTTAGATGAAGCGCTTCGAATTGGAGATCGTATTGCATTAATGAAAGATGGAGAAATCGTCCAAATTGGAACGCCAGAAGAAATTATGATGAGCCCCGCAAATGAATTTGTAGAAAAGTTTGTTGCGGACGTGAATTTAGGAAAAGTAATTACGGCTGAGTCTATTTTAAAACGACCAGAAACTTTATTAATTGATCGTGGACCTCGTGTGGCTCTTCAAATTATGAGGAATGCAGGCGTCTCAACTGTATATGTTGTAAACAAAAAGTATGAGTTTTTAGGTATATTAACTGCGGATGATGCTAGTAAAGCAGTACAAAAACAGTGGCCGATTGCTGATTTATTACTTAATGATATTCCGCATGTGTATTTGGATACTTTACTGGAAGAGACATATGCAAAAATGGCAGAGATGAAATATCCGTTACCCGTAATCGATGAGAAGAAAAGGCTAAGAGGAATTATTAAACGTGAAAGTGTCATTCAAGCTCTTGCAGGAAACATTGAGGAAGAGGTGAAAGACGATGAATAGTATACCACGTATTCCATTAGGGGAATGGGTCGACTCATTTGTTGCAAGTTTATATGAGCACTTTGAAGGCTTATTCCGAGGGTTCTCTTATATTATTGGTGGATTCGTTGATTTACTCACTAATTTTTTAACAATAATACCTGCCATATTGATGATTATTATCTTGTGTTTCTTCATTTGGTACACAACGAGGAAATTATCTTTAGTCATTTTTACGCTTATTGGATTATTATTCATTTTGAATATTAACTACTGGGCACAAACGATGCAAACATTAGCACTCGTACTTACGTCTGTTATTATTTCAATTATTGTCGGAATTCCAATTGGTATATTAGCATCTCAAAATGAACGTTTCTCAAAATTTTTAAAACCAACATTAGATTTTATGCAAACAATGCCTGCATTCGTATACCTTATTCCAGCGATTACATTTTTCGGAGTAGGTGTAGTACCTGGAATTATTGCATCAGTAATCTTTGCAATGCCACCGACAATTCGTTTTACTGACTTAGGAATTAGACAAGTTCCAGAAGATTTAATTGAAGCAGCAAATGCATTTGGATCCACGGCATCACAAAAACTATTTAAAGTACAATTACCACTTGCAACCGGAACGATTATGGCTGGTGTGAACCAAAGCATTATGCTTTCGTTATCGATGGTTGTAACAGCATCACTTGTAGGAGCTCCAGGACTTGGAGTTGATGTATATCGCTCTGTAACACAAGTTAATATCGGAATGGGATTTGAAGCTGGATTAGCTATCGTAGTGATCGCAATTATATTAGATCGAATTACACAAGGGTTCCATACGAAAAGAAAATAATGACCAAAAAACACACTTTTATAATACAAAGTGTGTTTTTTATTGCATCCAGATTACATACGAACGATAACAGAACCTCCAGCTGGTGCACAAACTTGGTTTTTTGTTGTTCCATTGATTGATTTAATTAATTGATTATTTTCCTCGATTAATGAGATTAATTTAGTTAATTGATTTTCAAGACTTGCGATACGTTGCATCATATATTGTGAATCATGATGCAATGTATTCCTTACGGGATGGGGGAATAAACATACTGTTAATTTATATTTGGATTCCAATGAGGATACATTTGAATTGTTACTCTTTCAATAAATTACGGATTTTTCTTATAGTAAAATGCCTATGTATAATTAATAGTTACTTGAAAATTTTTCAATATAAAAGGAGTATGTACAGAAAATGGAAAATATTATATGTGAAGTTAAAGCGCATTTTTTTTGAAATATTCAATCAAAATAGTGCGTATATTAATACATTCAAGTAAATGTATGTTATTTAGGGAGAAATGGTGGGAGGAGATGTAATTTTGGCTAAAAATAAAAAAAGAAATGATGCTTTGGCAATAGGTGTCGGTATAGGGGTTGTAATCGGTGTATTTCAAGGGCACTTTACAAATAATTTAGTAATCGGAATTGTGATTGGGATTATAATTGGGATTGCGTTTTTGAAGAAATAATGAGATGTAAATTCATTTCAAAAATTGTTGTATCAAAAGAATGAAAATTCGGAATACGAAACCTGTTTTTCCTTTTTTTGTGCTATTATATATGAAAAGGAAGGTGATGGATATGTCAACAAACAATCAAATAGAACAAAACTGTTTCATTTGCGAAAAACATAAAGGAAATATTATAGTTCCAGGTGGAGCTATTTACGAAGATGAACTCGTTTACGTTGGACATGTCCCTGGCCTTGCTGAACTAACAGATGAAGAAGCGAAAGCATTCGGACTTATAACAAGTAGAGTAAGTAAAGCGCTAAAAGCAAGTGAAGGTGCGGAACATATTTACACTTTTGTTTCAGGAAATGGTGTACCACATATGCATATGCACATCATACCGCGTTATGAAAATACACCAAAAGAGTTTTGGTCACCGACTGAAGTAGCGAAATGGAACGGTGCGCCTTATGGTGACGCAGGAAAAATCAAAAAACTATGCGAAAGATTACGAAAGTATATGGTGAGTGAATATGCATACAACAAATAATAGACAACATTCATGGGTTGGAAGTAGTGAAATGTGTTTAGACGAAGTTTCAGTAAAACAATATGGTGACATCGTGCTCGGTACATATGGTGGGAATATAAGTGCTGGAGCAAAAAAGAACGAAGATGGTGCGTTAGTTTGGTCAAATGGTGATTGGGAATTTGCAGCTATATTAGATGGACATAATAGTGCAGAAAGTGTTGATTTAGTAGTAAATACAATTCAAAAAGAATATGAAAATATAAAAGAAATGATGAATGAATCAATTGATATAGTATTTCGATCTATTGAAAATCATATTCTTACTATCTTTCAATCTTCTTCATTTAAGGAAAAGTGTCAAAGAATTAAAGGTGAAACAGCTTGCTTACTATGTGTAAGAAAAGAAAATTATATATGGTGGCTATCTATTGGAGACTGTTTAGTTTATGTATTTCATGAAGAGTTACATAAGTTAGGACAATATGCATTAAATCAACGTCATTTTTACGAATGGATTGGAAATGTAAACACATTTGATTTACCTGTTCCTTGTTATTCAACAGGCATTCGTGAATTACGTAATGGAAAGAATCGAATTGTAATGGTGACAGATGGAGTATTAGAATGCGGGGAACGTCGGTATGAAACTCCTGTAAATCTGTATAGTGATATGAATAGAAATAATAACGTACTTAAAGTAAATATCCATAATGTTTTAGAACACGTTCACCTGCAATTAGGAAGAGATAGTGCGACGATTATTAGTTGGGACATTGATAATAAAGGAAAAGCTACTTATCCGAGTGATCAGCCAGATAAAAAGTAAAGGAGGAGACATCACTGTTTTTAGTTAAAGGAATTTTATTAATAGTATGGATCATATTCTTAGTTGTTTTGGAAAAAGTAGTGAGAAAAAAATTAAATATACCGAAACAAACAGACTGGAATAGTAAATATGTAAACAACGCTCATAAATGGGGCACTAGGGCTCTTATCGTTTCTTATATAATTGTTACGCTGATATGTGCTACTTTAAATCCTATTTATATTAGTAATTTACCCATTTTATTTTTAATAACCTTATACTGCTTTCAATCATATATGGAATGGAAATTTGATAAAGAATCGAGGGAATATGTCATTTCTTTAGGAACGGTTCCGTTATTAATAATAACAGGAATTATGCTTAATCTTTTCTTTTATAGATATTGGATTTAATTATATATGGAATGAATGGGGAGACAAAATGAAAATGCCTAAATTACGTGCTGAAGCAATGATTGTAAATAAAGATCATTCTAAAGTACTAGTACAATGTGATTTAAGTGAAACATTTTATCGTTTTCCAGGAGGCTCTATTGAATTTGGGGAACCTGCAAAAGAAGCGATAATACGAGAATTAATGGAAGAATACGATTTGAAAATTGATGTCCAAGAGCTAGCTGTTGTAAATGAGCATATTTTCGAGTGGAACAACGAAAAAGGACATCATTGTACATTGATACATTGGGGAACTGTTCAAGAGATGGTTACAAATGAAATAAGGCATAAAGAACATGAGAATATTATATTAATATGGATGAGCATAGAGGAATTAAAGGAGAAGCCAACATATCCTGAAGGAATTGTAAGTTATTTAGAAGAGAATAACCATAATATAGTCCACTTTGTTTCTAAAAATATATAAAGTAATTGGAGGGATAACAATGGATACCTCTACAATTTTAATTATTATTATTGGACTGGGTATAGGTGGTTACTTTTTAGAACAGTTTTTAAGAAGAAAATTAAATATGGAGAAAAGAGGCTTCTTTGGATATAAGCATGTGAATAGTTTACATGTAAAATTAGAAATAGGTCTTATTATTATTTATGTAATAAGTAGTTGTTATTATATGTTTAAATTTGAAAACGCTAAAATGGCTCATGTCATGTTCACTTATTTAGGGATATCATGGACTTTAAGAGCATGGATGGAATGGAAATATGATAGAAAATCAAAAGAATATATACTTTCGATAACGGGAATGGTTTCTTTTATATTGATGCTCTCGATACTATTTTATTTCGTTCCACCTGCTGTATAATTAAAAATTTGATTATAAATAATGAGATAACTAATAAATAAGAAACCATTTACTGCTAAATGGTTTCTTATTTAATTTAAACATTTAATTTCGCTAATACGGATTTAATGAAATTTGTTTTATCCTCTGCATATTGATGTTTATCATTAGGATTAGCTTTTGAAAGTTGAATCTTCAACTGTTCATACTGTATACGAGCAGTCTTATTGTCTATTAAGTAATCACGAAATTGTAATTGTTCTATTAAATATGTATTCCCTTGTTCATACATATGAATTTGATGAGTTCTTGGTTCACCTTTATTAAAATAGTATCTTTCGGGTAATACTTCTTTTCTATATTTATAGTTTAGTAGTTCTAACTTTTTAATACAATGTATACCGTCCGTATAATTTTCTAATTCAATTGCTATATCAATAATTGGCTTTGCACTTAAATATGGAATAGAAGTACTACCAATATGGTGCATCGCTAAAATATGTTCGCCAATTTGTTCCTCAATGATTTGTTTCTCTTTCATAAACTCAATTTCCCATTCTTCAATCCACGGCACTAAAAACACTTTCCCATACGGTAAACCTAACATTTAATTAGCACCTCTTTCAAAATAGTTTTCAAAAAGTTTATTACATCTTCTTAAAGCTTCTCAAAACAAGGTATTCCCACAATCTCCAAGGAAGAATCTTCTTCGTAAAGATCATAAATTTTACACCTTTTCCAATAGGATATCGTAAAGTAGTACGCTTTGTTTCAGCAATTTCAACGATTTTATTAGCAACATCTATCGGATTACCAAATGTATCACTACCGCTATTAATATGTTTTTGTATTTTATCCATATATTCTTTGTAAGGAGATGTTGTATCAGATTGGTTTTCAGCTAGTTGTTTACCAACCTCCCATATATTTGTGTTGTAAGAACCAGGTTCAATTAAAGCGACATCTATTCCGAAAGCTTTTAATTCTAAGCGAAGCGATTCACTCCAGCCTTCTAATGCATATTTTGAAGATACATAAGGAGATAAACCAGGGAATCCAACTTGGCCGCTAATGCTGCTTATATTAATGATTTTTCCACTTCTTTGTTTTCTCATATCTGGTAAAACAAGCTGGGTAATTGATATAGCTCCAAAAAGGTTCGTTTCAAATTGCTTTCGATATTCGTCTACTTGGATTTCTTCTACAAAGCCCCCATTTGCATATCCTGCATTATTTATAAGGAGATCTATTCTATTAATTTCTTTTAAAAATAATTGGAAATTATGTATAGAATTTTGATCTGTTACATCTAATTGTTGAACTTTTATATTTTGTTGTAAGTTAAGTTGAGTAACTTGGGATAGTAAGGTTCCTTGTTTTTCAAGGTTTCGCATTGTAGCGATAACTAAATAATCTTTTTTTGCGAGTTCGAGTGTAGTTAATAGTCCAAATCCACTTGAGGCTCCAGTAATTATTGCGATTTTTTTATTCATTTTTCGCCAGCTTTCTTTTTCTTTTATCATAACGAGTTATGATAAGAAAATCTATTATTCTTACATTCATTATGAAATCAATTTGTATGTAAAAAAAGGGGATTATAGGGAATCAGCGTATATAGAGTAGTGTATATTAATATGATAATGAAATGAGGGAAGAAAAATGGTCCATGTAAAAGCTGTATTAGCAGATCAGCTATTAGCGAATGCAAATGATCCCAGTTGGTATATGCCATTTTCAGATGCAGTTAAGGATTTATCCGAGAGGGAAGCTTTCTGGAAACCGAATGAAGAGAGTAATAGTATAGCTGAAATCGTACAACATTTACTGTATTGGAACTCTACGTGGCAAACTAGGTATAAAGAATCAAATGTGAATGCAGTACCCGCTATAGGAGATAATAACAAAAGTTTTATGCTCTCAGATAATCAAACTTTCGATGAATTACGGGAAAAACTACTAGAAAAACTGTTACAATGGCAAAATCTCATAAATGAAGAAAAGGTTGAAAGTGATGTAGTGGGATTTCCTGTTTCTGCAAAGTGGTGGGAAGTGCTAGCGAATGTAACAACTCATAATGCATATCATATTGGTCAAATTATTTACATCCGAAAATTACAGAAGAGCTTTGATAATGAATAAAGTAACAATTCTCTTATTAAGGGAACAAAAGTGGACAAAACGAGACAAACGTCTCATTTTGTCCACTTTTTTATTGTTTAAAGATAGAGAAAACCTATTAAAACAAGGATTTGAAATTGGCACAATACTTGCAATATAAAAGACGAACAAGAAAATAGGAGGGCTGGACATGTTAAAAACAACTGAAAGTAAAGGGAATGAAATTACGAAAGAACAAGCTCGTTGGATGTACGAAAAAATGTTAGAAATTCGTAAGTTTGAAGATAAGGTGCATGAATTGTTCGCGCAAGGCGTTTTGCCAGGTTTCGTTCATTTATACGCAGGTGAAGAAGCGGTAGCAGTTGGTGTATGTGCCCACTTAACGGATAGTGACAGTATTACAAGTACACATAGAGGTCATGGACATTGTATCGCAAAAGGTTGTGATTTAAATGGTATGATGGCTGAACTTTTCGGGAAAGCGACAGGATTATGTAAAGGAAAAGGCGGTTCCATGCATATTGCCGATTTAGATAAAGGAATGCTAGGTGCGAATGGCATTGTAGGCGGCGGTTTCCCACTTGCTTGCGGTTCAGCATTAACAGCTAAATATAAAGGAACAAAAGATGTAAGTGTTTGCTTCTTCGGTGACGGAGCAAATAATGAAGGGACATTTCATGAAGGGGTTAATTTAGCGGCGATTTGGAAGTTACCAGTTATTTTTATCGCAGAAAATAACGGTTACGGTGAAGCAACTACATTTGAATATGCTTCAAGTTGTGATTCTATTGCTGATCGTGCAAAAGCTTATAATATTCCAGGTGTTCAAGTAGATGGAAAAGATCTTCTAGCTGTATATAAAGCTGCTGCAGAAGCAGTGGAACGTGCACGTAATGGTGATGGTCCAACAATTATTGAATGTATGACATATCGTAATTATGGTCATTTCGAAGGTGAAGCACAAACATATAAAACATCAGAAGAAAAAGAAGAACATTTAAACGAAAGAGATGCAATTGTGAATTTCCGTAAGCATTTAATTCATGAAGGTTTATTAACGGAATCTGAACTTGTTGATATGGAAAAAGCAGTAGATGATGCAGTACAAAGATCCATTGAATTTAGTGAAAATAGTCCATACCCAGACGATGAAGAATTATTAAAAGATGTATACGTTTCTTACAAATAAGAGGAGGGTGAAAAATTATGACTAGAACAGTAAGTATGTCAACTGCAATTAATGAAGCAATGAAAATCTCAATGCGTCGTGATGAAAATGTAATTTTAATAGGTGAAGACGTTGCAGGCGGTGCACAAGTTGATCACCTGCAAGATGATGAAGCTTGGGGCGGTGTGCTTGGTGTTACGAAAGGACTTGTACAAGAGTTTGGCCGAAATCGTATATTGGATACACCAATTTCTGAAGCGGGTTATATGGGAGCTGCGATGGCCGCTGCTGTAACTGGGTTACGTCCGATAGCTGAGTTAATGTTTAATGATTTTATCGGTAGTTGTCTTGACCAAGTATTAAACCAAGGTGCGAAATTCCGTTATATGTTTGGAGGTAAAGCAAAAGTACCCGTTACAGTACGTACGATGCATGGCGCTGGTTTTAGTGCAGCAGCTCAACATTCACAAAGTTTGTACGCATTATTTACGAGCATACCAGGTATTAAAGTTGTTGTTCCTTCCACACCGTATGATGCAAAAGGCTTATTATTAGCGGCAATTGAAGATGATGATCCAGTAATCTTCTTTGAGGATAAAACACTTTACAATATGAAAGGTGAAGTGCCAGAAGGATACTATACAATTCCATTAGGAAAAGCAGATATTAAACGGGAAGGTTCTGATGTAACAATTGTCGCAATCGGAAAGCAAGTTCATACAGCGCTTGCAGCTGCAAAGCAATTATCGAAAAAGGGGCTTGAAGTAGAAGTAATTGATCCACGATCTTTATCACCACTTGATGAAGATACTATTTTATCATCTGTTGAAAAAACAAATCGTCTTATCGTCATTGACGAAGCGAATCCTAGATGTAGTATTGCAACAGATATTGCGGCAATTGTAGCGGATAAAGGTTTTGATTTGTTAGATGCACCTATTAAACGAATTACAGCACCACATACACCTGTTCCGTTCTCACCACCACTTGAAAAGTTGTATTTGCCAACACCAGAAAAAGTAATTGAAACTGTATCAGAAATGATCGGAGACCAATCTTTATTACATGTGTAATAAAACGATGAGAAGGGAGAGAGAGACATGGCTGTAGAAGTTGTAATGCCGAAGTTAGGTATGGCGATGAAAGAAGGTATTATTACGAGCTGGAATATTAAAGCAGGCGATAATGTAGCAAAAGGAGAACTAATTGCTAGTATTAATTCAGAAAAAATTGAAACGGAAATTGAAGCGCCAGCTGATGGTACGGTACTTGATATAGCTGTAAGTGAAGATGAAGGAGTGCCGCCTGGTACTGTAATTTGCTACATCGGTAAACCGAATGAAAAGGTAGAAATGCAGGAAAGCACACATGTTGTAGAAGAAAAAATATCTAATATAGAAGTACAAAATGTACAAAATCAAGAAGCAAATGGGAAAGAAGTATCGAAGCAAAGAATTAAAATTTCACCTGTAGCCAAGAAAATTGCAAAGTCTGAAAATCTGGATATCAAGGCATTAGTTGGTACAGGTCCTGGCGGAAGGATTACAAAGGCAGATGTATTAAAAGCACTTGAGGTAAGAGTAAACGTTCCGGAAATATCTGAACAAGAAGAAAGTAACGTGATTCCTGTTACTGGTATGCGTAAAGCGATCGCAAATCGTATGCACGCAAGCTTACAAAATAGCGCACAATTAACGTTAACGATGAAAGTAGATGTAACAGATGTAGTTGCTTTACATAAAGAAATAGCGAAAGTTGTACAAAAAAGAGATGATAATAAATTAACCATTACGGATTTTGTCTCGCGTGCTGCTGTATTAGCACTTGGAGAGCATAAAGAAATGAACAGCGCTTATATAGATGATGCAATTCATCAATTTGAACATGTGCATTTAGGCATGGCAGTCGCATTAGAAAAAGGGTTAATCGTTCCAGCTATTCGCTTTGCAAATAATTTATCTTTAGTAGAATTGTCTAAAGAGATTAAGAATGTGGCACAAAAGGCGCGAGCAGGTAGCTTAAGTAGTGATGATATGCACGGAACGACATTTACAATTAGTAATTTAGGTAGCTTTGGTATTGAATATTTCACACCGGTATTAAATACACCTGAGACTGGCATTTTAGGTATTGGCGCAATTGAACATGTTCCTGTATATAAAGGGAAAAAATTAAAAAAAGGTAGTATGTTACCTTTAAGTTTAACATTCGATCATCGTGTACTAGACGGTGCACCAGCAGCTGCATTTTTACGCACAATTAAACATTATTTAGAAGAACCTATAACAATTCTTTTATAAAGAGAAGGTGAGAGAATGAGTAAACTAGTTGTAATTGGAGGCGGACCAGCTGGCTATGTAGCAGCAATTACCGCGGCTCAAAATGGCAAAGATGTCACTCTTATTGATGAAGCTGACCTTGGCGGAACATGTTTAAATGTTGGGTGTATGCCGACGAAATCACTGTTAGAAAGTGCTGAAATACATGACATTGTGAGAAAAGCGAATGATTATGGAGTTACGCTTAATACAGGAAGTATATCAATTGATTGGGATCAAATACAGGCGAGAAAATCACAAATCGTAATGCAACTCGTCCAAGGAATACAATATTTAATGAAGAAAAATAAAATTAAAGTTGTAAAAGGAAAAGCGAAATTCGAAACGGATCATCGTGTGCGAGTTGTACAAGGAAATAAAGAAGAAGTAGTTGATGGAGAGAGCTTTATTATCGCATCTGGTTCCGAACCTACAGAATTACCATTCGCTCCGTTCGATGGAAAATGGATTTTAAATAGTAGCCATGCCATGTCTCTTGAGAGTGTACCATCTTCATTGTTAATCGTTGGCGGTGGTGTAATAGGATGTGAGTTTGCAAGTATTTATAGTAGACTTGGCACAAAAGTATCGATAGTTGAAATGGCACCGCAATTACTACCTGGTGAAGATGAAGATATCGCGAATATTTTAAGAGAGAAATTAGAAAAAGATGGTGTGAAAATTTTTACGGGAGCAGTTTTAAAAGGATTAAATAACTATAAGAAGCAAGCTTCATTTGAGTACGAGGGAATTACTCACGAAGTAACTCCAGAATTTGTTCTTGTTTCTGTAGGAAGAAAACCACGAGTGCAACAATTAGGATTAGAAAAGGCAGGGGTTCTGTTTTCAAATAAAGGGATTGCTGTGAATGAACATATGCAAACGAACGTATCGCATATATACGCAGCTGGTGATGTAATCGGTGGAATTCAGCTTGCTCACGTTGCCTTCCATGAAGGAACGACAGCAGCATTACACGCAAGCGGAGAAGACGTGAAAGTAAATTATCATGCTGTGCCCCGTTGTATATACACAGCTCCAGAAATAGCTAGTGTCGGGTTAAGTGAAAAAGGTGCAAGAGAACAATATGGTGATATTCTCATCGGAGAATTTCCTTTTACAGCGAACGGAAAAGCTCTTATTTTAGGAGAACAAGTAGGTAAAGTAAAAGTCATTGTAGAACCTAAATACCAAGAAATTGTAGGGATTTCTATTATCGGTCCTCATGCAACTGAACTTATTGGTCAAGGAACCGTAATGATTCATACAGAAGTTACCGCTGATATAATGAGAGATTATATTGCAGCACACCCTACTTTATCAGAAGCAATTCATGAAGCGTTAATGCAAGCGGTAGGACATGCTGTACATGCTTAAATGGAAATATAATAAACCACTATTCTCTAAACAAATAAGAGAATAGTGGTTGGATTTTTTATTAATAGAATATCTTATTATTTTTTAATTTCAATCGCTGAAGTAATATCGTTCCAATCAGGAGCTAAATTAGCAGTTTTACCATACCAATCAGCGTGTTTAAATATAACACCTTTTCCATATCCTTGTGTTGAAGTGTGCTCCCAAAGTGTCGTTGAATAACTTGCAGAAGGTGAGGCTGTACTTACAGAAGAAATTCTGTCATTCCAGCTAGATGGTAAGTTTTTAAAGCCGCTGCTCCAGTAAATATATTGACCACCTTTATCTTTATGTTCGTAAAAATCAGTACTACCAGCACCGCTACCTAAAGGATTAATATTATTTTTAATTGCTTTTTTATCCTTTGCAATATACGCATCCAATGTTTCACGGCTAGTAAAACCATAAGCTAGCCAATCTCCATTTTCATTTTGCTCTGGTAATACCATAGTAATTTGGATATCTTTCTTATCCTGATCACTTAATTTTGCAAATGAATTAACATTTTGTTCATCCACTTTTAAATAATCAAATGACTTAATTGTGTTACTTTTTTCCTCAGCACTTACTGCACCTAGTCCTCCAGTTAATGCAAAACCCGCTACTAATGTCCCTGCTACTAATTTCTTCAACATATAACCATCCCTTTTTGTTTGAATTTTTGTACAGATGAATCTTGTACAGCTAAAATGTATTCTAATTTTATATTTTTGTAAATATTCTGAAGTTTTAGAAATAATAGGCGGAATATTTACATTTTTACATTATTTCTTTAGAAAAAATGGTTATTGGAATGATATAATAAATGGATGTATTGCTTTTACTGGATGTAAAGATATTTTAGGAGAGGTGTCATTGAAATATTTTACAAGAGAATGGTATAAAAAAATGCAAGTTTTAGAATTTATAAGTTTTATAGAGTCTATAAAAGAATGGTCGGAAATGGATATACAAAGTTTAAAGGAAGAAATAGAGGAAAGGAAAATAGATTTATTAAAATTCCTTCCTGAATCGATATACTCAATTATACAAAACATCACAATTAATTCAGAATACCCATCAGGTGAACTGAAAAAACTTATGCAAGAGTGGACAACAGATTATGAGAAAAGAATGGCAAAATTAGATCAATCATACGTAGAATATTTTAATTCCATTGAGAAAAAACTTCCGTCAAATGTCGCTCAGTTACACAAGACATTACTACACGATAGTGTAATTAAAGTAATAAAGAGAGAATCAGAAGATACTTTGTCTATCGTATTAGATTGCAGTGGTACTTTTAGTGAATTTGATAAACTTGGAGTAACCTTTATAGGAGTAACACAGTGTTCTATGCCGGAAAACTTTGAAAATGCTTGGTGGTTATATCATGAAATAGCTCTTACTGAAGATGGTTTTGAACTAGGCGTTTTATTTGACTCTCCGTTTAGAGAAGTGACGATTTGCGCAGCAGATGTATTACTTGTGAAGAAATAATGTTGTATGGAGCATTACAAACGTTTGACATAATAAAAAAATAAAGTTATTGTAGATATATGAAGTCTACAATAGGAGCTGTACTATGAAATATTCTAAAGCTACAAATTATGCTCTTCATACAATGCTTTTTCTGGCAAAGGCCACACCAAATAAGTTAGTTAGTGTTCACCAATTGGCAGAAATGCAAAATGTTTCACCAACGTACTTGTCTAAAATACTAACTAAGTTGACGAAGGAAGGGATGATACACTCATCATCTGGTCCAAAAGGCGGTTACTCGCTTAGTAAGAATTGGGAAGATATTTCATTTTTAGATATTATACATGCAATTGAAGGTAAAACATCATTGTTTGAATGTTGTTTACATGACAAACCGGGATGTTTAATTAATGAGGCAATGCTCGCAGCAGAAGAGAAAATGGAAGAAGAGTTACGAAATCAAAAAATCGTAGATCTTGCGAAAAAAATAAAAGTGGATTTTTAATCTGCTTTTATTTTTAAATTAATTAAGGATAAAAAGGCTCTTTGATATCTTTAATTGTAGTTAGAAAATGATATGAAGAAGGAGAGAAGATGATGACTAAATTTTGGAATGATCGATATAAATCAGATGAATATTTTTACGGGGAAGAACCTAATACATTTATTAAAGAACAAGCATTTCGTTTAGCAAATCACAATAAAGTAATAGCTTTCGCGGAGGGAGAAGGTAGAAATGCTGTATTTCTAGCAAGACAAGGGAACGAAGTAACAGCTATTGATTATTCGGAAGATGGATTAGAGAAGACAAAAAAATTGGCAGAGAAGCACAACGTAAACGTGCATACAAAAAAAGTAGATTTATTAGCTGATAGTTTGCCAGAAAATGAATATGATGCAGCAATTATGGTATTTGGACATTTTCATGATGATTATAAAAAAATGATATTAGGTAAAATGATACAAACGATAAAGCCTGGTGGTTTAATTATGTTTGAAGTTTACTCAAAAAAACAAATAAACTATAGTACTGGTGGACCAAAAGATGTTGATATGCTGTATGATCCAATTGATATCTTTACTTGGTGTGAAGAACATAAGGTAATTCATTTCTTTAATGGCGAACAAGAGCGAATTGAAGGGAAAGGGCACACTGGTTTAGCTGATGTTATTCAAGTTGTTATTAGAAAATTAATATAAGTGTTAATGAAAGTTAAATGTATGAATGTAAAAGACCAGTCATGTAAGACTGGTCTTTCTATTTAGATACTAAATTATCAAGCTTCCAATATGTATTTGTTAACGGCGCTGCTTTGCTATCTATGTATAAATACATATTATTTAAATCTTTTGGTGAAGTTTTCAGTTCAAATACAACGTCAGTAGTTAAAGAGAATTCGTGTGGAACATTTTTATAGTGCTCGTCATCTATCGGATGAGCTTCACCTTCATATTTCTCACCAGTTTTTTCATCTTGTATGAAATATTTTATTTCCGAAAGATCAATAGTTTGTCCATCGTCTCGAACATTATTAATCATAACACGAGTAGTAAGGCGCCGCTCTTTGTCTATTTTTTCAAACTTTGCATTCTCAACTGTCGCTCTATAGTATTCGTTTTTAACTATTTCTCCATAGTGCATTGCATTCTTTTCGAGAGCGCTCTTTTCTTGTTTTGATGTAGTATTGCTATTACATCCTGTTAATATTCCAGTAAATAATAATGCTGTACATGTCGTTTTGATTAATGATTTCATAGTAATCCCTTTCTGTATTAAAAAGTAAAACATAGGAATAATTTCACATCAACAGGAAGGTGAATGGAAGTATTTTTGCGTAATATACAGATATACATTTATTTGGTTGTCAAGTTAACAGGATAGAAAGAGGGAGAAGACTGTATAAAACGGAATAAATAAGAATTGAAAATATTGTAAAACGGAAGAGGCATGCATATAATTAAAATAAAGTTTAAGTTTCTGAACCTTCAATAACGGTGGTGATAACATGTTTACTGAAGAACGTCGAGAGAAAATTTTAGAACTACTTAATACAGATGGAAGAGTAATAGCAAAGGATCTTGCGGAAAGATTTGATATGTCTATTGATTCTATAAGAAGAGATTTGTCTATTATGGAAAAGGATGGTTTATTAAAAAGAACGCACGGAGGTGCAATTGAACTTACGCGAGTGAGAAACTTAGCTGCGGAACCAACTAAACGTTATAGTGATAGCTCAATATATGAGGACACAATTGCAAGAGTTGCGGTATCTTATATACAAGAAGGTGATTCAATTTTTATTGGTGGGGCTTCCGTTCATAATGCGATGCTGAAATATTTACCGGAAGTATCATTTACGGTTATTACGAATTCTATAGAAATAGCTGGTTATCTACGAGAATATAAGAATATTGATACGTATTTAATTGGCGGAAAAGTAAAACCTTCAGGGAATATTACTGATACACTTGCCTCTGAATTGATAAGTAGATTTTCTATTGATCTGTATTTCTCTACAGGTGGAGGCATTTCATTACAAGGTATTAGTACCGCAACACCTGAAGTTGCTTATTTTAGTAAAAGAGTAAGTGAAATTGCTAGAAGAAATATTTGTTTAGTTCCGCATAATAAACTTGGAATAGATTGTTTTATAAGAGGAGAGTCTCTAAAAAAAATTGACATTATTATAACTGACGAAGAGGCTAGTAAAGAAACTGTTCAGGACTTTGAGAAACAAGGTAAACAAATTGTAATAGCACCATTATATTCATTTGAAAGGAGTTTGACATGATTGTAAAAGAGCAAGAGTTTCATATTTCAATTGCACATGCGATTGAACGTGAATGTAGCATAAGAGTTCATCAAAATGAATTACACTTAATCCATCGTTTTTTAGATGTCATTGATAGTGATGAACAAGTAGTTATTTGTAATCATCGTGATGTTATCGTTTCTGCGAGTAAGAGCGTTCGGGAACGAGTAACTAATTGGTCAAGAATGAAACTTGAAGATTTAGTGCACCATGGATTGGAAACTAAATTAGAAATACCGGTATATAGTAATGAAAGAATGATCGGGAAATGTATGTATTTAAAGGAAAACAAACAAATGAATACATATTCTGCTTTCACATTTATAAAAGGAATTACTTTTCCAGGAGTTACCGGGACAAGCAAAGCATTTCAACACACACTAGAAGAAATTAAGCTTGTTTCACCGACTGATGCTAGTGTGTATGTATGTGGTGAGACAGGAGTAGGAAAGGAATATGTCGCGAGAGCGATTCATGAAAATAGTCCAAGAAAAGACGGGCCCTTTATAGCTGTTAACTGCGGTTCTTTGCCTAAAGAATTAATGGAAAGTGAATTGTTCGGTTATGCTGAAGGTGCGTTTACAGGTGCGCGACGTCAAGGATATAAAGGGAAATTTGAACAAGCGAAGGGAGGAACATTATTTTTAGATGAAATTGGTGAAGTACCACCAGAGATGCAAGTAGCCTTATTGCGTGTTTTACAAGAACGCACAATAACTCCAATAGGAAGTTCAAAAGAGGTACCAGTAAATATTCGTATTATTACTGCCACACATAAAGATTTACTAAGGTTAGTAGAAGAAGGGAAATTCCGTCAAGATTTATATTATCGTTTACATGTTTATCCACTATATGTTCCATCGTTAATAGAAAGAAAAGAGGATATTCCATATTTTATACAACACTTTTGCGAACGGAAGAATTGGAATGTTGTATTTCCGAAGAGTATTTGTAATCAATTTTTACAACATACATGGCCCGGAAATATTCGAGAACTAGTAAATGCATTAGAACGCATTTACATTTTGTCGCAAGGACGGGAAATATGCGAAAAACAAGTCGCTTTTTTGATACAAACAATGATGGGAAATCAACAACAACTTGAGTTACAAGTTGAAAATAAAACCGAACATACATTGAATTTTCGCGAAAAAATACAGCGTGATAGCATGATTGAAGCATTACAAAAGACAAACGGAAATGTTTCATTATCTGCAAAACTATTAGATGTACCCCGTAGTACATTTTATAAACGAATGCAAAAATATAAATTATAAAGTAGATTTTTGTAATCTACTTTTTCTTTGTGGGCTCATGTTCTGTCGGAATGTGCGCTTACCGGGGAAATAATAGAATTGTTAGAAGGGAAATTTCCTAATGGGGGTTAGTGTGTGAAGTACATTGAAATTGGAATCGGGAATAGGTGGTTCGTTCGAACGGAAACTGAAAATAAAGATGGAACTGAATTTGAAGAACGAGGAATTATAAAACCTATTTATTTTGAGTCACTATATGTACGAATGTGGTTTCGGAAAACGTGTTTAATTTTTGATACGAAAGAAGGATTTAAAAAGATTAAGAAGAAGAGGATTGAATATAAATTTATAGTTGGAATTGTAAGTAGACTGAATAAAGAAAAAGTGTGCTAACATACATAGTTATATTGGCCAGGAAATTCTATTGACTTATATCAAACTCATAAAAAGTAATTTTACTAAATATAAATTGTTAATAAAACCACTAAGGAAACTTAGTGGCTTCTTTTTTTATAGGAAGGATTTTCATATGAATAGGATCTTAACGATTGTACTTGCAATTATTGTAATGGGGTATTCCATTTATAGTTGGAATGCTGTTTCGGAACAGAGTATGCTAATTTTACAAACGCTTATAGGGATTATGTTAGTTAGTTTAGGAGTGCAAAATTTTTAAAAAAAAGAAAATAAAAGTATGGACATCGCTTGACTACTCGTTGCATTATATTGAATTGTTGTATTGTTAGTAAAACATTTTGCATGAATAAGTATTTAAATTATTTATTCATGATTTTCTTATTACGAAAAACATTCTCGCAATAAAAGTTAAAATTCCACTTGTATTTCACTATATAAAATATGGCATAATGATTTAGTTAAATAGAAATGGATAGGGTATTTGAGAGGGGCAGTATAATGAGTTTTGCAATTGAAATAGTAATAAAAGCACCAATGGATATTGTATGTGACTATATAATAGAAGATGAAAAAATAAAAGAATGGAATACGTTTATAATAGAAAATCGCTATCCTTCAAATATGGATAAAGAGAATCCACGTGTAGGAGATAAATATATTACTGTTCAAAAAGTCGGTAAGAAAATATTCGAGGCAGAAGTAGAAATTCTTGAATACGATACACCGCATATTATTTCACTTGGTAGTGAAATGAAGCAAGGATATTCAGCAATGACTTATATGTTAGAAGAAGATGAGGAAGGTACAGCACTAACATTAATTTCAGAATATGAACCTAGTAATTTTTATTATAAAATGATGTATAAGTTAACAGGTTGGATTTCACGAGGTTTAACTATGGAACAAATGGAACGTCTAGCAGAATGTGTAGAAGCTGCTTATCATAAAGAAGATTAATATTAAAATATATTAAGGTAAAAGCGTTACTCAATCTCATGAGTAACGCTTTTACTGTTTGAAGATTTTTCATTGAAAATCTCAATAGCTCTTTCATATATTTCTTTATCAACACAAAATCTTTCTGTTATCCAATAATTAAGTTCAGAAGATGTAATGATTTGTTCTCTTTTCTTACCTTGGAAATATCGTTTTAAAACATTATCATTAATAGAAGTTGGAATACCATCGATATAACCGAAAATCTGAATTTTCTTTAATACAGGAGATGTATGCCAATCGTTAGACTTTTTAACGAGTTCTTTCATACTTGATAAATGTATTGGATCTGTATGTAAGATTTTTGCTGGACCTGGATTTCTAGCAATTTTAATCCTATTATTTGAGACTTCATAAGTGAAAGTTTCTCTTACATTACTTACTTGAAATGATTCATAAAGTGGGTAAGCTTGGAATAAAGGTGCACAATAACCAACATCAACATAATAAGGTTGGTCTAAGTTAACCCGTAAGCATAAATGTCCGGGATCCATATACATATAATGAATATTAAAACCAAGATTTGATAATAACCAATGGAATCCAATTGAGTGCGTCCAACAAGTACCCCCGAGACCTTTTGTTGTAATACGGTTTATGTATGTCTCAATGGAAGGAAAATAATTACCTGTTTCATTACCCTTTTCCCAGTCAATTATTTTAGTAAGGGTTTCCCATTTTATTTTTTCTTGATGAGCTTTAATAAGCTCATTTAAAAACTTTAAGCTAGTAGGCTGTTTTGTCGTACCTAAAAATGATAGAAAGCTATTTACTAGTTGTACTTGGGTCATTTTCTTATCCTTTCTATATAGAAATTGCTATTGGTATTATTATACAATAGGTGTCAGAAAATACAGTTGTTTATTATTGGGGTGGGAGAGAATTATATGTCGATGTCGCTATATTATAAAAAAATCCGTGAGCAATTAGGCCATGAACTAATATTCATGCCAAGTGTAGCTGCAGTTATTAAAAACGAGCAGGGAGAAATCTTATTTCAATATCCTGGCGGAGAATATTGGAGTTTGCCGGCTGGAGCAATTGAACCTGGGGAAACTCCAGAAGAAGCAGTAATTCGGGAAGTATGGGAAGAAACAGGATTGAAAGTACGAGTAAAAAAACAAAAAGGGGTATTTGGAGGGGAAAGGTTCCGTCATATATATCCGAATGGCGATCAAGTAGAATATATTGTTGTTGTGTTTGAATGTGAAATTACTAGTGGAAAACTGAAATCGATAGATGGTGAATCTTTAAAACTACAATATTTCTCATTTTCTGAAAAGCCTACTTTAGCGCTACCATACCCAGATAATATATTTTTATAGATGTAAAATAACACACCTTACTTATTGAAGGTGTGCTATTTATATAACCCGGTCGTATACATCTCCGTTAACGTATACACAATTTCCTCTAAGTTAATCTTTTTATCATTTTGCGTAATAGTCCAAAGAAACGATTCATTCATCGCGAACCAACCGCGTGCTACAATCTCTTTATTTAAATTAGGTTGTGCTAATCCACTTTCTTGAGAGTAAGTAATATCCTGTTTAATACTTGTTATAAAACGTTTCCGAATCTCATCCCATTTTTGCCGTATTTCTCTTGATAATCCTATCGCTTCCTCTACAACTTGCAAAATAGCGCGTTCTTCATCTGCTAATTGCAGGAATGCTCTAACTTGATTTTGGATCATTATACGTGCTTCCTCTTTTGTTTGTGGAGAAAAAGAGCGCTCAGCAATATTATAAAATTGATTCATAACATCTTCCATTAAACTAATTAGGAGATCATCTTTGTTTTTGAAGTATACATATGCTGTTCCATAACCAGTTTCTGCATGTTTAATAATTTGTGTAATTGTCGTTTTTTGAAATCCATTATTTATAAAAATAGTGTAACCAGAGTGTAATAGTTTCTTCTTCGTTTCTAAGGAGCGGTGTTTTCTTGATGAAAGAGTAGAATTTTTCAAAGAATCACCTCTTTATACTGAAATATCTGAAAATATAACTGTATTGTAAAAGAAGTTCATATATAAAGTCAACTGACATAATATCATTGACGTTGTATCAATTAAGGTGATATATTTCAATTAGTTAGAATAAAAAGAAAATTAAGAGAAGGTGACACCATGTATAAAGAGCCATTTCAACCAACTTATGAGTATGCGCTTGAATGTGATAAACATGATGAACTGAAAGATTTTCAAACTGAATTCTATAAAAACGAAGGTACTATATATTTAGATGGAAACTCATTAGGGCTACTTTCAAAAAGAGCAGAGAAATCATTACTTACGTTGCTAGATTCGTGGAAAGAGTATGGCATTGACGGCTGGACAGAAGGTGAGCACCCGTGGTTTTTCCTTTCAGAGAAATTAGGTAAACTTACAGCCCCTCTTATTGGTGCTTTACCGGAAGAAACTATTGTAACCGGTTCTACAACTACAAATATACATCAAGTTATTGCGACGTTTTACGAACCAAAAGGAATACGTACAAAAATACTTGCGGATGAATTAACTTTCCCATCAGATATTTATGCACTTCAAAGTCAAATTCGTTTAAAAGGATTAGATCCAGAGGAGCATTTAGTAAGAGTGAAAAGCCGAGATGGTAGAACACTTTCTGAAGAAGATATTATTTATGCGATGGAAGATGATATCGCTTTAATTTTATTACCTTCTGTTTTATATAGAAGTGGTCAAATTCTGGATATGAAACGTTTAACAACGGAAGCTCATAAACGCGGCATTCATATCGGATTTGATTTATGCCATTCAATAGGATCTATTCCGCATCATTTCAAAGATTGGGACGTCGATTTTGCTGTTTGGTGCAATTATAAATATTTAAATGCAGGACCGGGTGGCGTTGCAGGAATTTATGTGAATAATAAACATTTTAATAGACTACCAGGGTTGTCTGGATGGTTTAGTTCTAGAAAAGATAAGCAGTTTGATATGGAGCATACATTAACAGCTGCTGATCATGCAGGTGCTTATCAAATTGGTACGCCGCACGTTTTAAGTACAGCACCATTAATTGGTTCACTTGAAATTTTCAAAGATGCTGGTATTGAACGTTTACGTGAGAAATCTTTACATATTACGAGATACATGCTGAATTTAATTGGACATGAATTAAAAGATTTCGAATTTACAATTGGAAATCCATTAGAGGATGAAAAACGAGGCGGGCACATTTATTTAGAGCATGCAGAAGCAGCACGTATATGTAAAGCACTAAAAGCAAATGGAGTAATTCCAGATTTTAGGGCGCCAAATGGGGTGAGACTTGCGCCGGTCGCTTTATATAACACATACGAAGAAGTGTGGAAATCTGTACAAATATTAAAGAAAATTATGAAAAATGAAGAGTATAAGCAGTTTGAAAATAAGCGAGAGGTTGTGGCATAAATATGAAAACATCAGAGTGGATTGATATTTCACAACCGCTAAATAATAATATTGCAACGTGGCCAGGAGACACACCGTTCTCGTATGAAGTTTCATGGTCAAAAGAAGAAAGTGGCTCAGTAAATGTCGGAAAGTTAACGATGAGTATTCATACAGGCACTCATATTGATGCACCATTTCATTTTGATAATGATGGAAAGAAAGTATTGGATTTAGATGTTCAAGTTTATGTTGGCCCAGCACGGATTATTGACGTTTCTAATCTTGAAAGCATCGGGAAAAAGGAATTAGAAAGCTTTCATTTAGAAGGTGTAGAACGATTATTATTACGTACATCTTCACATGGAAAAGCTGAAGAATTTCCAGAGGTGATCCCTCATTTACGTGCAGACATAGCGTCGTTTCTTTCAGAGAAAGGTATTCGTTTAATCGGAGTAGATGTACCATCAGTTGATCCGCTAGATGATAAAGAATTAGCAGCGCATCATCAATTATTTAAACATGGAATTCATATTTTAGAAAATGTCGTACTAGATCATGTAGCAGACGGTGATTATGAACTTATTGCATTACCACTTGCATTAACTGATGCAGATGGAAGTCCAGTTCGAGCCGTTATTAGACCAATATAAGTAGAATCATATAAAAGGGGCGTTTGGCTAATATGAAAGAAAATGAAAAAGTAATTATGGAAAAAGGGATTCATACGGATTTTAAAGAGAATATGACGTATGGGGAGTATTTACAATTAGATAGTTTACTATCTTCTCAAAAAAGATTATCGGACCATCATGATGAAATGTTATTTATCGTTATTCACCAAGCAAGTGAGCTTTGGATGAAGCTCATTTTACATGAGCTAAATGCGGCGATTGAATCTATTAAACAAGATAAATTACAACCAGCTTTTAAAATGTTAGCACGTGTATCAAAAATTCAGTCTCAAATTATTCAATCTTGGGATATTCTTGCGACATTAACACCATCAGAATATATTGAGTTTCGTGATTCACTCGGTCAAGCTTCAGGTTTTCAATCGTATCAATATCGTATGATTGAGTATGCACTTGGCTATAAAACGCCACACGCATTAAAAATTTATGAAAAGGATCCAGAATTACATGCACGACTTCATAAAGCGCTACATGCACCAAGTCTATATGATGTCGCGATTCAAGCATTAGTAAAAGAAGGATTCCCTATTCATAAAGATGTATTAAACCGTGATATTACGCAGCCTTATGAAGAAGATGCAACAGTAGAAGCAGCATGGTTGGAAGTGTATGCGGATGTGAAAAAATATTGGAATTTATATCAGCTTGCTGAAAAATTGATTGATATTGAAGACTGGCTACAACAATGGCGTTTCCGTCATATGAAAACAGTAGAAAGAATTATTGGACATAAAATGGGTACAGGTGGATCCTCCGGTGTTTCTTATTTAAAGCGAGTACTTGATCAACAATTCTTCCCAGAGCTTTGGAATGTTCGTACGAAATTATAAAAATAAACCTGTCAGTTCATTATGGCTGACAGGTTTATTTTTATTTGAGCACAATTATGTTTAAAATGAAGGAACAAGATATAATAAATGGAGTAACTATTTAAATGGAGGTAAAGTTTTTGGATTTCAAGCAACTAGAAAATAAATTCGAAAAGAAAAAAGTGAATACATTTCTTGTTTATCAAAAAGGGGAATTAACAACTGAGTATTATAAAACACCCGAATGTGCAAATAACTTATATAAAATAAATTCGATTACAAAAAGTATCGTATCTTTATTAATTGGTATTGCAATTGATAAGGGCTATATAAATGATATACATACATCAATTACAGAGTGGATTGAAAATGTACCTGGGGAAAAACATGATTTAACGCTATATCACTTATTAACAATGACTACTGGTGAGGACTGGAAAGAGTTTGGGAATGGAGTAGTATTCCCAAATGACTTTGTAGAATCAGAGAACTGGGTACAGTACATATTAGAAAAGCCAATAATTGAAGAACCTGCTACAAAAATGAATTATAATTCAGGTTCTTCTCATTTACTGAGCTATATTATTCAAGAAGCTACTGGAATGTCGACAGAGCGGTTTGCAAAGAAATATTTATTTGATCCATTAAAAATTAACGAATACGAGTGGCAACAAGATCCGCAGGGTATATATGTAGGTGGCTTCGGTATGAAAATGAAATCTACCGATTTATTAAAATTAGGAAAATTATGTTTGCAAAATGGATATTGGAATGAAAAAGAAATTGTATCAGCGAAATGGTTAGAAGAGTCAAGTAGGGCGCAATTTGAAACATATGAACATGTCGGCGCATATGGATATCACTGGTGGGTATTACATAACGAAAGATTTCACATACCGTATTGTATATATTTCGCTATGGGATACGGCGGACAATACATCGTTATCATTCCTCAATTAGAAGTAGTATCTATTATAAGTAGTCATATGCCAAAACGTGGGCTCGTTCCGTTAAATTTATTTATTGAGCATGTACAGGGAAATTCTAATTATATATAAGAAAAGGAGGGAATGTATGAAAGATGAAAAAATTTTATCTTTATTTAGACTATGTTTAAGCCTTCTAGCATTTAGTGCAATCATTACGCAATTTATAATACGGGCACAAGTGAAACCGTTCAATCCAGTTAACTTTTTTAGCTTCTTCACGATCGAAAGTAACATTTTAGTTGCATGTATTCTCCTTTTAAGTAGTATCGGAACAGCTACATTTGGTCGATCAGAACAGTTTGGTATACTTCGTGGTGCAGCAACGGTATACATACTTACGACTGGACTCATTTATTTTTTATTATTAAGAGGGTTAGAAGAATCACTTCAAACGGCAATACCATGGGTAAATACGGTGTTACATTATATCATGCCAATTGCTATGCTTTTAGATTGGATATTAAATCCACCAAATAAGAAAATCACTTGGAAACAAGCTTCAAGTTGGCTCTTATTCCCGTTTTTTTACGTTGTATATAGCTTAATTCGTGGTCCAATCGTGAATTGGTATCCTTATCCATTTTTAGATCCGAGAATAGGTGGATATGGTAGAGTACTTTTATACAGTATAGGGATAGCAATTGTAATTGGCACTATTTGTATATTGGTAAGATTTTTAGGGAATCGAAACTTTAGGAAAGAATTTTAGAAATGCAAGGAACCCCACTGTTTCCATTTTTAACAGTGGGGTTTCATTTTATCCCGCATTAACGGGCAGCCCGATTGGTGAGGACTGATTAAAGTTTCACTTTATCTGCTCGTCTTCTGAAACGACAACTTTATAAATTTCTCCGTCTTCGTTTCAAATTCTACATCAACAAAAACACCATATTCTTTTCCATCTTCACGTAACCACAATTTAAATTTTTCAACAGTTATTTGAACGGTTTTTGGTTTTCTACCTATATGAAGGTAATCAATAATCTCTGCTTTTGGGTACTGTTCTTTCGTTTTCTCTACAGCAAGCTTACCCCATTTTGCATACGGCGGCTGCGCATGAACAATTGATGAGCCTGTATATACATTTGAACATGTTGTTAGGAACAGAAGGACGAGTGCGACACGCTTTAACAAATTCTTCATGATGAACTCCTTTTATCCTTTTTTTTTATTGTTTACATTTTCTTTCTACGATATTAGTTTGGATTTTTTTGTCTTCTTTACATAAAAGCGAGGCTTTTACAAAACATAACCAAGAAATCATTTACATAATTAAGGAGGGAAAATTATGCGCCAAAAAGCTATGTTTAAAATAGCGGTTTTACTTGCGTTCATAGGACTGTCTTTAATGGTCAGTAGTATACAACTAAAGAATGTAGAAGCATTTTCTAATCAAGTCATTCAAAGAGGAGCATCGGGCGAAGATGTCATTGAACTGCAATCTCGTTTAAAATATAACGGATTTTATACGGGAAAAGTAGATGGTGTTTTCGGATGGGGTACATATTGGGCACTTCGGAATTTTCAAGAGAAATTTGGATTACCCGTTGATGGTTTAGCTGGAGCTAAAACGAAGCAAATGCTCGTGAAGGCAACGAAGTATGACAAATCAACTGCTAATAAAGGAACGACAACGAATAAAGGAAATAGTGGTGGCACTGCACAAGAGAATAAACCACCTCAAAATAAAGGGACAAATGTTCCGAACGGTTATTCTCAAAATGATATTCAGCTGATGGCAAACGCAGTATACGGAGAATCACGTGGTGAACCGTATTTAGGACAAGTTGCAGTAGCTGCTGTTATTTTGAACCGTGTTACAAGTGCGTCATTCCCAAATACTGTTTCAGGTGTAATCTTTGAACCTAGAGCATTTACAGCGGTAGCCGATGGACAAATATATTTAACACCAAATGAAACAGCAAAAAAAGCAGTTTTAGATGCGATTAACGGATGGGATCCAACAGGAAATGCTTTATATTATTTCAATCCAGATACTGCGACTAGTAAATGGATTTGGACTCGTCCACAAATTAAAAAAATCGGTAAACATATTTTCTGTAAATAGAGCGGAGGTGGGACAATGTTACGAGGTATTATCATTGTATTATTAACAGTCGGTGTAGTAGGAACAGGCTATTGGGGCTATAAAGAGCACCAAGAGAAAAATGCGGTTTTAATTCGAGCGGAAAATAGCTATCAACGTGCATTCCATGATTTAGCATACGAAGTCGATTTATTACACGATAAAATTGGCACAACACTTGCGATGAATTCACGATCATCTTTATCACCTGCATTAGCGGATGTATGGCGTTTAACATCTGAAGCTCGCTCAGATGTAGGACAACTACCTTTAACATTAATGCCATTTAATAAAACGGAAGAATTTTTAGCGAATATCGGTGATTTCAGTTACCGTGCAGCCATTCGTGATTTAGAAAAAGAGCCGTTAAATGAGCAAGAATATAAAACGCTACAAACTTTATATTCAAATGCAGGAAATATACAAGATGAACTAAGAAAAGTACAACATCTTGTTTTGAAAAATAATTTACGCTGGATGGATGTAGAAATGGCACTTGCATCAAATCGCGATCCAGCAGATAACACAATTATTGATGGATTGAAAACTGTAGAGAAAAACGTAACATCATATTCTTCTACAAACTTCGGACCGACCTTTACAAGTGCGCAAAAAAATAAAAAAGGTGGATTTGAAGCGGAAGGAAAGGCAATTTCTAAAGATGAAGCGGCGAAAATTGCCAAATCGTTTTTGAATTTAAAAGGAAATGAAAAAGTAGATGTTGAGAAAAGCGGAAAAGGTGCGAAAGAATCCTTCTATAGTGTGAAAATTAAAGATGAAGCAACGAACAATGAGTTCTATATGGATATTACCGGAAAAGGCGGATATCCAATTTGGGTTATGAATAACCGCGAAATTAAAGAACAGAAAGTTAGTTTAAACGATGCAGGTAGTAAAGGTTTGAAATTTTTAAAGGACCATAAGTTTAATAATATGGAGCTTTATGATAGCTCTCAATATGATAATGTTGGTGTATTTACGTATGTAGTAAATGAAAATGGAGTACGAATTTATCCAGAAGCAATCCAAATGAAAATTGCTTTAGATGATGGTTCTATCGTTGGGTTCTCCGCAAAAGAATACTTAGCGTCACATCAAAAGCGAACAGTTCCATCGGCAAAGCTAACTGCAGCAGAAGCAAGAAAGAAAATCAATCCGGATGTAAAAGTCATGGAAGAACGTAAAGCTTTAGTAGTCAATGATTTGCATAATGAAGTGCTTTGCTATGAATTTGTAGGCACTTTAGGAAAAGATACGTACCAAATATTCATTAATGCTAATAGCGGGGCCGAGGAAAAGGTAAAGAAAATGCAAGCTGTTGAAAAAATTTATGATTAAACCTTAATAGTGAAGTGGTGAAAATAATGAAAACTCTAATATATATATTGATGCTTTGCTTCGTTATAACTGGATGCAGTATTGGAAAAAAAGACAATCCAAACGAAAAGCCGGAACAAAAAAATGTTTCAATGAAAAATGTTAATTATACGAATAAATCAAATAAGCCAAATGAAAAAGCAGCAGATCATTTAGCATCTTTAGCAGCAAGTGTGCCAGGTGTGAATGATGCAACAGCGGTCGTTGTTGGAAAATATGCTATTGTAGGTATTGATGTAAAAGCAAAACTTGATCGAACTCGAGTTGAATCAATTAAATACTCTGTTGCAGAAAGTTTAAAAAATGACCCTGACGGTGCTAATGCAGTCGTTGTAGCAGATGTTGATACGTATGAACGCCTCAAACAAATCGGAAAGCAAATTAAAAAAGGAAAAACAGGTGAAGGTATACTAGATGAATTAGCCGCTATTGTGGGCCGAGTAATGCCACAAGTTCCAAATGATATGATAGAAAATAGAGAAACGAATCCAATTAAAGATAATGATAAACAATTACCAAAAGATGAAGAACAAGAGTTAAGAAAAGAACAGGATGATCAATCAAATAATCATTTGAATAAATGAATTAGCCTCGTACTTAATTGTACGAGGTTTTTAAATATAATATTAAATATTCAGTTTATTTTTAAGGGAATATATGGTTTAATTATCATGGGAGGGACAACTGTTATGATGAAAAAAAGCGCATGTATATTGTTTAGTTTATGCTTAGGTTTCAGTATGACAGCGTGTGAACAGAGAAAAGAAGTGAAAAACCAAACAGCAACTTCTTCTACTGTGATGGAAAGGCAACAGAAAGAGTCTATCAATATAAATCATTTCTCGAGTATAAATGAAGGAATGACTTATACAGAAGTGAAAGATTTAATTGGTTTTGAAGGAGATTTACTTATAGAAGAAGGGGTAGAGCATTCTACACAAATTAAACAAATTTTTGCTTGGAAAGGGAACGATCCAAATTCATTTGTTGAAATTACCTTTTTAGATGGAAGAGTGCATTCAAAAGCACAGCAAGGTATAAGTTAATAAGCTAAAAAATGGGAGAGTTTAGCATGAACATACACACAGGGGAAATTCAATTAGCTCCGTATAAGGAGAAATATAAAGAAGTTATACAAACATTTACTTTACCAAGTGAACAAGTTCAGTTTACATCAGATCCAAGCGCATTACTGGAGAAAGCAAAAAGTGATCATACAAAAAATGTGATTGTTATTTTAGATCACAATGGGGTACCGGTGGGTCTTTTCGCATTGGAAACGGGAGATAGAGTAAAGGAGTTCACAGATAATGAGGATGCTTTACTTTTAACGTCATTTTCTATTAATCACAATAGACAAAGAAAAGGATTCGCTAAAAAGTCATTGATATTATTAGAAGAGTTTGTAAAACGTTATTTTCCAATAAAAAATGAAGTTGTACTTGCTGTGAATGAAAGAAATATTCCTGCACAAAATTTATATGCAAAAGTTGGTTTCCAAGATAAAGGTTTTAGAAGAATGGGACCAATTGGCCAACAAATAATAATGCATTTATCTATAATGAAATAATGAGATAGAAAACTTACTCTTGAATATTCAAGTAGTAGGTTTTTTATTTTAACAATATATAATATATGTATATAAAATGAAACAGGAATGAAGGATATAAAAAATGAATCAAGATAGAAAATGGAATATCGTTGGAGGAAGAGTGATTAAAACTGGAATTGCAGTTTTTCTTACAGTGTTAGTTTGTGATTTTTTTAACATCCCAACTATTTTTGCTGTAATAACAGCAATTGTTACAATTGAACCAACTGCAACAGACTCAATAAAAAAAGGACTTATTCGCTTTCCGGCCTCAACAATTGGATCGGCATATGCCATGACTTTCACATTTTTCCTAGGCCACCAAGCAATTTCTTATGCATTAGCTGCAATGTTTACGATCGTTACATGTCAAAAACTAAGGTTACATGCGGGAACTTTAGTTGCAACTTTCACTGCCGTAGCAATGATTCCAATTACGGCAAATCATTATTTTACTGCATTTTTAATTCGTTTAGCTACTACATCTACTGGTATTATAGTATCTACTTTAGTGAATTTTTTCATTTTTCCACCCCACTACACGAAAATGATTTTTGGATGTACAGAGGATCTATTTGCTAAAACAGCAAATATTATGGAAGAATGGATTACTGCATTAGTTGCAGGAAAAGGTGTGAAAAAGGAGACTGCTCAGGATTTATCTAAATTGACTTTATTATTGCATAAGGCGATACAATTTGTTCAATATGAGCAGAAAGATTGGAAATATCATCAACATACAAAGAAGGAAATGAGAAGCTTTTTAACGATGCAGAAGCAACTTCATATATTACAGCAAATCATTTACCATATAGATAATTTAGCTCGGGTATCAATTGAGACTTGTGACTGGTCACAAAGTGAAAGAGAAATATTACAACGAACAATTCATTCTATAATTGCTATATTGAGAAACCGTTGTAATGAAATTGATGAGGAACATTTCAAACTTATTGCTGAATTAGACAAGCAATTTTGGAGTTATAAAAATGATTTAAAAGATTATAAACCAAATCATTATCATCACCATTTTTCAAGTGAATCTATTATTTTATTTGAGGTATTATCTATTCATGATATGTTAGAAGAATTAAAACAAATATCCGAGAAATATGAGTGGGAAAACCGATTCAATTGATAAGTTCATTTTACTGTGGGGGGGATAATATGACATTTTATATTGCATTACTAAGAGGAATCAATGTCGGTGGCCATAAAGTAATCAAAATGGCTGATTTAAAACGAGTGTTTGAATCAATAGGGTTAAAACAAGTGAAAACATATATACAAAGTGGTAATATTGTGTTCGAATCTGAGGAAGGTATAAACTTTCTAAAGGACCAAATACAATCTGAAATAAAAAAAGAATTTGATTTCGATGTTCCAGTCATGCTAAGAACACATGATGAATTTATAAATATTATTAAACAATGTCCATATGAAGTTCATTCATTGTTAGAAGGAGAAAGTGTTCATATTGCTTTTTTAGCTAATGTACTTTCTGAAGAAGAGAGTAGTCAATTGCTTACATTTAAAAGTGAACTTGAAGATTGCTATATAGATGAGAAGGTCGTTTATTTATTTTTCAAAAATAGCATTCGAAATTCTAAATTAATGAACCAGTTTCAGAAGTTACATACACCAGCTACAGTTAGGAATTGGCGGACTGTGAATAAATTAAAAGCAATTGTAGAGAGTATGTAAATATAAAAAGATGAGGTTTTCTACATGTAGAAAACCTCATCTTTTTACTTATATTGTTTTGCAACTATGAGTTCGACAATAGGATAAATAAAGAATGAAGAGCAAATTGCGATGAACAGGGGGAGGTTTTTTACTCCATCTAAATTAGCCCCCATAGAAAATCCTTCGGAGAAGATTAATAAAAGGAACATTACAACTACAAGCACAAAATACGCAATTTTAAAGCTTTTATATGTAATTTGTTGTCCCATCTCATCTTGACTTTCTTCTGACACACCGTGGGGATCTCCCCAAGTAATGTGATTAATTAAATTACTAAGTATTAACGAAATAGCAAAAATCGTACCACCTAAAATAGAACCTTCAGTTATGTATTTATATGTGCCATGTACTAGTATTGCAATTAATGCTAAAACAATGATTATAAAAATAGTTTTTTTAGTATTCAATAAATAATTGCCCCCTCGATTGTAAAAAACTCTTTACAAATATAAGTATAAAATTGGAAAAGTGTCATGTCAAATATTTTTTACACACAATATGTAAGTATGCAATATTTTGTTTTTATGATAAATAAAAAATTACAATACATTTGAATGTAAAAGAATGGGCTCGCATATATTTGGAAGGGATGTCAGATTAATTTAGGGGGTAGTTATGTCTATACTTTTAAAAGCTGGTGCAGATGCAGGAAACAACGGTTTGAAGTTAATGGTGAAAGGGCAAGACCCTATTTTTATTCCGAGTATTTATTCTTTATATATAGGTGAGCCTACAGGACTCTTAGATGAGGTAGATGTTTCATTATCTGAATTAGAAAACCACATTGATGTGACTATAAGTTCGCCATCGTTAATGCTAAATAATGTACGATATATCGTTGGAGAAAAAGTTATTCAAGATCAATTAAAAGGTACTGAGGTAGAGAAGAAATCGAATAAGTCAACGGATGAGTTAATGGTTATTACAATACTATCAGGTTTGGCGGTAAGCGCTATGCGTCAAAGTCCAACTTCTAGCCATATTAATATTCGTTATGATTTATCTGTCGCTCTTCCTATGCAGCTTATTACACAAGAAATAGCTGCTGAAAATGCAAAACGTTATATGGGAAATCATAAGGTTATTTTCCATTATCCGAACGGACGCGATGTGACAATTAATGTTTCAATTGAGTATTGTAAATGCCTGCCTGAGGGCGCTTCTGGTACGTGGGGCATTGTATACGATGAAGAAGGAAATGTTGTGAAACATAAAATAGAATGTGAGCAAAATCAAGTTTCTGAAATTGATTTTGTAGATAAAACTCTACTCTCTTTTGATATTGGTGCAGGGACGACAGAAGAAGTCGTTTCATTAGGGGTGAATTTCCGTCCGCAACTAAGTAAAGGTTTATCTTATGGTGTAAAAGAGACGTTACTACAAATTATTACGAGATGGAACCGGAAGTATCCAACTAAAACGATTGATAGTATTACAGAATTCAATCAAATTTATTTAAATGATAAGCATCCGAGAAATACCTTATTAGTTGAGGAATCACAGCCAGCGCTATTAGGTTTAGCAGCACGTGTTGCAACAGATATTATAAATAAAATTGATGATATGAAAGACGATCCATACGTGTTTATTTATGGCGGGGGTGCAGTAATTATTAAAAATAGTTTAAAAATGATTTTAAAGCAAAAAGGACGACTCAAAAATGTAATCTTTGTAGATAATCCGTTATTTACAAATGCACGAGGATTATTAGTTTATACTTGTTCGCCAAAATATAGAGAGCATAAGCAAAAAGAGTTAGGATTTACAAACTTAACGATAAGTTAGTTGGTGGAAGTATGCGATCTAGGCGATATAAACGTGGTGATCGAGTAAAAATCAATATTCATAAATCGGTATCACCTGAAATGCTTGCGTGGCTGAATAAACAATCAAATCCAACTAATTTCTTCTTTTTTGCTGCGCAGCAACTATTTAAACAAGTTGGAGATATTGACGTTTCAAAAGCTTTACCAAGCAGCCATGTTTTCTCATTATATGTGGAGCCTTCATCCTTATTAAAAGTCGAAGTAAACCCTTTTAAAAACATGACACTAGACACAAATACATCCACCGAAAATGCAAAAAAAAAATTATGGGAATCTGTTGATCAATTAGATTGTCCATTTTTTTAAACATAGAAAAATATAAAAAGTCCCCATCACTATACATACGAATACAGTGATGGGTTTTTGTTTGTAACTAGAAGGGGGCACAATTTGTGCCCCCTTCCATTAGTTATTTATCTAAATTTTAGATGTATATTTAGAAACAGCGTTAATTATGCTTTCCCAGTCATCTGGATGGTTTTCATGGCCTGCCCCTTTAAGAGTTAATAGTACTGAGTTTGGAATTTCATCAATTAGTGCGAGGCCATGTTCAAATGGGAGTGCTGTATCGTCTGTTCCGTGAATAACCAATGTTGGTGCTTGTATGGAGTGAAGTACACCTTCATATGCATCATCACCTTGAAGTAAAGCGTGATTAAATATACTTAATAAATTGTTTGCGCGTTCTATTTCTTGTTTTACTTGTGTATAAACTCTATTTTCATCAAATATTCGTTCTGATCCACATAATAGACGAGATCCTGAAACTAAATATTCTGCCACATCATTTTTATTTGTCCAATCTATACTTGCGCTCTTTACATGATGTGTTAAAATCCTTTCATCCATTGGGGGTAAATCGCGAGTATTATTATCAGATCCTATTACACTAGTCGCTAGTAAAGTTAGCGTCAAAATTCTTTCGGGATGTTTTACAGCGGCAATTTGAGCAATCATACCACCTAATGACATACCAAAAAGATGGGCTTTATCAATATGATAAGCGTCTAATACTCCGATTGCATCTTCAGCCATATCTGTTACTGAATAATTTGAAGTGCCAGGTTCATATGTAACAGAGCGTCCAACATCGCGATTATCAAAGCGAATAACAAATTTTCCTGTGTTCGCCAACTGTTCACAAAATTCTTCATCCCAATATATCATTGAACAAGTAGCTCCCATAATTAATAAAATAGCGGGATCATTAGAGTTACCGAAGCTTTCTGTACATATATCAATACCGTTTATTTTAAATATCTTTTCACTCATAACGTTAGCCCCATTTCTTTTGAATTTAATTAATAATACAGTTTTGAATAATTCTAAGATGTGTGTAAGATTCTTTTTGAAATTCATCCCGCTATTTGCCGGGCAGTAAGAGCCCGATTGGTGAGGAATGATTAAAGTTTCACTTTATAATGCTTTTTGCATAATTACCCCCAAAAATAAGTATATGGTAATTCAAAACAAAAAATTTTGAGAAATAATTGTATGTTATTAAAATAAACAGCAAGGAGGAGAGGAAATGAAAGCAATCGTTATTGATTGATATGGCAGTGTTGAAGAATTAAAAGAAAGACAAGTTTTAAAACCGATTGTTAAGAATAACGAAAAAGCTCAACAATAGATAATATCCCATACTATACATTTTCATTTGCGGGTATTATTTATTGTTGGCTAATGTGATATTGCTTCTAACAAATACTTTTTCGTATTGTATCATGTAATTTCTCTAATCCAATTTCCATATCTTTCTCGTTTAACATTGAATAGCTAATTCTTAATTGGTTATCATTTGTTTCGTAGTTTAATAGACAAGCTGTTCCTGGTAAAAAAGAGACATCTACTTCATTTGCTTTTTGTAATAAGGTAAAGGGATCTATCGAATCAGGTAGTGTCACCCATAAATTAAAACCTCCATTTGGTATTTCAAAGTGTAGTTCTTTTAATGGCGATAATATATCAATTGTTAAATCACGTCTCATTTGTAAAGCTGTACGTAATTTTTCTAAATGGTTTTTCATACGTTCTGCACGTAAAAACGGTAGAAGTGCCTTTTGTGTTAATAAAGGACTACCGATATCCATTGAACCTTTTACTGCATATAGCCATTCAAAAATAGGACCATCGGCAATAAGCGCCGCGATACGCAGTCCTGGTGCTAACGTTTTACTAAATCCTTTTATATATATTACGTGGCCATCCTTATCAAAACTTTTGATTGGGGGCGGGATTATAGCATCTTCAAAATATATTTCTCCGAAAGAATCATCTTCAATGATAAAAAATTGATATAGCCCCGCTAGTTCTATAAGTTCCATTCTTCGTTCTTTACTCATTACTGTACCTGTCGGGTTTTGGAAGGTCGGATTCGTATACAATAAAACGGGATTTTTACTTTGACAAATATCATCAATTAAGTCGGAGCGAACTCCATGATTATCAAGAGAAACAGGAATGATTTGAACACCTTTATTGATGAAAACATCAAGCGCGGCACTGTAACACGGACTTTCTACTAATACAGTATCTCCAGGTTTTAATAATGTTTGAGCAATTAAATCAATTCCTTGTTGTGCTCCGCTTGTAATTAATAATTGAGATGGGTCCGTCACTAATTTCTGGTGTTCATTTAAGTAATTTGCTATTTCAACTCGCAATTCATAATCGCCTTGAACTGGCCCATAAGTTGCTAACAACATCGGATTTTTATCCAGCAATTTATGCATTTCGTCTGCCAAAAATGGATTTGGTAACAGACGGGGATACAGAATTGCTTGTGAAAAATCATAATATTTACGGTGTTTATTCATTGCATATTGAGAACGCATAACATTAATAGATCTTGATTGTTGCCATTTATACGGTATCGGTTTGAAATCTTTCTTTACACGTTTATATATGTAAGCACCTTTTCCTTGTTCGATGCGTATATACCCTTTCGTTTCTAACTGTTTATAAGCTTTACGAACAGTTAATACATTGATTTGTAAATCTGTGGCCATACAACGTAAAGAAGGAAGGGATTCACCATGTGAAAGCATACCACTTTGTACTCTTTCAACAATTTGCATATATATTTGCTTGTAATACGGTATGTTTGATTCTTTACGCAATACAATCTTCATAGGTTCACCTATTTTTCTTTTTAATTTAATTAAAGCGAAAAATATATAGGGAATCAACTACAACTTGAAGTAACTGTTATATGTACCGATACACTGTTATACACCATAGCCTCTATACTCATTTTAAGAGTAAAAAGGAGGAAGTAAAATGGTCATTTTTAATTACATTTTAGTATGTATTATTTTCGGGACAACATTTTTAACGATTAAAATTGGAATTGAAGCAGGAGCGCCACCGTTGTTTTCAGCAGGAATTCGTTTCTTTTTAGCGGGTATAATCCTTATGATTATTTTTAAATTAAAGCGAAAAGAAATTATGCCACATATATTTTCAAAACGTATTATGTATGCTGGATTTTGTTTAACATTTATGACATTCGCAAGTTTATATTGGTCAGAACAATATATTTCTTCGGGATTAGCTGCTGTTCTTTCTGCTACGGGACCAATGATGATTTTATTAATACAAGCAAAGAGGAATAGGGAGAAATTACAAAAGGAACAACTCGTTGCTTTAGTTATTGCACTAATAGGTGTTATATTTGTTTCTTTACCAGGAATGCATCAACAAGTAAGTTTCATATGGAGTATTGCTTGTATTGTTTTAGTTATAGGGGAGCTATTTTACGCAATAGGCTCTATTCGTTCAAAAGAAATACTGTCAGATTTATCAAATGTATCACCATTTCTTATTAACGGTATTCAAATGTTTTATGGAGGGATTTTACTACTCATCGCATCTATTATTGTAGAACAACCAAATGTAACCGTATTAACTTCATGGAGTGTGCAATGGCCTATTTTATATCTCATATTTATCGGATCGATTGGTGGACACGGATTATATTACTGGCTCTTATCAAAAACAAATCCAGTATTTCCATCGACGTGGTTATATGTATCACCATTAATTGCAATAATTGTGGGATATATCATTTTAGGAGAGCCTTTAAATCCTACAATGGGAATGGGGGCTTGTCTTATATTGATTGGTGTATTTTTGGCCAATCGTTCAACGCTACGGACTTATTTCAAAAAAGGGCGGTTATTAGAGAAGGAGATGTAGTTTAATAAAGCAACAGCCCTGTATATTACAGGACTGATAAAATCAAAAACACAGTTGGAAAAATAACCAACTGTGTTTTTGATAATTAATTCACTTTTTTAATAAAGCCTTTATAATGACGTTTTACAAGCTGGCTTTCTAACGTCTTCATAGTTTCTAGTGCTACACCGACAATGATAAGTAAGCTTGTACCACCAATTTGAGCAGAAGGTGGTAACGTAGCAATTTTCGTGAATACGAGCGGTAATATAGAAATAGCACCTAAGAAAATTGCACCGATAAATGTTAAACGGTATAAAATTTTAGTTACATATTGTTCAGTTGCTTTACCAGGACGAATACCAGGAACATATCCATTTTGCTTTTTCAAATTCTCAGCCATTTGTTCAGGATTTACTTGAATAAATGCGTAGAAGTATGTGAAAGCAACGATAAGACCGACATAAAGTGTCATTCCAATTGGATGTGCGAAATCAAGATTTGCAACTAACCATTTTGATACGCTTGAATCAGGGAAGAGCTGCGCAATTGTACGCGGCGTCATTAAAAATGCAGAAGCAAAGATAACTGGTATAACACCAGCACTATTTACTTTAAGCGGTAAATGAGTGTTTTTTGCTCCTTGATATTGATTGTTTCCTGAAACAGCTTTTGCATATTGGATCGGTATTTTACGTACAGCTTGTTGAATGTAAATAACACCAACAACTATCGCTAAAATTACGAGTCCAATTAAAACAATTTTTATTATGTGCATAAATAGCTGATCGCCAGCATTTTGGAATTGTTGTAAATAAATTTGATTTGCAACATTTGGAATCGCGGCAACGAGACCTGCGAAGATAATCATCGAAATACCATTACCAACTCCGTTAGCGGTAATTTGTTCGCCTAACCAAAGTAAAAATGCAGTACCTGCAGTTAAAACTGTCGCAATAAATAAGTATGTAGTCCAGCTTTGATCTGTTATTAATTGTCCACCTGCTATATTATTAAAGCCATAAGACATTCCGATGGCCTGTATGAATGCGAGAATGATTGTAAAGTATCGAGTGAATTGAGCTGATTTCTTACGGCCCATTTCTCCTTGCTTTGCCCATTCCGAAAATTTAGGTATAACATCCATTTGTAGTAACTGTACTATGATGGAAGCTGTAATATATGGTGTAATACCTACAGCAAAGATTGAGAAGTGTTGCAATGCTCCTCCGCCAAATACGTTTAACATACCTAGAACGTTAGCTTGATCTTGTACTTTTAATACCTCTGCGTTAGTATGAGGAACTGGAATAAACGTGCCAATTCGAAAAACGATTAACATCGCTAGTGTAAAAAGGATTTTCCTTCTTATCTCAGCTACTCTCATGAAATTTGAAATCGTACGAAACATTATGTCGCCTCCTATATTTTTATCAGTAAAAAACTGATTATTATACCCTATGAAGTAACCACAAACCTCCTTCCGCACTAAATTCATTTGACAAATGGATTTTCATACACTTTGTAGTTTTCACGGATATAAAAATATAAGGTGTTATATAAGCGACCTATACACTTTACGTAATCATTCAATACCCATAATATATCGAATAAATTAACAAATGTACATACATACGCATTAAAAATGAATAAATAGGGTCATTTTTTACATTTATTTAATGATAAATTGATAGGACATTATTATTCAAGATTGTTATACATGTTATAAAAATAAAAGCGAGCCATTATGATTTATAACTAATATTCATTCAAATGTGTCAGCTAATAGCGTCTCCCAATCTTTAAAGGATAATTTATCAGTTATATGTTTTAGTGCGTTAGGTACAACAATATGACAAATAAGTTCTAAGCTATTACCATCTGGATCAATAAAATAAACAGATGCATTACCTTGATGTGGACGGACAAAGGGTTCAATAGATTCATTACTCCCAAACGGAACAGCTTTAATTTGAAGTGAGTGTAACCAATGTAATGATTCTTTTAAATCCTCATAGGAAACTCTAAATGCAATATGACGTAAAGAAGGATGATATTTTGTTTCGTATTCAGAGCCCGCCCATAATCCTAGCCAACTTTTCCCTTCCTCAATCCAAAAGAATGCTGTTGATTCATCGCTCCAGGCTAACTTCAACCCTAGTTTTTCATAAAATTCGATAGATTGTTGTAAATTACTCACTGGTAAATGCGCTTCGTATATTCCTTTAATCAATTAAAATCCTCCACCTTTTTATTTTCTTACAATTAATATATCGATTTAAAAAGAATGTAAAATCAAATAAAAGTATGAAAGTACATACTACTTTAGTAGTAATAGTAATCAATTATATTTCAATTCAAATTCATCTCCCGCTGATTAAAGTTTCACTTTATATGATTAGAGAATTCTTTTTATTTAAGAAGGAATAAATGTTAAAGAAAGCTAATTAAACAGTGTACATATTTATAGGGGAGAAGATATAAATGAAAGTTGTTATAAAAAAATTACCACCATTAGAAGTAGCGTATATAAGACGAACTGGTAGCTACTTTGAACCGCAAGATCACTGGGGAAAGTTACTGAATTGGTCAATTGAAAATAAACTGTATCCACCAGAGCAATCATTTATCGGAATATCATTGGATAATCCTGAACTTGTTGCAAGTCATAAGTGCCGGCATGATGCATGTGTTACGATTCCTGAAAACTTCGATAAAGAAAAGTATCATGATGTGCAATTTAAAAAATTAGATGGAGGTACATATGGTCTATACCAGTTCTATGATGAACCTCATAAATTAAGTGAAGCGTATCAATACATGTATGTAGAGTGGCTACCAAATAGTGAGTATGATGCAGATTATGATAGAGATAATTTAGAGTTTTGCTTAAATAATGTTGCTGAAGATCTAGACGGAAAGTTAAAGGTTGATTTATTTGTGCCAATTAAAAAGATATAAAAAAACAAATAAGTTCATTTGTGGCTTTAAAATAAAATTGGAATAGTAGTGAAAGAAAAACTTTTTTTGAAGATAATATCTCTAGCGTAGAAATTTAAGTATGTAGGTTGCAATGAAAGGAGAATCCACATGGATATATTTGTAAATGACAAGTTTTATGAAACGAGAGATCAATTATTTGAGGAAATTACTTTGTTGAGTGATGCTCAATTTAATAGGAAACCAGATAAGGATAAATGGAGTATTGCACAAGTTTGTCATCATTTAGTTTTATTAGATGAGAGAGTGATAACAGTTATTTCCTCAGGGTTAAAAAAGTTAGATAGTACCCAAAATGAGCGTAAAGAAATTCACACTATTTTATTAGATAGAACGAAAAAGTTTATAGCTCCAGAAATGATTGAACCAAGTATAGAACCATTTGAAGTGGAGCAAATGCTCAATATGCTAAACGAATCAAGAAAAGAATTGATGCGTTTCCTGAGTACAATAGAAGATGAGTCTATATTAGCGAAAAAATCAGTGATGCATCCAGCTCTTGGAGAATTATCCCTTGATCAGTGGATAGAATTGATCTATTTACATGAACAGCGTCATATTTCACAAATAAAAGAGATAAAATTGCTTTGTGAAATTGAAAAGTAAAAATTATTCCCTATTTATTGATACGTATTATAAACAGGGGAAACGGTTGATTCATATTGATTCAGAAGAAAACAAAAATAGAATGAAATTAGTTGAAAGTGACCAATAAGCTTAAGAAAATATGAAACTATCCGATTTTCTGTATAAGTGTAACCCCGTCTTAAATGAAGAGCGGGGTTATTTTTTTGAAAGTACACTTCACACGCTTAAGGAAGGAGTATTCTGTCAGAAAACGATAAAATACAATTCTGTTAGGGGATGTATGCAATTTATTCTCTTTATTTTTGCAACAGAACCACCTTCAAAATTATCTTTTGTAGTTGAAGTTTCCTGAATAATAAGTTACATTTTTAAAGTTCAAGCAACTTTATGAAAGTACAAAAAGGGGAGAAATATTATTATTATGCAAAAAATGAAATGGAAGAACTATGTATGTTACTTTGTAATTTTATTACTGCTTGGAACGGCAGTAATAGTCAAACCATCTATCTCTAAGGCTGAGGAATCTGAAGTTAATATTACATTGTTAGGTACTGCAGATATTCATGGTAGATTTATGCCTTGGGATTATGCGCTTGATGGAGCAAATATGAGTGGAAGTTTGACGCAGCTTTATACGGTTATAAAGAAGATCCGTCAAGAAAATCCAAATACCATATTAGTAGATGCCGGGGATACAATTCAAGGAAACTCAGTAGAATTATTCAACGATAAGCCACAATCGCCAATGATGGTAGCGATGAATACAATGGGATATGATGCCTGGGCATTTGGAAATCATGAATTCAACTTTGGATTAGATACATTGAAAAAAGTTAGTGAGCAATATAAGGGAAAAACGTTAGCAGGAAATATTTATAAGGAAAATGGAGAGCGCTTTCTTCCTGCATATACAATTGTAGAAAAAGGTGGAATTAAAGTTGGGATTATTGGTATGAATACACCAATGATTAGTGATTTTGAAAAAGGGACAGATCACTTAAATGGTTTAGTGGTGAAAAATCCGGTAGAAGAGACGAAAAAGGCAATTAAGGAATTAGAAGGTAAAGTAGATGTAATGGTAGGAGTTATGCATATGGGACTAGAAAATGAGAATGGTATCCCTGGTACTGGTGTTCAAGATATTGCAAATGCTTGTCCGGAACTAAGTGCTATTTTTGCGGCTCATATGCATAAACTTGTAAAAAAAGAAGTTGTAAATGGCGTAATTATTACAGAACCAGATAAATATGGAACACATATTTCACGTATTGACCTTACTTTTACAAAGCAAGATGGGAAGTTGGCTTTAAAAAATAAAACTGCTACCGCTATACCTGTAAAAAATGCTGATGGGACAACGATATTATCCGATCCTACACTTGAAGAAACATTAACACCTTTTCACGAATATGCGAGAGGAGATGCAAATGTTGTAGTCGCTCAATTAAAGGGTAGAAATCTTGTTCCTGAAAATGAAATAAAGGGTATTCCAAGTGTTCAGATTCAAGAAACACCTTTATCAGATTTCTTTCATGAAGTTATGCTCTACTACAGTAAAGCAGATGTAGTAGCCCATCAAATTGATAATGATTATGCCCGTTTAGATACAGGCCCTATTAAGAAAAAAGATATTGCGTACAATTACCAATATGCCTTGGGAGAAATTACAGTATATAAGATTTCTGGAAAAGATTTAAAAGACTATATGGAATGGGCAGCAGGATATTTTAACTCATCTCGTGCCGGAGATGTAACCGTTAGCTTTGATAAAACCCGCCGTGCATCTAAATACAGTACGAACGATTTCTTTGGAGGCGTAAAATACGAAATTGACTTAACAAAACCACATGGAAGCAGAATTACAAATTTACGCTCTATTCGTACAAACAAACCAATCAAAATGAGCGATGTTATGACGTTGGGAATGAATGCATATAGAATGGAGGCTCTTCAGGCAAAAGGTGGAGCTTTAGAGGGGCGTAAGTTTGAACAAATTTGGTCATCTAAACAAGAGAATGCATTTGGAGAAACAGGCGGAACCATTCGTAACCTTGCTATTACATATTTAAAAGAGGTAAAGAACGGTGTATACACACCAAAAGTTATGCATAATTGGAAAATTACTGGTGTAGATTTACATTCTTCAGAGCATAAGGCGGTAGTTGATCTTGTGAATAAAGGGATTTTAGAAATTCCAAAAACAGAAGACGGAAAATACACAAATATAGCATCTATAAATACGAAAGACTCAATTTCAAAAGAAGAGATTATATTACTCTCACAAAAAGCAAATATTAATCCAAATCAGTTTAATCATGTAAAGACAAAAGGTGAATTTTACAAAAAACTTAGTAGGATTACTAAAAGAATATAAATTATAAAATTTCTTATAGTAATTGTTATTTTAATAACATTAAACCCACTCTTACAATAGTAAAGAGTGGGTTTTTATGTTGTTATTTAGAGGTAAGTATACTTTTATTACAATGAATATAGATAATTAATAACTAACCAATTGGGTGAGCACCTATAAGGACTCTCTTTTATTCAAATTAATGTACATATGTGTTCCGTTCATTATTTATAATATTGACCACAATTTATGTAATTTTGCATAATGTTACATAAATTGTGTATTTTCTCTTTTTTTAGACATTAATAGACAGTATACTTTGTACAAGCTTTCTATTTCAAAAATTATACGAGGTGAAATAATGAAAAACAAAAAGACATTAACTAAGGTAGCATTAACAACAGGATTAGCTTTAACAGCTGTGGCACCATATGGGGTAGGTCATGCAGAGGAAACAGATCAACTACAAGTTCAAATTCAGGAGGAATCGTTCCGTTCGGGTGAACTTACACAGCCGTCACAAAAGGCACCAGAAAATGTAGTAAAGGATGCACTTAAGGAGAAAACAGAACAAGCTCTGTCCCAAAAACAAGTCAATGGAGAAGCAGGAGTAGATTATAAAGTCCTTCAAAAACGTGGTTCGTATGATGGAACTACACTTGTGCGTATGCAGCAAACATACGAAGGAAAAGAAGTATATGGACATCAATTAACTGCACACGTAGATAATAAGGGTGTTATTAAAAGTGTTTCAGGTGATAGCGCGCAAAATTTAAAACAAGAAGAATTGAAAAAACCTATTAATCTATCAAAAGATGAAGCAAAACAATATATTTATACGAAATACGGGAACGATATCAAGTTTATTTCTGAGCCAGAAGTTAAAGAGGTTATTTTTGTTGATGAAAATAATGGACAAGCTAGCAATGCATACCAAGTTACCTTCGAAGCTGCAACACCAAACTATGTTTCTGGTACTTATTTAGTAAATGCACAAAATGGTGATATGTTAAAAAATATGGTACAAGAATCTAACTTAAAGGCCAGTGACAAACTAGTTGGAGCTTTAAAGAAAAGTAAACAAAGCAGTCTTACATCATTAACCGGAACAGGAAAAGATGATTTAGGTATTAATCGTTCATTTGGTATCTCTAAACAAAGTAATGGCAAATATGCTCTTGCTGATTATACAAGAGGGCAAGGCATTGAAACATATGATGTGAATTACAGAGATATTACTAAAGAAGAAAGCTATTATCCTGGTACATTAGCGACAAGTACTTCGGCAACATTTAACGATCCAAAAGCAGTAAGTGCTCATTACTTAGCAACAAAAGTATTTGATTTTTATAAAGATAAATACAAGCGTAATAGCTTTGATAATAAGGGACAAAAGGTAGTTTCAGTTGTACACGCTTGGGATTCTGAAGAGACGAATGATCCGAAAAATTGGCAGAATGCATTAAGTGCTAATAATGGAAGTATGCTTGTATATGGCGATCCTATTGTTAAAGCATATGACGTAGCTGGACATGAATTTACACATGCTGTTACTTCTAGCGAATCTAATCTTGAATATTACGGGGAATCCGGTGCGATTAATGAGGCGCTATCTGATATTATGGGAACATCTATTGAGAAATACGTAAATAATGGAAACTTTAACTGGACAATGGGAGAACAAACGGGATCTGTTTTCCGTGATATGGAAAACCCAGCTTCTGTTCCATCTTCACTTGGAGTGCCTTATCCAGATGATTACAGTGAATTTAACGATTTTAATGGATGGGATCAAGGCGGTGTTCATTTTAATTCAAGTATTATTAATAAAGTTGCGTATCTGATTGCAAAAGGCGGAACTCATAACGGAGTAACTGTTAAAGGAATTGGTGAAGATAAAATGTTTGATATTTTCTATTATGCAAATACAGATGAGTTAAACATGACTTCTAATTTCAAAGAATTGAGATCAGCATGTATTCGAGTGGCAACTAATAAATATGGTGCGAATACAGCTGAAGTTCAAGCAGTTCAAAAAGCATTTGATGCAGCAAAAATTAAGTAATTTAGAAATATAGTTATCATTCATATATTAATACATTATGAAAAACAGCTAATGTTATTTTAAGGATATTAGCTGTTTTTTACGTGGCAATGTATCGTTGAAAATAAACTGACTAAGCAATAATGAGGCACTTTATCTGTAAGAAGTTGTGACAAATAAATAAGGTTTAAAATATATAAAAACAGAAAATTAATAATATATTGACCTCTTGATAGAAAGTCTATAAAATGAAAGCGATAACAAACGATTGCTTTAAAATGTTTTCCCTGATCTTTTAGTATTTACAAATATATGAAGGCATAAACAAATCTATTTTTTTAAGTACTAATGCAAACGTTTTCGTATTAAAAGGTCATTGAAATACATACGTGAAAATAGCCGATATGGAGGTGAAGTAAAAGAGATTTCTAGATTAATTTAAGCAGTGTTATTCAGTGTAAGCATAATAAATCGTTAGTAATATTTGAAGAAAGGGTGTATGTGATGCAAATTACAAAAAGATTAATCAACAAAACAGTTTTATTACTTACTTTAATCGTTATGTTATCATCTGTTTTCTCCTTTCAGAGTGTGAAGGCAGTTTCAAATTCGAAAACAACTGAAATTATCATTCATTACAAAGAAAAGCTTGGAAATACAAAAGACTGGAATCTTTGGTTATGGGGAGAAAATGCAAATGGTACATCTTATCAATTTACTGGTGAAGATGAATTTGGAAAATACGCTAAGATAAAAATAGACGGTGACTATAATCGTGTAGGATTTATAGTTCGAACAAATGAATGGGAAAAAGATGGTGGGGATCGTTGGATTGAAAATATAAAGGACGGTCGTGCTGAAGTATGGATCCTTTCGGGTGATGAAAAAGTATATAACTCTAAGCCTTCATCGGATCTCTCAATTCAAAAAGCAACTATTGATAGTTTCCATGAAATTACTGTAACGACTAATGTCCCGTTTAATATTAAGGAAAAGAAAATTGAAATTGAAGGCATTAAAATTAAGAATATTACTCCTTATGATATAAACAGTGGCGATATTACTAATAAGGTCAAAATAATTACGGAACAGAAAATTGATTTAAAACAAACATACAAAGTTAAAATAGAAAACTTAGCTGATACGAATACTGAAATTGGTAAAGTCATTCGTAGCGAAGAATTTGATAATTTATTTTATTATGGTGGTAACGATTTAGGAAATACATATACTCCGCAACATACAAAGTTCCGTTTATGGGCTCCTACTGCAAGCGAAGCGAAGTTAGTTACATATAAAAAATGGAGCGATAAAATAGGTGCTGAAATAAACATGCAACAAGGTGAAAAGGGAACTTGGACATCAGAACTAAAGGGGAACCAAACAGGGCTCTTTTATACGTATAAGGTCAAAATTGGTGATAAGTGGACTGAAGCGGTTGATCCATATGTGCGTGCTGCTTCTGTAAATGGGGATAAAGGTGCAGTCGTTAATTTAGAAGAAACAAATCCGAAAAAATGGAAAGCAAACAAAAAGCCAAAATTTAAAAATCCGGAAGATGCTATTATTTATGAGTTACATGTACGCGATCTTTCCATTCAACCTGAAAGTGGTATTAAACAGAAAGGGAAGTATTTAGGTGTAACAGAAAAAGGAACAAAAGGGCCAGAAGGTGTAAAAACAGGACTTGATCATATAAAGGATCTCGGTGTTACTCACGTTCAGTTTTTACCGATATTTGATTATGCTTCTGTAAATGAAGAGACTTTAAATGAACCGCAATATAACTGGGGATATGATCCTAAAAATTTTAACGTTCCAGAAGGCTCCTATTCTACAAATCCTTATGAGCCAACTGTGCGAATAACTGAATTAAAGCAAATGGTTCAAACACTACATGATAATAATCTTCGAGTGGTGATGGATGTAGTATATAACCATATGTATAACGCTGCTGAATCTAATTTCCATAAGTTAGTTCCAGGTTATTATTATCGTTACAATGAAGATGGAACATTTGCAAATGGAACTGGAGTAGGAAATGATACTGCTTCAGAAAGAAAAATGATGAGGAAATTTATGATAGATTCCGTCACATATTGGGCAAAAGAATACAATTTAGATGGATTCCGTTTTGATTTAATGGGTATTCATGATTATGAAACGATGAATGAAATACGTAAAGCTGTTAATCAAATTGACCCTTCTATTATACTACACGGAGAAGGATGGGATTTAAATACACCTCTTGCAGCTGAGCTGAAAGCAAATCAAAAAAATGCAGAGAAAATGAAAGGGATTGCTCATTTTAACGATAATATACGTGATGGGTTAAAAGGTAGTGTATTTGAGGAAAAAGAAAATGGTTTTATAAATGGAAAGGAAAATATGGAAGATCGTATTAAAAAAGGTATTACGGCAGGTATTGACTACGATACAAATTCGTCTACCTATCAAGATCCGGAACAGGTGCTAACTTATGTGGAAGCACATGACAATCATACATTATGGGATAAACTTGAGTTAACTAATCCAGGTGACAGCGATGAAGTGCGAACACAAATGCACAAATTGTCTTCTTCGATTTTATTAACATCACAAGGAATTCCATTTTTACATGCAGGGCAAGAGTTTATGCGGACGAAATACGGTGATCATAATAGTTACAAATCTCCAGACTCAATTAACCAGATGGATTGGCTGCGCCGTGCAACGTTTAATAATGAAGTAGATTATATGAAGGGTTTAATAGAATTACGCAAAAAGTACTCAGCTTTTCGAATGACATCTGCAGAGCAAATAAAACACACGTATCATTTATTGATGCTCCCAAAAATACTGTAGCTTATATAATAGAGGGGAATAAACATGAATACTTTACAGTGGCTCACAATGCAAATAGAGAAGCTGTTGAAATAACACTTCCATCGAAAGGGCCTTGGAAAGTACTAGTAGATGGCAAGCAGGCGGGAAGTAAACCACTTTATGTTGTCCATGACAATAAAATTAAAGTTCCTGCATTAAGTTCCATTGTTTTAAAATCAGAAAAACCAATTAAATAAAAGCGAAGAGTGTGGAAATAAATACTGAATTGAGCAAAGTTAATAAGGATTGCAAATGAAAAAAGCGAAGTGAAGATTATTCTCACTTCGCTTTTAAAGTTAATGTAATATAATTTCACATACTGTAATTATATTACAATTTAATAAAAGAAATAAGCAATAGATTATTTCTTTTATGACAGTAGGAGGAGAAGATATCTTTGAGTTTATTTATAAAATTACCTGAAATACATTCGTAATTCATATAATGTTTATTATATATTCGAACATATAACGAACTAGATGTTCGAGTTGTATTAACTCCTACAAATCGTTTAAAAATAACAAAGGCGTAAAAAGTATATGGAATTAAAATAGAGAAAAGACACCATTCAAGGTGTCTTTTCTCTATTTTGAATATGAAATGTAAGTAACTCGATTGTATGTAATAGTATGTGATATTTTCACACTAACTGATTAAGAAAAATTTAAAACTCTTTTCTTAATCTATTTGTAATAAATTACATCATAAAATTTTATCGATATAATAAATAAAACTTTCTCAACATTATTTGATTTAATAACTATATTCAACCGCTCTCCAATCCATTACAATAATTTCACATTGGAAATACATGAATATTCTCAATGTTATAAATGGTTTATACCTTATAGGATTACTATGGGAAAGGATGTGAAATATCCAAAAAGAAATCATTTTTTATGATGAAATAAAAAATTTTAATGAAGAAAAAGTTATTTCATTATTTTCAAGTTTCGTTAAAGTGCATGTATTTATAATCACTATGAGACAAGGAGCAGAATCTAAAAAAATTTTGTAAATTAGAAAATTGCATTTCAAAAATAAGTTAAACGTTTATGGAGGGTTATATGAGCGAGAAAATTTATTACTGGTCTCCGATTAAGCATTGGGAGAAGTTGCATAATGAAGTTTTGATAGGGGAAATGAGATTTACAGGTATTCTGTCTGAGTGGTTTCCTGATTTTTATTTTATGGCTCAAAAAGGTGTGAAAATTAGTGAACTAGTAGAGCGCTTTTCGTTAGGAAATGTAGAAGAGACACAAAAAAACATAGAGCTCATGATAAAAAATCGTGTGTTAGTAAGTAACATATTACACCCAAGAGAAGTATTTTCTTCACAAGAAAAGATTTTTCCAAATCCATATAGCAACCAGATTCGCTTTTCTAAAGAAGAGTTAGATAAGTATATGAGTGAACAATTAAATCGCACGCACGTTGCTGCACGGTCAACCGAAATTCAACTTGAAACAACAGATGAGCTACCCACTATAATCAAGGAACGTAGGTCTTGTCGTCAATTTGAAATGGAAAAATACATTAGTTTTTCGGAATTTTCCCAATTCTTATCAACTCTAAGACAGGTTAGGGAAGAAAAAATATACTATCATTACGCAAGTGCAGGCGGGCTCTATCCCATTGATATCTTTGTTTATATAAAACCAAAACGTATAGAGGGTATGAAAGCTGGATTTTATTATTATAACCCATCAAAAAATAGTCTTGTGATTGTAAACAACATTGATCAAGTGATCAAAAGTGATCATGAGTTAATTAATCAGGATTTATTTACTCAATCTGCATTCTCAGTTTATTTGGTTTATAATGCGAACGCTTCCATCCCGAAATACGGTTCAGATGGATATTTATTTGCTTGTATCGAGTCAGGCATTATCACTGCTACCTTAAATATGGTTGCTGAGACATTAAATTTAGGGGTTTGTTCAGTTGGTCATATGAAATTTGAAGAGATTCAGCAATTTTTATGTTTGGATAACCATCAAGTGTTTCTCCATGGGCTTGAAGTTGGCTTGAAAATTAACGAGTAGAAGAAATGAATATTAGGGGGATAAAGATAAAAATGCACATTAAAGATCGAAGTTCAATTCATGAAAATCAAGAAGTAGAAGCGTTTTGGAAGGAGCAATTATCTTCCGAGGTTCTCGATTTTTCTGTATTTAATAGCGATAACCAACTAAATAAAGAAACACCTTGTGAGTTCGTTCAAGTCATAGTGAATGTAGAGTTTAGTAAAAATATACAAAAAATATGTAAGTCTCAAGATTTATTATTATTTAGCTGGTTTCAAGCCGCTTTAAGGGTTTGTTTGGCACATTATACAGATCAAGAAAGAATTACTATTAGTATTCCTATAATTGAAAAGAATCTTGAACAAAGTGAGAATCTTAATAAGTTGATTCCTTTAGGAAGTGAAATTCATCCGCATCACACCTTTAAACAATTAGTAAATGAGATTGAACAAACGACTTTATTCGGGTATGAAAATCAGGAGTATCCGCTCTCTGAATTATTAGTTAAACACAATTTAACTCCTTTTCAAATTGTAATCGGGATGGAAGGATTACATAATGAAAATTCGCTAGAAGAATACGCAGAGAATAATTTAGTCCTATGGATACGAAGAAAATGGAATGAAATACATAATGAATTTGAATTTCAAATTTCTTGCAAGTCCCGTTCATTCTCTTCTTTGCAACAGTTTGCCAATTCGTATTGTTATGTTTTAAAGCAAGTTTCACAAAACCCGAATTTGGCATTGAAAGATATTTGTATTATTGCAGAAGAAGAAAAAGAGTTGCTAGAAGGATTGAATACTTTTCAAACGGGCATAGACTTGTTTCAATCATTTCAAGATTTGTTTGAAGCGCAAGTATTAAAAACTCCAGATCAAATTGCTGTTGTTTGTAATGATCAATCTTTGACATATAGAGAATTGAATAAGAAAGCGAATCAATTGGCTTCTATTCTTCAAAGTAAAGGTGTTTCAAAAGAAAGTATTATTGGCGTTATGGTAGATCGGTCATTAGAAATGATTATTGGTATGATGGGGATTTTAAAAGCAGGAGCAGCGTATTTACCAATCGACCCTAACTACCCAACTGAACGAATTGAATATATGTTACAAGATAGTCAAGCAAAATATTTACTTAGTAAGCGAAAAGAGGAAGTATTGCCGCAATTTGCGGGTGAAGTACTGTATCTTGATAAAGAATATCTTTTCCAAGGTGAAGAAAGTAATTTAGTACGAGAACATAATCCTAATGATTTGGCTTATGTTATTTACACATCAGGATCGACAGGAAATCCAAAAGGGGTAATGATCGAACAAAAATCGCTAGTTCATTTTTTAAATGTAATGAGAGAAAAAGTAAAAGCTAATCAATCATTCTTGTTTCTTGCTAGTGTATCTTTTGATATTTCCTTGTTAGAAATATGTCTTCCTTTAACGCAAGGTTCAAAAGTAGTAATTGCTACGGAGGACCAGTTTGCAACAAAAGAATTGGCTCATTTAGTCAAAAAACATAAGGTGGATTTATGGGAATCAACGCCATCGCGAATGGAAGTGATTTTGAGTGATCCAGAAGGGGCAAATTTTCTAAAAGATTTAAAATCTATTTTATTAGCAGGAGAAGCATTTTCCATTGATTTGGTTGAAAAAATTCGTTGTATCAGTGAAGCAACAATTTTAAATATTTATGGTCCCACAGAAACAACCATTTGCGCAACAGTAAAAGACTTGAGCACTTCCAAAGAAGTTACGATTGGCAAACCTAACCCGAATTATCATTCCTATATATTGAATAAGTATGGCCAATTAAAACCATTTGGAATTCCCGGTGAACTCTGCATTGCTGGCGTAGCGGTAGCACGAGGGTATCTTGGTAAAAATAAACTGACAGATGAAAAGTTTGTACCGAGTCCTTTTGCGGCAGGGGAAATGATGTATCATACAGGTGATCTCGTTCGTTGGTTGCCTAATGGAGAACTTGAATATTTAGGTAGAATGGATCATCAAGTGAAAATTCGGGGGTATCGGATTGAATTAAGAGAAATCGAAACTCAATTAAGGGAATATCCAGAAATAAACCAGGCTATCGTTGTTGATCAAGTGTATGGAAATAGGAAATTATTAGCTGCCTACTATGTATCGGATAACAAGGTGTCTTTTGATGAAATCAGAAAATATTTAAGTGATAAATTACCTGAGTTTATGATTCCTGAAAAAATGATTCAGGTAGAAGAGATTCCATTGAATCCAAATGGAAAAGTGGATAGAAAAAGATTGTTGGATATAACACAAACGGATTATGTATCAATTCCATACCTTGCTCCGCGCAATGAAATTGAACAAAAATTAGTGCGTGCATGGGAAAAAGTTATGGAGATCGAGGGAATCGGTATTCATGATAATTTTTTTGCATTAAAAGGAGAATCTATTAAAGCACTTCAGGTAATTAATTTATTAAGAAAAGACGGCTTAAAAATAAGTACAACAGATTTTTTTAAGCACCCCACAATCGCTCAACTGAGTTCTTGTGTAAAGCTAGAGCATAAAGAGGAAAACTTTGAAAGTAGACCAACTCATGTTAAAGATTTGTCTAAGCCATTTTCCTTAACAGAAGTTCAGACAGCGTATATGATAGGACGGAATTCACAGTTTGAATTAAGTGGTATTTCCCCTCAAACATATTTTGAATATGAAACAGCTTTGGATATCAATCGTCTTTCAAAAAGTTTTCAAAAGGTAATTCATCGTCATCCAATGTTGCGAGCTGTAATTTTACCAGAGGGAAAACAGCAAATATTACAAAGCGTTCCTGATTACGAGATTGAAATAGTGAGTCTCATAGATTTAGATGATAGGAATCAACATGCTCGCTTACAAGAAGAGCGTTCTCGAATGACTAACCATGTATTCCCTTTGGGGCAATGGCCTTTGTTTGAATTGAAAGCTTTTCTTTTAAAAGAAGACACGTATTTATTATGTTTTCGATACGATGCTTTATTAATGGACGGAGCAAGCATGAACATTGTTGGACAGGATTTGTTGCATTATTATTATAAACCAAATCAAAAATTAGAATCTTTATCTTTTGATTTTCAAGATTATATGTTTATCTATGATGAAATGGAACAAAGCGAAGAATATAAAACAGCAAAAGATTATTGGACAAGTAAGCTTCCTGACTTTCCGTTTGCACCATCTTTGCTGTTAAAAAAGGATCCAGCAGAGATTGCTACTCCTAAATTCCAATCACTTACAAAAATCCTGGATAATAAAAAATGGACAAAGCTACGAAAGTTAGCACAAGAGAAAGAGGTAACGCCTTCCGCTCTACTTTGTACAATATATGGTGATGTGTTGGCACATTGGAGTAATCAACGTCGATTAGCAATTAACTTGACTATATTTAACCGTTATCCTGTTCATGATGAAGTAGAACAGATTGTTGGAGATTTCACATCACTTATTTTATTGGATGTTGATGTAAAACCAGAGCAAACTTTCTTTACTAGAGTAAAAGAAACGCAAGCTACTTTATTAGATGGCCTTGAACATCGTCATTACGATGGAGTTAACTTTATTCGAGATTTTACTCGATATCATCAAATGACGCCAAAAGCAGTTATGCCAATCGTTTTCACCTCGATGTTAGCAGGTGCAGGTGCTTTCTCTTGGGAACAACTTGGTTCTCTTCGCTATATTCATGCTCGGACTCCACAAGTGTATTTGGATAATGTAGTAATTGAAAAAAATGGAGAGTTATTAATTAGCTGGAACTATGTTGAAGAGTTGTTTGATGTTGATGTAATAGAAGCAATGTTTTCCCAATTTGTTGACTTATTGGAACAATTGGTGAAACAAAGCGATATAACATCTTTGCAGATGAAAGAATCGGATCAAACTTTAATTAAGCAATACAATGAAACAACAGAAAAAATACCTTCAACTACTCTGTATCAATTATTTACAGACCAAGTAAAACGTACACCGGATGAAGTAGCAGTGGTATTTGAACAAGAATGGTTAACATACTCGGAACTTCATAAACGTTCTAATCAAATTGCCCACTTCTTAAAAGAGCAAGGCATTGGTCTAGGTGACAAAGTGGGTCTTTTAGCAAAAAGGCGAGTTGACACAATTGTTAATATGTTAGGTGTTTTAAAATCAGGTGCCGCTTATGTTCCGATTGATCCCGATCATCCTTTAGATCGCCAAACATATATTTTAAAAAATAGCTCATGCAAGCTTTTATTAGAACCTAGTCTTTATGAAGAAAATCATTTGTCATTTTATACAACAGAAGATATGCCCGCTATTGCTGGTCCAGAAGATATTGCCTATATTATATACACTTCAGGAAGTACAGGAAAACCAAAAGGAGTAATTATTACTCACCAAGCGGTTACAAATACTATTCAAGACATAAATCAAAAATATGAGGTGAATGAAGATGATCGTATTATTGGTATCTCTTCCATGTGTTTTGACCTATCTGTATACGATATTTTCGGAGCTTTAAGCACAGGTGCAATGTTAGTAATGATTCGTGATCCGAGAGACATGCAAGAATTAATCCGCACTGTCGAACGTAGAGGGATTACAATTTGGAATACAGTGCCTGCAATCATGGATTTGGCATTGGAGCAAGTAGGTTCTCATTTTGAATATCCTTCTTTACGTTTAGTTTTACATAGTGGAGATTGGATTCCGCTTTCTTTACCAGAAAAAATAAAACGACATTTTCCGATTGCAGAAGTAGTCTCACTAGGAGGGGCAACAGAAGCATCGATTTGGTCAATTTATTATCCGGTCAAACAGGTGGAATCACATTGGAATAGTATTCCATACGGGATGCCCTTGGCAAACCAAACGTATTATGTGTTGAACTATGAAAAGAAAATGTGCCCTGTTGGTGTAATTGGAGATTTATATATCGGGGGAGTGGGCCTTGCTAAAGGATATTTAAATGATGAAAAGAAAACAAATGAAGCGTTTGTGTCACATCCTGATTTTGGTCTTATATATAAAACAGGGGATTGTGGAAAAATGCATTCTGAGGGATATATTGAATTTTTAGGCCGCCAAGATTACCAAGTGAAAATTCAGGGATATCGAGTAGAGTTAGAAGAAATCTCTCATTGTCTTCTAACTTATAAACAAGTCGAACATGCTGTCGTAATTGATCAAACAGATGAGAACGGAATAAAATTTTTAGTTGCATATGTGGTAACTGAGCAAAATATTAGTACAACAGAACTACGAAAGCATTTGCAAGATCACTTGCCAGATTATATGATTCCTTCTTATTTTGTTTATTTGGACCAATTACCCCTGACTCCAAACGGGAAATTAGATAGAAAAGCGCTCCCTACTCCGGAGAAACAAAAAAATGAAGTATTTATTGCCCCAAAAACTGAAATGGAAAAAATATTAACTAGTATTTGGCAAGAAGTACTCAAAATAGATCAAGTTGGAGTAAATGATCATTTCTTCGCCTTAGGTGGAGATTCGATAAAAGCGATTCAAGTGTCCGTCAGACTGTATCGACAAGGATTCGAGCTTGAACCAAAAAATATATTTTCATTTCCTATATTAAGGGACATGGTTCAATTTGTTAAAAAGCTAGACCAGTTTTCAAGTTCACAAACAAATGATGTAAACATAATGAACGATAATAAAGCTACATTACTAAATGTTAAAGATAAACAACTTAATCAACATACACTTAACAAAATACAAGAAAAAATGCCGGATATAAAAATAGAACGTATTTACCCGTTAGCACCTTTCCAGGAAGTTATTTATGAGCATGCTACGAATGAACCTGATACAAATGCATATTTTGAACAAACAATTTGGGCACTTGAGGGGGAGCTGGATATTAAACTCTTTATTCAGTGTTTCCAACAATTAGTTGATCGTCATGATTCTTTAAGAACAATAATTGTGCAAGATGAACAAGCAAAACCTTGGCAAGCTGTTCTATATGATGTTCAAATAAATTCAGAAATAAAAAACTTGATTGAGATGACGAAACAAGAACAGCAAGAATTCCTAAAACAGTGGATGAATGAAAATTTAAGTCGAGGATTTAAAAATGATGAACTTATGACACGTCTCTGTATATTCCAACTAGGTAATAACGAGCATAAAGTAATTTGGAGTTCCCATCATCTATTATGTGATGGTTGGAGCGTCAGCATTTTGATAGACGAATTATTCCAGCTCTACGAAACTACAAATGCCGGAACTACGGCGGGGTTACCCATGGTAAAACCTTTTGAAACATTTATAGATTGGACTTTGGCACAAGATCATGAGAAAGCACGTCATTTTTGGCGAGATTATTTATCAGGATACAATCAGAAAATTAGTATTCCTAAAAAGAAAGTCCCATCTAAAAGTGAAGGGTTAAACTTCACTTTTATGGATTTAACATTAGACAAGGATTTGACTGATCAGTTACAAACATTTGTAACTAAAAATAATATAACTATGAATACGGCATTACTAGCTGTATGGGGAATATTGCTTGGCAAATTCAACGGAACGAGAGAAGTAGTATTGCCTAACCTAGTATCAGTCAGACCTCCCGAAGTAGAAGGAATTGAAAATATGTTCGGTCTGTTCACAAATGTTTTGCCTATCCGATTAGCATGGACAGAAACGCAATCTTTTGTGGACTTCCTGCAAAAGGTACAACTAGAGACATTGAAATGTAATGAGTATGTATACTATTCATTTGTTGATATACAAAAGCAAAGTGAATTAAAAACTGAGTTGACTGACCATCTTTGGGTTTTTGAAAACTATCCAACTAATCCAGCAATCTTTTCTTCAAATGAAAACAGACATTTTGCTATCACGGATTACGAAGTTGTTGATGAGCCACATGTAAAGTATGGAATTATGTGCTTCCCTGAAGAAAGACTTACAATAAAGTTTGGATATGATCAAACGGTATATGAAACAGAGAAAATACAGGAAATATTAAATCACATCCAGGGGTTAATCAACACGATTCTTCAAAATCCAATACAAACAATTTGTGATTACAAATTATAAAAAATGAAAAGGCGAGCAAGAACTCGCCTTTTTAAATAGAATAGGAGTAAATCAAATGACAAAAAAATTACAGTTATCAGCCGAAGAAATGCGTCAGTTAGGATATCAAGCGGTTGACTTAATTGTTGATCATATGAATCATTTAAAAAGTAAACCAGTTTCAGAAACGATTGATAGTAATATTTTTAGAGACAAGCTAATTGAAACGATTCCGGAAAACGGATCTAATCCAAAAGAATTACTTCATTTTCTTAATAACAATGTGTTTAATCAAATTACTCATGTGGATCATCCTCATTTTATGGCTTTTGTGCCAGGTCCTAATAATTATGTTGGTGTATTAGCAGATTTTTTAGCAAGTGGGTTTAATGTATTTCCTACAGCTTGGATAGTAGGTGCAGGTGCCGAACAAATTGAATTAACGACAATTAACTGGTTAAAATCAATGCTAGGATTCCCTGATTCAGCTGAAGGATTATTTGTCAGTGGTGGTTCCATGGCTAATTTGACTGCACTTACTGTAGCGAGACAGGTCAAGCTGAATAATGACATAGAAAATGCGATTGTTTATTTTTCTAACCAAACTCATTTTTCTGTAGATCGAGCACTTAAAGTATTAGGTTTTAAACAGCATCAAATTTGCCGAATTGAGACAGATGCAGACTTAAAAATTTCAGTTAGTACTTTAAGAAAACAAATAAAAGAAGATCGATTAAAAGGGAAAAAACCATTCTGTGTTATTGCTAATGCAGGGACAACGAATTGCGGAGCGGTGGACTCCCTCGATGAATTGGCTGATGTATGTGGTGATGAAGATATATGGCTACACGTGGATGGGGCTTATGGGGCTGCAGCAATTCTCAGTGAAAAAGGAAGGGAGTTATTAAGTGGAATTCATCGTGCCGATTCTTTAACGTTAGACCCGCATAAATGGCTTTTTCAGCCTTATGATGTTGGTTGTGTACTTATTCGAAATAGCCAATATTTAAGTGAAACATTCCGTATGATCCCAGAGTATATTAAGGATACAGAAACTAATATAGAAGAAAAAGTGAATTTTGGGGAGCGTGGAATTGAACTTTCTCGTAGATTTAGAGCATTAAAGGTATGGCTTTCTTTTAAAGCATTCGGAGTTACAGCTTTTCGTGAGGCAATTGATCATGGCATTATGCTAGCTGAACAAGTTGAAGAGTTTTTAAGGAAAGAAAAAGATTGGGAAGTAGTAACACCTGCCCAATTAGGAATTGTTACTTTTCGTTATATTCCATGTGAGCTAACATCTACAGATACAATTCATGAAATAAACAAAAAATTGGTGGAAGAAATTAATCAAAGAGGATTTGCTATGCTAAGTACGACTAAATTAAAAGAAAAAGTAGTAATTCGACTTTGCTCTATCAACCCAAGAACAACAAAAGAAGAAATACTTCAAATCATGATGAACATAAAAGCATTAGCAGAGGAAATAAACACATCGCCTAAACATCTTATATCTGTTTCTCAACCTTGATATATTAGGCGGATTTTACATATTAATAGCCGATTCTTATTTAGAATCGGCTATTATATTTAAATGATAAATACATATATACTATTTATAAGTGTTTCTCTTGTAATGGGATTAAGCCTCAACCTTGGATACTCGTTTGAAACCAGTCTTTATTGCTTGTACTATTTCGTTCACAGCATAAATAGATACATCGGCATTTGGATTTAACCCTTCAAACCAGTGATAGGCATTTGGATATAAATGAAACTCCACATCAACACCAGCTTGTGCTAGTTTGCTTACATAGGTTAATGTTTCGCTGCGGAATGGATCTAATTGACCAACAAATGTGTAAGTATACGGTAAGTCACTATAATCCTCAGCTCGAGAAGGTGCTGCATAGGCAGGGATTTGATCCGTTCCATACATTTCTCCTAAATACATTTTCCAGCCAGCTTCATTTGCCTTTTGGTTCCAAACAAATCCCTCTTTAATTTCATTCGCTGAAGGTGTATCATTTCTGTCATCAATCATTGGATATAGTGGCATTTGTAAACAAATTGAAGGATATTTTCGATCTCGTGCTAATAATGATAATGCTGCTGTTAGTCCACCGCCAGCGCTTACTCCTGCAACCCCAATTCGATTCGAATCAATGTTTAATGACTTTGCATTATCAGCAATCCATTTTAAAGCTGAATAACAATCCTCAATTGGTGCTGGGTAAGGGTGTTCAGGTGCTAAGCGGTAGTCTACAGACACGACCACACAGCTAGCTTCTTTTGCAAACCTCATACAAGTATCATCGTTATCATCTATAGACCCTAAGATATAACCTCCACCATGTATCCATAATAAGACAGGTAAAGATTCATGATTTGATTTTGGACGATAAATTCGTAATGGTAACGGATTATCATCAGGCCCAACAATGACTTTATCTATTAAAGAAAGGGAGTCATCAACAACGGTAGGTGGTCTCATTTGAGCTATTCCTTCTCTGATTGATTGCAAATTTTCTGGGCGTAAATCGAGATCCGGAAACATCTCTAACCCTTGTAATAATTCTGGATTTACTCTAGTTTTCATTTTAGCACCTCTATTTGTAATTGTTTTCAAATAAATGAAGTGTATTCTAAGTAGTTTAATTGTGAAAGAACACCACAATTAAATTGTAAATTGGATATGTTATAACAGTCAACAGAATATTCGGAAATTAAAAGCTTTCTCAAGAAGGAGTTTCATGCAATCAATAATACAAGTAGTGGATTTAAGAGCAAAGTGTTTTAATGGCGTTGTAATTATGTACATTAGAAAAATTTCTTTTCTAGACTCATGAAGAATTATGAAAAGCAAAATTTTATAGATAGTTATCTTAAAAATAAACAAAGAGAGAAGAACTAACCAATGTTCTTCTCTCTTTTTCATATGTAATTAGGGTATCCATAACTGTAAATACGGATGGTATAGATTAATGGATAAATAATTTATTTTATTTCATTTTCAATATTGTAAGGCTTGGGGCTAAGATTTACAAAGGTGACTAGTAAAAAATATAACAATATAAGTATAAGATTTTGTACTTAGTAATCTCGCGTTTTAAGGCATGGCGTTGGATAAGTGCGGGGAGTTCAATCGATTTTGAATAAAATTGATAGTATCAGTTGCAATTTTTTTACGTTTAAGAACGATCCCGGCATGCCCACATGTATAAATATATCGTGTAGGTCTTTCCCAAGATTCCCACAAGTAGTCTGTATCCTCAGAATGCACATATAGATCATGCTTACCTGAAATTAATAAAATATTTTCTTTTTTTACTTTTGGCAATGCTTGACTCGGTTCAGTGATTTTCCAATAATCTATTAAATCATCATACGTAACACCATGATGTTCCAAGTCTTCTCTAATAAATTTACCCGGAATTGTATTCCAAATAGAATAAGAAAGTCGATTTGCATAGAAAATGGATGCTAACACATCAATTTCTTCTTCAACAAGAGAGGTTAAGTTAGTAATAAATCCGCCTAAACTAATCCCTATTAGAATCAGGGGACCATTTTTATTTGCTTTAATCCATTTAATCAAAGCTCGTAAATCAGCTATCGCTTGTCTAGTTGCTTGTACTGTTCGTTCAATATTTGCACTTACCATATACTCTCCACTGAATAAGGATTGATCGGGTTTTCTTTCAAAATGATAGGGTAGAGTGAAATAATACATATTCCACTTCAGGTTGGTCATATGGTCGTGGAATATTTTTTTTACACGTTCGTTAGAATCCATTCTCCAACCGTGAACAAAGATAATATGAGGTGCATTTTCATTTTTATGTAAGAATAATTCCCCAGTTACAGAGTCGTTGCGTGAATCACCGGATTGAACCGAACTTTTATAGTTGAATTGCCCAACCATGTATTCATTTTCTTGCTTTGAATGCTTAATGTCAAAATGAATATGTGATGGTTTTACTTTATAAAAAGATTCTATGTCCTTTATATTTAATGAAGTGTTAGAAAGGGAAGTAAACTGAAACGCTACACTTCTTTTTTTGTGTAAATCATATAAGGCATACCGATCAATGAGTTTTGAAAAAATCAAATTAACTTCCTCCAAAATACATATTGTTTAAAAAATAGTAGGTGCTTGAATTATAAAAATAGAGGATAAATTTGTATATTATATTATAAAGCTTACAATAAAAAATTTATACTAAAATTTAAGAAGCAAGTTAATATTCTTATCCATATAAAAGAATATTAACTTGCTTCTTTTCTTATTAAAAGCTGTAATTTCTATGAAGAACAACTTACAATTCCCATATAGATATTCACAAATTGGTTCTCTATATTTATTGTATAGAAATTATACAATAAATATATTTTTTATGTTACATACATTAAATCAAGCTTAACCTCTCTTTTCTATAAGTCTCTTAGATTGACTAACTCCTTACCGAAATTTAAAAACGACTGTGTTTTTGAATTTGTGTTCTAGCTTTTCTGGAACAGGTAAATAACTACACATAAACTCCTTATATCTCTAGTTAAACTACCGATTAGCTCCATATAAACTCTAGATAACCTATATAGAATACAAGTTATCAAGGAGGTAAGAAAAATGAATTTTATGAAACGAGCAATTCTCAGTATGAAAAAAAGGATAGGAACATCATTAATTTTGATGGCAGTTTTTCTGATTGTTACAAATTTGGTTCTTTCAGGTTTTACAATCCAAAATGCGTCAAAAAAAGCAGCGGATGCTGCGAGAAAAAAACTTGGTGCAGATGTTACTTTAGGTCTTGATTTCGACAAATTAGGTCAAAAAGCTAAGGAAACTGGAGAAATGCCAAGTCCGCCGCAGCTCGATACAAAAGAAACAGAACAATTAGCGAAGTCCAAGTATGTAAAAGACTATAATTACATAGCTAACACTTTCGGTATTTCTGATGGACTTAAACTAGTAGGAGCTTCAGAAGGAGAAGAAGGTAAAGGTAAAGCGGGAATAGCGGCTGTGCGAGGCGGTTCAAGCTCTGGTACAGAAATAGATATGAATGCTTCTTTTATGATTGAGGGAGTCCGCAAGACTGCATTACAAGAAAGCTTTAAAAACGGAAAAAGTAAAATCATTGATGGAAAACCAATTACAGAGCAAATGAAGAATCAGAATGTAGCTTTAATGGAAAAACGATTAGCGGAATTAAACAATTTGAAAGTAGGAGACAAAGTTAAAGTGCAATCAGGGGATAAGAAGGAAACCCTTGAGGTTGAAATTATCGGTATTTACGAAACAAATGAGCAAGCAATGGGTCAACAGGCTCCTCCTATTATGGATCCGGCTAATAAACTATATATGCCGCATTCAACTATGAAAAAATTAGAAGTAGACCAAGGTATAAGTAGTGTTCAAGTCGTGTATTTCTTGAATGATCCACAATATATTGATGCATTTAAAAAAGAAGCAAAAAAATCTAATATTGATTTTAATTATTATAAATTAGATGCGCATGATTCATTGTACAAGCAAATGATTGGTCCTATTGAAAATATCTCTTCGACTTCTCAAATGATCATTTATATTGTATCGATTGCAGGTGCGATCATTTTAGGATTAATCATTATGCTATCAATTAAAGGGCGTCGTAAAGAAATGGGAATTCTATTGTCTATTGGAGAGAAAAAGTGGAAACTGATGGCGCAATTCGTAGTAGAAGTAGTGTGTGTCGCTATTTTAGCATTTGGATTATCCATAACAACAGGAGCTAAAGTTTCTCAATATATCGGGGATAATTTACTTTCGAATGAAATTGCTACTGCGAGCGAAGAAACAGATACCTCGCAACATGGCACTGTAATGATGGCTGGACCTGGTGGTACTCTACAAAATCAAAAAGAAGATCCAATTGATAAAATTGATGTAAGTGTAACAGGAGAAGATGTAGGGAAAATGGGGGGGATTGGACTAGGTATTGCTATAATAGCAACGCTTCTTCCAGCATTATCTATTCTACGTTTAAACCCAAAACAAATTCTTTTAAAAGATGAATGAGGAGGATCGATATGGAGACGATTTTACAGTTTAAAAATTTGGATTATTATTATGAAAGTAATGGAAAAAATGTAGCGATACTAGATAATGTTAACTTTTCTTTTCAAAAAGGACATTTCTACACGATTTTAGGACCATCTGGATCTGGTAAAACCACAACTCTAAGTTTAGGTTGTGGACTGGATGTCCCTAAAAATGGTTATGTACTGTATAATGGCAAAGATATTAGAAAAATTGGTTTGGATCGATACCGTAATCAAAATGTATCTGTAATTTTCCAATCTTATAACTTAATTACCTATATGACCGCTCTTCAAAACGTCTTAACAGCAATGGAAATTACAGGTGTTAAAGTGCAAAATAAAACAGCAAGAGCATTAGAATTATTAGAGAGGGTAGGACTCTCAGAAGCTGAAGCGAAACGAAACGTCCTGCAACTAAGCGGTGGACAACAACAGCGTGTAGCAATTGCTCGAGCACTATCGTGTAATGTTGATTTACTAATTGCAGATGAGCCGACAGGAAACCTCGACGAAGAAACCGCAATGGATATAATAGAACTGTTTCAAGAACTTGCACATAAAGAGAATAAATGCATTATTGTTGTGACGCACTCACAGGAGGTTGCTAAAAAATCAGATCGTGCAGTGTATTTAAGTAAGAAGAAGTTGGTCGTAAATGAAATCTAATATAAACATCATAACTGTTCAATTCACATAATTTTCAAAATCTATCTCTTTCAAAAGCTTATATTTGATTTATAATAAAATCAAGCCATAACCAAAATGGTCTCCCTGTACTGAATGTTAAAATAGTTTGTTGTTCCCGTTTTAATAATATTTGAAAAAGAACTTGTATGATATTCTACAAGTTCTTTTTATTATAATTGGTTACCTATATCATGGGATAATCACACATAGATATTGCAGAATTAAACCTACAATCATAATTAAACTAAATACTATTATCCAACCAAACACACAATAGCCAAAAATTCTAATCCATTTAGGTAATTGATTCATGTTAATTTTATTTGAGGGAACTCCCTGCATAGAAAACATCATTTTTTGATCTCTATCTCTATTATTTTGCTGTTCATACATAATATCATCACCTTTCCAGATATATTGAGTTTGTAGTATATCAACCTAAAGAAATTCATGTACAGAATAAAAGGGGATAGCATATATATTATGTGGTGGACTTTATAAATAAATGTATTTAATCACCATGGTTCTAAGCACTAATCCGTTATAAATACTGAAAAAGAGCCCTACATAAATAGGACTCATTTTCTTCAAATGTTAAGTTGCTGGATATAAATCAGAACCAAGGTAACGTTCTTTTATAATTTGAAGATGATGAAGCTCATGACCAGCAATGATGTATGCTAATGCACGAACTGTAACTTCAGAATTATTCGCATTTCCTCTTTGTGACCAAGCTTCTTTATCTAAGCTTCTAAGTAAATACAGGGTAGATTGGCGAACAACTATTAAATTCTCAAGAAGATCTTGCATAGATTGCTTATCAAAAGCAGCTCTAAGAACATACATATCATCATTATAGCCTGGAAGTTCTGCTGTCTCGCCTCGAGCGATTGATAGCAATCGATACGCCATAATCCGTTCTGTATCTGCTATATGACCCATTACTTCTTTTATACTCCATTTAGTAGGAGCATACCGGAAAAGTCCCTCACTATTAGAAATTTCCTTTAATAAGAGATTCGTTTCCTTCATTTGTTGTTCTAGAATATGTATGATATTTCCGTCTGATACCAAGTTGGTATACGTTGCATAATAGGAGTTATATTCACTTACTTGTGGCCTTATTTGCATACGAATCATCCTTTATGTTTTATGTTTAATCTTTACATATAGCTTACCATAAAAGAATTTTAAATTAATCTGAAAAATGGAGGGAAATATGCATTTTTCATCTTCCTTTTCAGTTTCATAGATGAAATGCATCTCAAATAAGAGAATCTAATTTGCTGCTAAGCGGAATTTCGTTTTTGCTGTTATAGTAGAAGATAAATATGTAAATTGAATACAGTTTGTCACTACTTATGATAATCGCCATTTAAGAAGCAGCATTTGTCCATTAAGTGAAAAACCTGTTAATAAGTTTATATTTACTACAAAAACAAACAAACTCGTCCTATTTAAAGGAGAGTTTGTTTGTTTTTGTGTTTAGATAATGGAATACTCATGCGAAATTGCACACTATGTTCCATATTTTTTATTGAATACTTTATATCTAGCGTTTCAAGAATTTGTTTAACAATATATAACCCCAAACCACTTCCTCCAGTATTTCGATTTCTTGATTTTTCAATTCGATAAAATGGTTTAAAAATTTGTTGTAAATCTTCATCTTTAATATTGACACCTGTATTTATAATTTGCATTTCGATTTGACTTTGTTTAGAATCCTCACTTAACTTTATATAGACTTTTTCATTATGTGGTGAATACATAACCGCATTATGGACAATATTTTTACATGCTTTTTCTAAAAGGGCACAATCTGTATAAATAGCAAGGCCAAAATCAATTTCTTTTATTATTTCGATGTTTTTTTGAGAAGCAAAAAATTCGAGATCTTTTGTAATTGTCCCTATTAATTTTGAAAGATTAACTTTCTCTACTTTTAGTTTGAAGGTGTGTTGTTCTAATTTCGATACGCTTAAAATTTCACGAACTAATTGTTCCATACTTTCAATAATTTGATGATTCTTCTTTAAATATTGATCGCGATTTTGATAAGGGCCAATATTGTATATCATTCCTTCTAAGTATCCTTTCATTACAGTAAGAGGGGACTTTAATTCATGTGCTATAATCGCAAAAAACTCTCTGCGTTTTGTTTCTATTTCTCTTTCTTTTTCAATATCATTTTTTAATTGTTCATTTGCTTTTTTTAAATCAAACATAGCTTGTTGCAAGTTAATAGACATGTCATTCAAACTATTAGATAATTCTCCTAACTCATCTGTAGAGCGAACCTCAATTTTTTCGGGGAAATCTAAATTTGCCATCTTTTGTGCACCTTCATTAATATAAATAAGTGGCTTTGTAATAAACCTGGAATAAAAATAAGCACTCCCTATACCAATAACAAGCACAATGATACTAATATAGGGGAGAAAGCGTACTAAAACCTGTGAAGCTTCATCAATCGGTTGAAATGTAGCAAACACTACAAGCGTTAAACTACCATCTTGAAATTGAATTGGTTTCGTAGCGTTATATGAATTGCTAAGGGTACTTGCATTCTCGAATCGTGTTGCTTTAGTAACTACTGTTTTTTGCGTACCACTTTGAATAAAAGAAAATGAAGGAGAGTAAATAATTACTCCTTCTTTATTTTGAAGATAAAGCATCGCATTATTTTTTTTTGCGTATTCATCAAAAAGTGGTATCGCATCTTGAAACGTAAGATTTTTAGATTTATCAATGATTTCGTTTATCCCTGTTTGAAGTTGATCTGTTTTATATTGCTCATAAAACGTAGGGAGAAAGAAGTATAAAGTTAAATAAATCAATACTGCAAAGGATAACAAAATGAGAGATGTAGTCATAAAGAGTTTGTAAGTAATTTGCTTCATCTTCATGAGTTTCACAATACTATTCATCAATTTTATAACCAATACCCTTTATTGTTTTAATATAAGGGATAGCTAATTTTTTACGTAGATTTTTAATATGTGTATCAATTATTCGTGTTTCTCCAAAATAATCGTACCCCCAAACCTTCTCTACGATATTTTCTCTTGTAAGTACTTTTCTCTCATTTTGAAATAGTAGTTGTAGAATTTCAAACTCTTTTGTCGTTAATATAATTTCAACGTCATTTACATATACTCTATATGCATCCACATCGATACGCACTTCTTTAAATATCAAATGATTATTTACATTTTTATCATAACTTCTTCTAAGTACAGCTTCGACTCGTCTAATCAAAACATGAAATGAAAAGGGCTTTGTTATATAATCATCGATCCCAAGGTCGAATCCTTTCATTTGATCTTCCTCTTCTTCCAACGCAGTTAGCATAATAATTGGTACGTTTGACTGACTTCGAATCATTTTAGAAACTTCAAACCCATTAAGATTGGGCATCATGACATCTAGAAGAATTAAATCAAATGATTGCTTATTAAATTGTGTCATACCCTCTAGTCCATCTGAAGCGACTACCACTGTATAATGCTGTGTCATTAAAAATTGTTTAATTAATTCCTGAATTTCTTGATCGTCCTCTACCACGAGAATATGATAGTTTTTCATAATATCACCTCTGGTAGTCATTATAGCCGTACTATCTGGAGTTTATGTGGAGATACAGTAGTAAACTTCATAGGACGTTTACTACTAAAAAATATTATTAGCTATATTACTTTTTTATGGAGAAATAATTGTTTAAAAAAACTTATCGTATGAATTGATGTACGATTAATATTTACGAAAAACTAATGTATAATAACGTGAATTGTATGTAGTTTCTTAAAATTCGCGAAAATATACTTTTGCTTCTTTACCAAAAGAGGAAAAGGAATTTCAATATAGAAGAAGCTACCGTAATACTAGAGTGTGTGCCAAGAACTTTGGATTTCTTTCATCTAGTTTCTATTTAATCGTTAATCACTACATAACAATGTTCTTGCTAAACCAAAAGTTTAAAGGTACAAACTTGGAGAGATTTATATAATGCTAGAAAGGTTGTGAAATGATTTGATGGGTTATAAAGCGATGCTGTTTGATTTAGATGATACATTACTTGATAGGGATAAAGCAGTAGAGGCATTATTTTTAATTGTTTTAGAAAAGTGTTATGAAAATGTAGATGGTGCGGCTAAAAGCAACATGTTACAGAAATTCAAAGAATACGATAAAAGAGAATATGGCATAAGTAATAAAACGACAGTTTTAGAATCATTGTTTGATGAATTCACGCCGAAGTATAGATTGCCAAGCAATTACATCCAAGATTTTTGGAATAATAATTTCCCTAGATGTTTTTCAATAGACCAAAATACTATTCATTTCTTAAATCAAATAAAGAAGCACTTTAAAGTTGGAATTATAACAAATGGCTCAACTCAGAGGCAAAAAGCTAAAATATTTAACACGAATTTAAATAGGTATTTTGAAACAATCATTATTTCTGAAGAAGTGGGATTTAGTAAACCTGATAAACGTATATTCGAACTAGCATTAAATAAGTTAAATTTACAACCGGAAAATACTTTATTTGTTGGGGATGACTTAGAAAAGGATATTGCTGGTCCTCAAAATGTAAATATAAAAGGTGTGTGGTTTAACCCTCAGAAGATCAAGAATACTACCAAAATACAACCGTATGCCGAGATTAACACTTTGGATAGTTTGTTAAGTTATGTTACTCCACAATATTTTTATAACAAGTAAAAGTAATTCCATATATATATATTTAAAAATACAAAAAAAGAGAAACTATCATTAATTTCATTGACCGTATTAGTAATAAAAAATAGATATTTACAACAAAAAATAGAGGCCATTTTAATAGCTGTGGCTAATTTAATCTATGATTAATACGAAGTTTTGTAAAACAATTTTACTCATACTGTGTAAATTATAAAGGGGGAGGACTATGGAAATAAAGAAAGTAGTAATCGATGGAATCAATATTGCGGTCATTAGAAACGATAAGGTATTAATATCGGATGTTCAGTCTGCATTAGATACTATGGCAGCAGTTCAATATGAGGTAGATGCGAAACATATTATTATCCATAAATCTTTAATAAGTGAAGATTTCTTTGACCTAAAAACACGGCTTGCGGGCGATATCCTTCAAAAGTTTATAAACTACAAGGTAAAGATTGCTATTGTTGGAGATTTCTCTATGTATACTAGTAAAAGCTTAAAAGATTTTATTTATGAATGTAATAAAGGAAATGACATTCTTTACTTAGCAACTGAACAACAAGCAATTGAAAAACTAAGTACATTAAAGTAATAATTATATCTTGCTAAATTCCCCCATTTCACTTAGTTCATAATTATATACGATATAGAAGAACTGATGTTTGTGGTAAACTAAGAGATGAATAAAGGGGGAGTTTTTTTGAACAATTTTAATAATATAATCCAAAATTTAAATAATATAGTTTACAAACCTAACAACTTAATGATTACGAATCTAAAAGAAGAAAAGCAAAACTCAGAATATGCCGGATGTTTATTCCACTTAAATAACAAAACCATTCGTTTTAGAAAATCAAAAGTTACACCTAATAAAATTGGTCAATTTGTTTCTTTTTGGGAGAAAGATGAAAATATGCGAAATAGAGCTTTCTCTTATGAAGCTGCTCCTGATTTATTAGTAATCACTTGTATTGCTGATAATAAACTAGGGCAATTTATTTTTCCTAAAGAGATTCTTCTTAAAGAAAAAATATTGAGAACACAAAGTCAAACAGGGAAAATGGCAATGAGGATTTATCCTGTTTGGGATACCACTGTTAGTAATCAAGCTAAAAAGAGCCAAACGTGGCAACTTCAATATTTTGTTGATTTAAGTGATAGTAATAATTTGCCTATAGATAAACTATTAAATTTATATTCGTAGCTTTTGATTTGCCCCAAAAAGAAGTAATTACAGAAAAGACATTTGTAATGACGCCTTCTATTAATTTACCTCGTGAATCGTAATTTTTGTACCGGTACAGTTAAATGAAATGTACATTGTTACAGTGCCCCTTAAAATTTACAATCAGCATATATTATTTAAACTTATAAATTTTTAAGGGGTGCTAAATATGACAAGTTTACAAGATCAGCTTTTCACAAGATTAAATCTTAAAAAACGTAATGATGTAACGTTTGAAGAATTACCTACCATACTCTTTTCGTTTGCGCATACTATACCATTTGAGAATTTAGATGTTATAGCACGAAATACGAATCAAATCTCTCTGGAAAACTTACGAGAGAAAATTTTAACTAGTTCCCGTGGTGGACTTTGCTACGAATTAAATACTCTTTTTTACTATTTCTTAAGAGACTGTGGCTATGATGTACAACTGGCATTAGGTACGGTTTATAAAAACGATATAAATGCATGGGCACTTGAGGATGGCCATATAACAATTATTTTAACTTATGATAATGTACAGTATTTAATTGATATAGGTATAGCTTCGTTAGTACCTCTTGTTCCTGTACCTTTTACTGGCGAGTCGGTTTCTTCAAAAAATGGTTCGTACCGGGTGAGACGAAAAGATACGAATAAAGGAAATTATGTTTTAGAAAGAATAGATGCTGCTGGAGAATGGAAAGTTTGTCATGCTTTTTATAAACATATTATTGATGAGATAGTAGTAAATGATGTTCAAAGAAGAGTGATAGAAGATGAGAAGTCTATTTTTAATAAAGGACCAATTGCAGTAAAGTTGACGAACTCTGGCCATATTTCATTAACGAATACAAGTTTAACCGAAATTATTCATGGGGAAAAAACTAAGCGTGAAATTACAGAAGATCAATATAAAGAGTTTTTATATACTTTATTTGCTATTAAGTTATGAATAATAAAGACAGCCGGTTCTTATTCAGAAGCGGCTATCTTTATTATTTTTGGTGTAAATGGTTTTCTTCTAATATGTTTCGGAAACTGCGGTATAGTTAATGTTTTTAATGTTTCCTCAGCTTCTTCATATGTATGAAAAATTGGTTCTTTTCCATCATCCCCTTATAAAACTAGCCCTTCATCTCGGATTACATATGGCATAAAACCACCCATCTAGTAAAGAATTATGTTCTTTTGCAGCAGAATAATACGATTTAAAGTTTGATTTTCTTAATACATATAATACACTAGAACAGTACGAAAAAGTATGTACAATGAATTTTGAATGTAAAGGAAGATTATTATGTCAGTTATTGATAAATTGAAACTTAATAAGTATACAAATATGGTCGTTATTAACGAACCAAGTGATTATGACATTTTTACAGGTAAAGAAACTGCATTCTCAAAAGAACACGATGCTATCTTTATATTTGTAGAAACGCTTGATGAAATGGTGAAACAAACGAATTTTATTATTAGTAATGAAGAATTACTAATTGAAAAAGGTTACGTATTCTTCGCATATCCGAAAAAAGGTAATGCGCGTTATAGTACGTTTATTCACCGTGATGAAATGTTTCCGGCATTAAACGTTGGAGAAGATGGTTATGTGGGAGAAAGCGATATTAAATTTGCACGAATGGTAAGTATGGATGAAGTCTTTACTGTTGTTGGTTTAAAACGTGAAAAGAAAAAAACAACAAAAACATCTGCTATGAGTCAATGTGTTGCCGATTATGCAGATCGAATTAAAGATGTTGAAGCATTATTAGCTAATCATCCGAATGAACTTAAGTTTTATCAAAGTTTAACGCCTGGATACCAAAAAGATTGGGCACGTAATCTTTTTTCTGTGAAACAAGAAAAAACACGTGAAAAACGTCTAGAGAAAATGATAGAAATCCTTTCACAAGGCTATAAAACAATTGAATTATTCCGTAAGAAGAAAAAATAATGATTAAGGAAGTCACAATGCTGCAACAATTAATTGTGATGAGTACATTGAAAAAAGCATTCCTTCCATTATACTAAGGAATGTTCTTATATTTATATAATTAGCAAAAGAGAAAAGGTGTTTGAAATGAAATCGTATATTGTAGTTGGATCAGGAATTTTAGGAGCGTCTACTGCTTATCATCTTGCTAAGGCAGGTGCGAATGTTACTATCGTGGATCGCCAACAATTAGGGCAAGCAACCGATGCAGGAGCAGGTATTGTATGTCCATGGCTATCACAGCGCCGTAATAAAGCATGGTATAAAATCGTTAAAGGCGGTGCACGTTACTATTCTTCGTTAATTCAGCAATTAGAAGAAGACGGTGAAACTGACACAGGATATAATCGTGTAGGTGCAATTAGTTTACATACTGACGAGAAAAAGTTAGATCAAATGGAAGAGCGAGCTTATAAACGACGTGAAGATGCCCCGGAGATTGGTGAAATAACTCGCTTATCAGCTGAAGAAACAAAAAAATTATTCCCAGCATTATCAGACGAATATAGTTCTGTTCATATTAGTGGTGCTGCACGAGTAAATGGAAGATTATTACGCAATGCATTAATAAGTGCTGCGAAAAAACATGGTGCAACTTTCATAAAAGGCGATGCTATGTTAGTCCGTGAAGGAAATCATATTACGGGAGTTACAGTAAACGATGAAACAATTTTAGCGGAAAAGGTTATTGTAACTGCAGGCGCATGGGCGAATGAAATCTTGAAACCATTAGGAATTAATTTCTTAGTTACATTCCAAAAAGGACAAATTGTTCATCTGCAAATCGAGAATACAGCAACAGAAAATATGCCAGTTGTTATGCCACCAAACGATCAATATATTTTAACGTTTGACAATGGTCATGTCGTAATTGGTGCAACACATGAGAATGATACTGGTTTCGATCATCGTGTAACAGCAGGTGGTTTACATGAAGTATTCCATAAGGCATTAGCAGTTGCACCTGGCTTAGAAAATGCTACAATGCTTGAAACGAGAGTTGGATTCAGACCATTTACACCAGGGTTCTTACCTGTTATCGGACCGCTACCTAAATTTGAAGGAATTCTCGTTGCGAATGGATTAGGGGCTTCGGGTTTAACAGCTGGTCCATATCTAGGAGCGGAACTTGCTAAACTAGCGCTCGGACAACCGATTGAATTAGATTTAAATGATTATGACGTTGCTGGCGCAATTGAATAATATGGAGTACTGCTAACATTTATGAAAAACCATGCTAAACAAATTCGACAGAGAATAAGTAGTTTTTCCTCTGTTAAGAGTAAGCCTGTTTATGAAAAATAAAATTATTTAAAAATAGAGGGCCGACATTATAAACCTGCATTAATAATGTAGAATTGTGATGTCGGCTCTTTATTCATATTGATTTAAAACTTATTTTCGAGAGGAGGTTAAGTAATGAGAGCGCCATATCAAGTATTGATATTTCCTTATATAAAAACTGCCGATTCTATTCAATATGCCATTTTTAACCGAAGTGATTATGGTTATTGGCAAGGAATAGCTGGTGGCGGAGAAGACGGTGAGATTCCTATTGAATCAGCAAAACGGGAAGCGTTTGAAGAGGCTCGTATTACAAGAGAATGTCCATATATACAATTAGATTCTGTGTCTTCACTACCAGTAGAGGATGTAGTTGGAGGATTCCGTTGGGGAGAAGAGGTTTATGTAATAAAAGAATTTTCTTTTGGAGTTAAAGTCCCTACAAAAAACATATCATTATCTAAAGAACACTTCAATTATAAATGGTTATGCTTTGAGGAGCAGTAACGCTTTTGAAATGGGATAGCAACAAAACAGCATTGTGGGAATTAAACAAAAGACTATTAAAACAATAAAAGTTTTAGCTAACAAAGATAGTAGTGGAACAAGAATTGAACCATTAACAAACCTTTGCTACACTTCTAAACAATGTTTTATAGATTTGGCATGGGTAATGAATGAAGAGAACTTGTACTAAGAAAAGCCCTATACAGTTGACTCTGAAAAAATGAAAATAGTTAGAAATATTTTTATATCGTACGGTTTTTGGCTATGAATAACGGAATAAATATTAAGTATTCAACAGTTTAAATAAAATGAGTTAGCTTTTTATTTTAAGAAGAAAGATGACTCGTTTTATGCTAAAATTCGCTTAGTGTATATTTTCGTTAAAATGTGGGTGGGCCCCCTTTTAGCAAAACCGGAGTGGGAATGATGAGTATAAATAGTTTTGTGGGATTGATAAATGACGAATTATTAAAAGAGGTAAGTATAAGAAGTGAGGATGAATTCGAGCCTGTAGTAGTTAAAGATATTCCTAGACTTTGGAAGTGTTTAGGAACAGGTAATTATGCCGCGGTATTCATGCACAGAGAATACAAAGATTGGGTAGTGAAAGTTTACGTGCGAGAAGGAGAAGGAATTGAAAAAGAGTCAGAAGTATACCGAAGAATTGGAGATCATCCTTCTTATTCAAAGCTTATATATAAAGGGGAAAATTTCATAGTATTGAAACGTTTAAAAGAAATTACCTTATACGATGCTATTCATAAGGGAATTAAAATTCCTAAGCAAGTAATACTTGATATTAATGAGGCTTTAGAGTATGCGAGGAAACAAGGGTTAACTCCTTGTGATGTTCACGGGAAAAATGTGATGATGGAAAAAGGAAGGGGATATGTAGTCGATGTATCTGATTTCTTAAAAACAAAAGAAGATAGTAAGTGGAGAGACCTAGAAAAGGCATATTTCACCTTTTATTTTCCTTTCATTTATAAATTGCCTTTCCCCGTTAAAATACCGTATTTTATGTTAAACATTGTTAGACGTTCGTACAGAAAATATAAGAAGCTTAAAAAGAAATTCAAATTGTAAAAGGACCACATATGTTCCTGAAAACGATTTGAATTCACATAAATAACTTTAGAAAAATTTAAAATTTTGTTTAGGGGCTACTTCAAGACCTTAGCTTGCTGGGTATGTGGTGCTACCCCATTACTATCAACTTAAGAATTGATAGTAATGGGGTATTTAATTTCTTATCTTGATGAGTATGGGATACTGCCAGCATTTCTTCTATCTTCTATATTCTTGTTGTAGGGTGTTATAAAATTCTTAAGTTAATAGGCCTTGAGTGGCATACATAGCAGAATTAACGAGTAAATGTAATAATCTCATCAACAGCTTTGATATAACCACCTGCCTCACGGAATGATTGACTAATTTTTTTGGCATTCTCTTTGTAAATCGAATGCTGCAACACTTCATTAACGGCATGTTTTAAATCCTCGGCCGATAATTGCTGGATATTTAACATAAATCCTGCGCCAAGTTCGTATACTCGCTCAGCAATCGTATGCTGATCATTTATAAATGGGAGCATAACTAGAGGTACTTCAAAATAAAGTGATTCACTTGTGCTATTCATTCCACAATGACTAATAAATACATCCGCTTGACGCAGTATATCTAATTGTGGAAGATAGTTACCAACAATAAAATTATCAGGTATATCTCCTAGCTGCTCCACTGTTAATTGTTTGCCTATACTAAGTACTACTTTCGCATTGAGATCTTTTAAACCGACGAAACATTTTTGATAGAATTCAGGCTGATTATTAATTATGGTTCCCATAGAAATATAAATCACACGTTCTCCTTTTAATTCATCAACCGAAAAATCATTTAGAGTTTCATTTTCAGCAATGGAAGGACCGATAAAAATATAGCCATCCTTAAAATCCTTGCTGTTTCTTTGAAAATAGCGAGAAGTAAAGACAATATTCAAATCGCCTGAACCCGGACAAAGTAAAAAATTATCAGATAGGGATACTTCATATTTTCCTTCTAAATATTGTTTCCTTTTTGCTATTTCTTCTAATTGCAAAAATGCTTGTAGCATGGCTAAACGTTCCTGTTTTTGTTCTATGTTTCTTGTTCCTGTCAGGTTCATATTTTCTTTTAGTTCTTGTGAAAAAGCAAACGTGGTCCAAGTTGCAATAGATGCTAAACCTCTATGGTGAGCAACCCATTTTCCAGGTAAAGACTGTGCATCATAGAGGATGTAATCGTATGTTTCTTTGGAGATTTCTTCAAAAATGGCATCAGTAATTCTTTCCATAGCATGAAGGAAGTGTAATAAGTACTCTTGAGGATGGGAAGTCATAAGATTCATAGTTTCCGAAAGCTCTCTTTGTGCCTCTTGATTGATGGGACGGAATTGCGCACCTGCTTTTTTGATTTTTTCTTCAAAATCATTTGATGAATAATAGACAATGTTGTCTCCACGTTGTACTAAATCCTGTACTAATCCTAATGTTGGATTTAAGTGTCCTTCTCCACCTATATTGATGTAAAGTGCTTTTTTCATCTTTATCCCCTCCAGTAAATTTGATATCGTTAAATATAAAATATAAACGATTTTTTATTTTGTTTGAATTATAACAAACAAAGTGAATAAATGTCTATTTTTACTTTTGAATATTCTTAATTTTTAGAGGGTATTTTATTTAGATAACTTGATGGATATGGCGAGACCCCACATCCATCAAGTTAAGAAAAAGAAACACCCCAAAAAACAAAAAAATGAGATGACTTCTCAAAGTAACTAACTGTAGAGAAAGAAAAATTTCATTTAGTGGGTACTTCAAAACCTTAGCTTAATGGCGATGGGTTCACCATATCAAAACAAGAAAATTGTGCGTATAGACATATTTTTCAACCGCTTCCTGTACGTTAAGGGAATAGTTATTTTTTTACAGTTTTTTTATTATGAAATTCAAAATAACTAATTATAATAGGTGAAAAAATAATCAATAGTTGGGTTACGGAAAGGATTCGAATTTACATTCTTTCTCAATACATATTATGGATAAATAAAGTAAAATATGGGTTAGGGTTATGTCTCATGTTGTGTTAATACTAACAATAACTAAGGGTACATAATATGCTTTCATACCTTTGAATAATTTTGTTATAGGAGGGATGGAGATTTAAATGGCTCAAATTGTTGGTATTGATAAATACCTTTGTACTGGGGCTTTAATCTATATGCATGAGGGTCTTTCCCTAAGTCTTGTCAGGAAGTAAGGAACAGTAAGCAAACACTTATACAATATGAATAGAGGAGAGGAATGCCTTATGAAAATACGTAGTCAAATTACATGTGCAAGTCTGGCCCTTTTAATAGCTGGAAGTTCCCTGTTATATACAACACCAACCTCAATTGTAAAAGCAGAGCCCACTCAAAATGTATCTAGTTCGTTACAAACAAATACGCAACGAGATCGTACTTCCGTCAAGCAAGCAATGCGGGATACATTGCAACTTGGATACCCGGGGATACTTGCTAAAACTTCTGAGGGTGGAAAAACGTGGGGGTATGCCGCTGGAATAGCGGATCTGAGAACTAAGAAACCAATGAAAACAGATTTTCGCTTTCGCATTGGAAGTGTAACGAAGACGTTCACCGCAACAGTTGTACTTCAATTAGTTGGAGAGAATCGCCTGAAGCTAGACGACCACATCGAAGACTGGTTGCCTGGTGTCATTCAAGGAAATGGATATGATGGTAACAAGATTACTATCCGGGAGATATTGAACCATACAAGTGGTATCGCTGAATACTCAAGGTCAAAAGACGTTGATTTTACGGATACAAAAAAATCGTATACGGCTGAAGAGTTAGTGAAGATGGGGATTTCTCTTCCCCCAGACTTTGCTCCAGGAAAGGGCTGGTCTTATTCAAACACAGGATACGTATTACTGGGTATCCTTATTGAAAAAGTAACTGGAAACAGCTATGCGGAAGAGGTTGAAAATCGAATTATTGAACCACTTGAATTGTCGAATACATTCCTACCAGGCAACTCAAGTGTTATTCCAGGCACTAACCATGCCCGTGGGTATGTCCAACCAGACGGAGCAAGTGAGCTAAAAGACGTTACTTATTATAACCCAAGTGCAGCTAGCTCTGCTGGAGATATGATTTCTACGGCTGAAGACTTAAACAAATTCTTCTCTTACTTGCTCGGTGGCAAATTACTGAAAGAACAGCAACTAAAACAAATGCTTACTACAGTTCCTACAGGAAAAGAAGGAATCGATGGATATGGTCTTGGAATCTATGAAACTAAGCTTCCAAGCGGTGTCTCGATATGGGGACACACAGGTGGCATTCTAGGGTTTACTACTCTTGTTGGAGGTAAACTTGGAGGCAAGCATACGTTGGTCGTCAATTGGAATAGTTTGGGTAGAATTGGCAGTCCTAATCCTTTTAAAAAAATTTTACTTGCTGAATTTAGCAAGTAGGAAAAAAGGAAAAATTTATCGTAGTTTTCATAGTTAAAAATATACTTTACTGTTTCAAAAGCCCCAACTTATTTTCAAGAAAAATAAGTTGGGGCTTTTTTTGTTTTGGTGGCGTTTATTCTTAAGTTGATAGATGTGTGGTGCTACCCCAAAATAAAAAGATTAGGAGTGAATCCTAATCTTTTTATTTATACATATTTTTGTTAGTTATATCACTATCAATTCCAAAACGGGATATTTTGAATAAATGAAACCGTCAAAATAAGTGTTGATGCGGAACCAGCAGTTACTAAAGTTACTATTTTTCGTCCATTCTGTTCTTTTGAAGGTTTTATAAGTTCTGTAATTAACACAATCCATATTATGATAGATACTATTGAAATAATATTTATAGACATATGTAACACGTCCCTTCGTACTTTTACATAAATATTTCTTCTTTTATAAAATAAAAGCAATTTAACAAGAAAATATGTAACGCATTACAAATCAATATTTTCCTGTTAAACCACCTTTTTTAAATAGAAATACGACTGATAAAACGATAACAACAGCCTTCAGACTGCCCCAATATGGATAAATAGCATGATTTGTTAGACTAGCATATTGAAAGATATTCTCTAAACCGAAAATTCCTATCATGACTGCTAAAAGGAATGAAGCTGATCCATACGTCCCGTTATGATAGAGAGTAAATAAGTATATTGCACATATAAGTGGTACGATGATTTGTAATAAGAGTGTCATAATTGATTCCCCTAATATATTGATTCTTATATTATATACAAAATTGTAATAAAAAGGAATACGACTTATTTGATACTAACAAAACTACTCTAATCATATTCTTCTATAAAAAAGAAGAAAAAGGGGTGTACAGTTAATTGACAAAAGTTAAAGTTAGTTTACGACCCATTGTTCAAAACGTAAATTTACCAACCGTATTGAAAACAACGATACTTCCAGGTGAATCGATCGAAAGACTATTTATCGCAACCCAATTAGGAGAGATTTTTTACATAGGGGACGGAGTTATAAAGACATTTTTAGATATTCGTCACCTAATTATTAAATTAGGTACATTTGAAGAAGGTGTTTCTAGTAGCGGTTATGATGAACGCGGATTGCTTGGACTTGCGTTCCATCCACAATTTTATCAAAATGGGTTATTTTATCTTCATTATTCAGTAGCTGGAACTCAAGGGCCAGGTGCATTTTCTGAGCAATTTAAACCGAATCCTTGTGACCCTAAAACGTTAAATTTAAAGTGGGTTAATAGAAATACGCAATATGATCACATTGATACAGTAGAAGAATGGACTTTACAATCTAATGGTCAAGCTCAAAAGCGACGAACATTACTGAATGTAAGAAGACCATTTTTTAATCATAACGGAGTCAATAGTTTAAACTTTTCACCTGAGACTGGAAAACTTGTTTTTACAAATGGAGATGGCGGGTCAGGTTATGATCCATTTAATTTAAGCCAAGATGATTTAGAAATAGCAGGTAAAATAATTGAAATCGATGTAAGTAAAAATACATTTATAAATAACCCTCCTGTAGTTACACGCTTTAATGAACTCCCTTTATCTATACAAGAAACACTTACAGTAATTGCAAAAGGAGTACGTAATATAACCGGCATTTCATTTCAAAGGTTTTATAATCAATATATCAAATACGCCGGAAATGTCGGACAAGATATTGTAGAGTCTATTTTTTCATTTATTCAATATAAACCTATATTGGTTACAGAACTTGTTCAAATGCATTTTATGAGGTTAACTCCCAATCAAGATGGGGTTATCAATTTTGGGTGGCGAGGATGGGAAGGGGATTTACCTACTTCTTTTATACGACATTGTTCTGAGAATCAGACTTTGGATGAGAGAACAATAGTTTATTATGATGAAACAATACAAACTTCAGTGAAGCGTATTCTGCCTCTACTTAGTTATTTTCATAAAGATTCTAGAACAGATAAGTTTGGAGGAACTTCACTTACAGGAGTTCAGCCATATATGGGAAATGCAATTCCAAATTTAACAGGTAGCGTTGTGTTTACTGACCTTGCCAATAAAGGAGAATCTCAGTCTCCAATTAAGGGTGTTTTAGCCTATACTAGAGCAGGTACAGACGGTAAACATGCTGACTTTCATGTTATTGAAACCAATTATGATTTTGGTACGCAACCAGCTTATTATATGAGTTTAGGAACAAATTCGGATCAAACTAAATTATATTTAGGAGTTTACGGTTCTATGAAAGTAACTGATTTTAATAAAGGTACCATTTTTGAAATTATTCCCTGATACGATACACACTCGTAGTTTAATAATCCAAGGAATTTATTTTGTTTCAAAACGCACAATTTATCCCCCTAAAAGCCTTTTATTATATAGTAATTCATAACAAGTAGAAAGCAGCTCATAAACCACTAGTGTATGAATAATATAGAAAGTAATGAATGAGGCATCTTTAGGGGGAGATATTGATGAATTGGTTTGTACGTTATTGGTATCAACTGATGATAGAACATGATACGAGCTTTGTTCATAAAAGAAAATTGTCCCTTGCGAATAAGTTAGTACTTACAGCTTTGATGAGTACATTAGCCACCATGTTTCAAGCAGCAGGAAACCTAGTTCCTGGTATAGGTTTGCTCATTAGTCCATTTTCGACATTACCGATTTTTTTTGCTATTTTCTATTCTATTCGTGAGGGAATACTTTCTTATATTCTTACTATTTTTCTATTATTTATTATTGAGCCAAGTGAACTAATTGTCTTTCCTTTTACTACAGGCTTATTAGGTCTAGCCTTAGGAGTATCCTTTTTAAAATTAAAGAGGAGAATTTGGATTGTTTCCTTTTCAGCAACTTGTCTAATTATTGGTATTATGATTGTTCTCGATGTTTTCCGTTTTCCGGTACTTGGTCCTGCTGTTCATACAACTATGGATATAAAAATTATTTTATCAATATCTATAATGAGCTTTCTATACTGTTGGATTTATGCAGGTTTTTGCAGAATAATGATGAATAGATTATATAAAGTGTTGTATTAACAATGGCATAATGAGGATTGGAGATTGAATTCATGACTAACGTTGCAGTTAGAAGACCGAATTTGAATGATGTAGATGAACTATATTTATTTTTCCGTATCGTTATTACGAATACATACAAAAATGAAGGATTGTCACAATCATTGGATGACATAGAAAATGAAATTAACTCAAAAAAGCAGTATTTGAAAAGTGATTTTGATAGTAACGGAGAAAGTCGTTACTTTTTATTAGCAATTGATACAAGTAACGATAAAATCATTGGAACAATCGAAATCGGTCCAGCAAGTACATTGATTAATAGTTGTACAGGTGGTGTACTTAAAAATTTGTATGAAATAGGAACTGTATTCATACTTCCGGAGTATCAGAGAAAGGGAATAGGGAGTTTATTACTACATACAATGTTTCTTACATTACTTAGCAGAGGGATAACAGAATATTGTTTAGATAGTGGATATAAAAATGCGCAAAGTATATGGATAAAAAAGTTTGGAAAACCTAGCTATGTATTGAAAGATTACTGGGGAGAATCCAGTGATCATATGATTTGGAAGAAAAGTTTACATGATACACCTATAATATTTGAATTATAAAATGAAATATACCTCTGAACATAGCTTTTCTTACTTATGTATGCTATTATTTATCTTTATAATAAAAGAGGACGTGAATGAACTTGATTAAAATTAATATTCCTGAAGCTGATGTTTCAATTACTGAACGTAAACAAGTTATTAAAGGAGACGAGCCAATCATTACTCCAATTAATGGATTTATCGATTTCCACTTGTTCCCTAGAGATAAAGGCGGCATTTTTATGTTTTACAATATTAATGACGAACTTCTTTTCGTAGGTAAAGCTCGTAAAATTAGACAACGTATTAAGAAGCATTTTGAAGATAATGTTTCACCAATTAAAAATCACCGTGATGAAGTATACCGCATTGATGCATGTATCGTAGAAGATCCAACAGAAAGAGAAATTTACGAAACATATATCATTAATGAATACAAAGCGAAATATAACGTTGATAAAGTATTCTACAAATAATCAACATTAATAAAAAACAATCCTAGCTAATATGCCAGGATTGTTTTTTATTTAGATTTATTCTTCATATCTTTCTCCTTTTTTCAAATGATTAGCAGCAACAAAACAGATTACACCTATAAATATAAGTACAATACCAACCGTTTTATGTTTTCCCTCAAAGAAAGGAATATCTGAAATAACATTTGTCATACATAGTCCTAAAAATACAAGGATAGGGCCCACCCAAAGTAATACATTACCGAATTTTGTGTGCTTCCACATAATAACCCTCCTTAACCCTCTTTACATATATATCCATAAATGAAAAGTAAATTCATAGAGAAATATAGTTTTTTTCATATCGAAAATTTAACCCTCATATATTGGTACAAGCAAAAGAGAAAGGAGACCATCATGAATTGGTTAGAAGCTTTCATACTAGGTATAATTCAAGGTTTAACAGAATTTTTACCAATCAGTAGTACCGGACATCTTTATTTAGGAAGGCATTTGTTCCGATTAGATGAGGCTGGCTTATTTTTAGATACGATGCTGCATATTGGGACTTTACTTGCGGTTTTTATTTATTACAAAAAAGAATTTATATATTTAATTAAAAACCCATTTTCAAAGCTCATGTTATTACTTATCGTTGGGACAATACCCGCAGTTGTAATTGGTTTATTGTTTAAAGATTTCTTTGAAGATATTTCAAAAACAGGAATCACGATCGGTTGGGAGTTTTTAGTGACCGGATTCTTTCTTTACACGGCAGATAAACAAAAGAATGGTCGTAAAAAAATGGATGACATAACATATAAAGACGCATTAATTATCGGTTCATTTCAAGCTGCTGCTATTTTTCCAGCCATTTCCCGTTCTGGAATGACAATTGTCGCTGCATTATGGAGAAAATTAGACCGTGAAACTGCTGCTTACTTTTCTTTTTTACTGTCGACACCAGCTATTGTTGGAGCTATCATTTTGCAATTTGCAGACGTTTTTCAAGGGAAAGCAGAATCTATTTCTAGTACATCTTTAATTGTCGGAACGTTATCAGCAGCGTTTTTTGGATACATAGCCGTTTCATGGATGATTCAATATTTAAAACGTCACTCCTTAAAAGTATTCGCGTATTACGTATGGGGATTAGGTATTTTAATTTTAACGTTGCAATTTACTGATGTATTTTAAGTATAATGATAAAGAAGTTAATTAGTTTAAGATCCTGTTTCATTCATACAAGGCAGGATCTCTTTTTATTAAGGGGGAAAATATGTTTAATAAGGCTATCGTTATTGGTGGAAGTATGGCAGGAAAGTTTGCAGCAAAAGCATTATCAACTTTTTTTAAAGAAGTAATCATTTTAGAAGTCGGTGAAAAATGGGATGGAAAAGCTTCAAGAAAAAGAGTTCCACAAAGTAATCATCCTCACGTGTTATTAAAAGGTGGAGAAAAAGCAATTGAAGAATTGTTTCCTACTATTACGAATGAATTAATAGAAGCGGGTAGTATTATAAACAACTTTACACGTGATTTGAAATGGCATCAATTCGGTCTATGGAAACAACCGTTCATAGGGGAAGTACATATGATTCAACAAAGTCGTCCTTTACTAGAATGGCATATTCAAAAACGAATACATCAGATTTCAAATATTACTATTAAATATGAAACATTGGTTAAAGGGTTATTGGTAGATGAAAAGCTTAACAAAGTGTGTGGAGTAAAAGTTAAATATTTAGAGACAGACATACAAGAAGAAGTTCATGCAGACCTTGTAGTTGATGCGAGTGGATTTGGCTCAAAAAGTATAGAGTGGTTACGAGAATACGAAATTGAAGTACAAGAAGAGAAAGTTCGTATTGATTTATTTTACGCAACGAAAATGTTCAAACTTAAAGAAAATGAGAAATTAGACTGTTGCAATGTGCTAATGTCTCCGAGTTTCCCTGATAACCCTTATGGCGTTCTTATTCAAACGATAGAAGATAATCGTTATTTTGTTACTTTCAGTGGATACGCAAACGAGAAAGCACCACAAACAGATGATGAGTTTTATGATTTTGCTGAAAACCTATCAATTTCTAATGTTACAGACTTCCTAAACAAGGCTGAGGGAATTACTGATATAAAGACATACAAAATTCCTTATCAAGTACGCCGGCGATTTGATTTAGTGAATAATGTACCAGAAGGCTTATTAGTTGTTGGAGATGCGCAATGTCGTTTTGATCCCGTTTTCGGCCAAGGCGTATCAGTTGCTGCTATGGAGGCTCACCAGTTGCAATTACTTCTGCAAGGTAGAAAACAACTCGATAAAACATTTACACAACAATTTTATAAAAAGGCAGCTACTATAATAGAAACCCCATGGGATATGACAACAACGGAAATATCACGTCATCCGCAACTAAAGAGAGAATTAACTACAAAACAAAAATTTCAGCTATGGTATACGAAACAAATATATCGACTATCCGCAAGTAATTCTGATGTTTATATTCGGTTAGTACGAGTTATGAATTTAATTCGTAGTCCATTTCATCTTTTTCATCCGAAAGTGCTACTATCTGTATTACTTAATCGAAAGTAATAGCAGGAATATAATTGATTAAAAAAGAATGTATAACAGTTAGTAAATCTAGAAGGAGAATACGGGATGGAAATATACATAGAGCAACTAAAGAAACAAGATGCTAAGGATTTATTTACGTTTGAACTTACGAATAAATCTTTTTTTGAAACAATGGTACCAAATCGTGACTCAAAATATTTTGAATTTGAATATTTCCAAAAACTACTAGACGATTTATTAATAGAACAAGCAGATGGAGATTCTTATTTTTATTTAATTCGTAATGAAGAAAAAGAAATTGTAGGGCGAATTAATTTAGTAGATATAGATACGGAAACTCGAATTAGTTCGCTCGGGTATCGGGTCGGAGAAAAATTTACTAAAAAAGGAGTTGCAACAGCAGCCGTAAAATTAATTTTAGATGTAGCGAAAAATAATGAAATTACTGAAGTTCATGCTAAAACAACGACTAATAATCTCGCATCACAAATTGTACTAGAAAAAAGCGGATTTTCTTCTTACCAAAACGAATCAGATATAACATCTGTAGAATTACATGGAGAACATGTGAAGTTTGTACACTATATTTGGAGAAATACTTCACGCTTATAATAAGGAGGACTTATTCATGAATGATTTACGTTATCCAATTGGCCAATTTACATACAAACGTCCTATAACTGAAGAAATGATTGATACATGGATTCAAGAAATTGAAGATTTACCTAATGAACTAACAAAGGCAATTAAAGATTTAGATCAGAAGCAGTTAGATACACCATATCGCGTTGGAGGATGGACTGTACGTCAAGTAGTTCATCACGTCGTTGATAGCCATATGAATAGCTACATACGCTTTAAATTAGCACTGACAGAAAAGAATCCAACTATTAAGCCGTATAAAGAAGAGAAGTGGGCAGAGTTACCCGATTCAAAATTACCGGTGGATGTTTCACTAGTAATGCTAGATTCATTACATAAAAGATGGGTTAACCTTTTATATTCTCTAGAAATTGAAGATCTAGAAAAGACATTTAACCATCCTGAAACTGGTGAAACAAAACTTGCTGTTGCAATAGGACTATACGCATGGCACGGACGGCATCATACAGCTCATATAACTTCATTAAGAAAGCGACTAAATTGGTAACATGGAGATTACATTAGAGAAGGCGACAGAAAGTGATGCAACAGATTTATTTCAAATGCAAATAGACTCATTTAGCCCTTTATTACATAAATATAAAGACTATGAAACAAATCCAGCAAATGAAACTATCGAAAAAACTATTTGTAGAATAAATTATGTAGACGGTGGCTTCTATAAAATAATAGTGGCAATGAATCTTGTTGGAGCGATATGCATTTCACAAAAAGAAACACCCTCTAAATTTTGGATCAGTCCAATGTTTATTCACCCGAGTTATCAAGGAAAAGGAATTGCCCAAAAGGTACTTACATTAATTGAGGAAATGTTTCCTGAAGCAACGAGCTGGGAACTTGCTACTATTTTAGAAGAAGAGAAAAATTGTTTTTTGTATGAAAAGATGGAGTATAAAAGAACAGAAGTTATAAAGAAATTAAATGATGAAACTACACTTATTTATTACAAAAAAGAAAGGTAAAGCATATAAAATACGCTTTACCTTTTTATGTTATTTTAGATTAAATATACAAAAACAATGTATTTTCTTCCAAAATACTCGGGTTAGTAATTTTAAAAATGAATAAAAATACAAAAGCCACTACTTGGTCGTAAAGGTTACTAACGCTTTTTGAATGCTTAAAATACTATCGTCACCTTTAAATTCTTTCGTAATTGGATCCTCCATACTAGACACCCAAATTTTAAGTTCTGCATCTAAATCAAAATGCCCAGCCGTTTCGATGCTATATTGTGTAATACTTTTATAAGGAATAGAATGGTATTCTGTTTTTTTGCCAGTTACTCCTTGTTTATCTACTAAAATAAGACGACGATTTGTAAATACGATTAGATCACGAATTAATTTATAAGCATGCTCTACTTTTTCATCGTCTAGCATAATCTTCTCTAAATCACGTTCTACACTTTCAGAACTCGTATTTGATGCATTTCCTAAAATACCGCTAAATAAACCCATATTAAATTCCTCCTTTAATATATGTGGAATGAATTACTTATATTGTAACATGTTACTCACAAAGATATTATGACATTACTTTAGTAGTTTCTGGTTATTGTTGTAATTAGTTTATAAAACCTCATCTTAAAATCTTATGCTAATATGAAATTAAGAAAAAAGAAGCAGAGGGATATAGCATGAAGAATATTGGTTTAGTATTAGAGGGTGGAGGAATGAAAGGTTTATATACTGCAGGTGTACTCGAATATTTCATGGAAAAGAACTTATTCTTTCCGTATGTAGTCGGCGTATCAGCTGGAGCCTGTATGGGAGCAACCTATTTGTCACGTCAAAAAGGTAGAAATAAGAAAGTAAATACAGAGCTAGTATCAGATTACAGGTATATATCTTATCGAAACTTAATTCGAAAACGTGAATTATTCGGAATGGATTTTTTATTTGATGAAGTACCTAATAAAATTGTACCATTTGATTTTCAAACTTTCTTAAACTGTAATGAACAGTTTGTTATAGGGACGACTGATTGCGAATCAGGACAAGCCATTTATTATAATAAAGCAGAACACGGAAATGATATTTTAAAAATCATTCGTGCATCTAGCTCTGTGCCGTTTATAGCACCTGCTGTAGAATATGATAATCGAAAATTACTAGATGGAGGAATTATAGATCCTATACCAGTTTTAAAAGCCCAAAAGGACGGTTATGAAAAGAACGTTGTAATTATGACAAAGCCAGAAGGATATGAGAAGCAGCGGAATAAATTTTCAGGCCTAGCTAAAATTTTATATAGAAAATATCCGAAAATCGCAGAGAATTTAGTAGACCATTATCGTTTTTATAATGAGACGATATCTTATATGAATCGAGAAGAACAAAAAGATAATTTTTATGTAATTCAACCAAGTGTACAGCTTCCTATAAGCGGAATAGAAAGAAATAAGGAAAAGCTTGTTAATCTATATAATCTTGGGTATATCGATGCTCAATATCATTATGAAAACTTATTAAATTGGATAGAGAAATAAAGGAGGAGAAAGTTGAAGTTAGGAAAACAAATTATTTTTAAGGAATTGCAGAAAATGCATAGTCCACTTCATAAACCGTTTCCTTATCGTGCTACAGCAAAATTGCAGCGAGACTTAAAAAGTAAATTTACCGAAGATGATTGTATAAACGCTGATTTTAATCATTATTGGATGCATACAGCAGCTACTTTAAATTCTATACTAAATGGAAACGAACTGAACATTACGTTTCAACAAATAAAGTGGTTAAGAAAATCGTTTTTTGAGTGTTTTCCGCAATATCGTTTTCTAGAAACAGAAATTGTGAATTATCCCATTTTGTATAGAGATTTCATAAGTTATGAGAAGACCAGGAAGCTATTACTTTATTACCTTACTGAATAAAAGCGAAAACGTACAGGTTACATTACTTGTACGTTTTTTTGTTCATAAAACATTCAATTTTAACAACTAGTTTATATAGGAATTCTAACGAGAAGAAAGAAGTACATATTATAGAATGATGTAGGGGAGGAGAGAGGAATAGCTGTTTTCCTTTAAGATATTGTCCAATTCGAATACAGTTAGTTAGTTATTTATGTTAAAATATTTCGAATGAAATCAAGCTTTAAACAAAATAAGTCAACAATGCAGAAGGGACAACATTAACATGGAAAACGTATCAAAAATAGATAAATTGGAATCAATAAAATCTTTACAGTCAACAATCCGTAAACTTGAAAATGCCTTATCACAGATGACTCAAAAGGGCTCAAATACTACTTTAGTGAAAAAAAGACTCAAAGCAGCTAGTATCGGCTTAGCTATGTTAGAAAGTGTTTGGAATCAAGAAACTCATCATTATACTCAAGAAGATTTAGCAGAAGCTCGTAATGTTCTGATTGGTTTGCTTCCATCAATTGAAAAGATTTACGATAAGTCAAAGCTTGGGAGTCCTCAAAGAACACTTTTAGAAAGAAGAATAAAATCATTGGAACTTTCTATTCAAGCGATTGATAATTTTTCTAATCAATAACTTCTCTAAACACATTACTTACGACTACTTTTATATAGGGATTCTAATGAAAAAACTACATATAGAGTACTACAAAAGAGGAAGAGAGGTGACTTCGATCATTAGTCATAAGTTAGAGCAGCTTAAAAATCAATTAAAGAATGGAAACGAAAAAGCTCTTTATACTTTTTTGCATGAAATAAAGTCAAATCACACGCCACTAATAGAACAATGCCCTGCAGATAATCAGTATAAGCTTATAACGTATATATGGTTAGGGGATCAAAACACTGAAAACGTTTATGTATTCGGTAGTTTTCCTGGTTGGGATTTGTCTGTAAATCAATTACAACGATTGTTACAGACAGAAATTTGGTATGTAACGTTTAGGACGGATAAGAGTTTTATTTCAACGTACTATTTTTCAGTAAACGATGTTTTCGAAAATGATTGGATAAAGCGTAGTGAACAGTACGAAATAGACCAATTTAATCGAAATACATTTGGAGAAGGTACCAATAAAGCGTCTGTGTTAAACATAGGAATGGAGGTGCAATATAGCAGTCGTTTTCCTTCAAATGATTATCCATCCGGAAAGATTGAAACATATTCTTTTTATAGTTCGATTTTAAATAACACACGCAAAATTCATATTTATACGCCTCATGATTATTCTCACACTTTACATCTTCAAGAACTTCTCATTGTATTTGATGGGAATTCATTCATTAATGACCTTTCAATCACAAAAACACTTAATTATTTAATTTACAAAAAAGAAATCCCATCGTGTATTGCTGTTGCTATAGATCCTGTCGATCGATTAGAAGAGCTAACTTATAACGATAAAATGAATGCATTTTTAACGAAGGAATTACTTCCGTGGATTCAAGCTAAGTATCACGTTTATCAAGAAAAGAATCATACAACAATTGCTGGTTTCAGTCTTGGTGGCTTAGCTGCTTTTTATGCAGCACTTCAAAATCCACATATTTTCGGAAATGTGTTGTCAATGTCTGGATCCGTACATTGGAAAAAGGATAATTATGAAAATACAATTCCTTGGATTGAAAATCAAATTTCATCAATAAATTCTAATGCGACTCATCTACATTCTTACATAGCAGTAGGTGAACTCGAAAACGAACCTCTTTTAACGGCTAATAGACGGCTATATAAAGCTTTAGAAGCAAAGAAATACCCAAACCACTTACGAAGAGTTTCAAGGTGGACATGATAGCGTATGGTGGCGAGAAAAGCTATTCGATGGATTAAGGGCATTAGAATTTACAAAAACGACATTAGAAAATAAAAAGGAGAGAGAATCTATGAATCAAGAAGAACTAGATAAAAAACTAAAAAAACAAGAGATTTTAGTAAAAGATGAGAAAGTTTGGTCTTATACGTATGAGGATCATATTAGTTCTATCGTTAAACAAGCAGAACAGAAAGGAGCTTTTGATCATTTACCTGGTAAAGGGAAACCTCTTAATCTTGATAAAGATCTTTCGTACAATCCTGAAAAGCAACTTTATAGAACTTTAGCAAATAATCATGTTTTACCTAGGTGGATTGAGCTTTCAAAAGAAATTGATGATTTAAAAGAAAAGCTAAAAGAAAATACAAATACTGCAGAAGCAGCGGATTTAATTCGAACTATTAATAAAAAGGTATTAGAACATAATCTACTTTGTCCACCAAGCGCGCAAAAAATGAGGGTGAAAATGGATTTTTAACGATTTTCAATTAAGCTATCGCTTACTATATAATTAAGATAGGCATTTTCAATTCATTACTAAAAGGAGGCAAATATAGTGAAGAATACGTATCAACTTCAAATTCCGAAAGAACTAGAACAGTATCGTAGTATTTTAGAAGAAAGTGTGAAACCGTATGTTAAAGTGTCTGGAACATTAGCAGAGACAACGCTTTTTGAAAGTAAGTTTGGTGGATATCCGTATTTACCTATAGATCAAGAGCATCCTAAAGACTCAAACGGACAACCTATGATGCTACTTGCGCAGTTAAACCTTGAAGAAATACCAAACATTGAACATATGCCTCAACATGGAATGTTACAGTTTTTCATAAGTGCTGAAGAAGATCTTTTTGGAGCAGATTTTGATCATCCCACAAGCCAAAAAGACTTTCGAATTGTTTATCATTCTACAATCACAGCGGATTTAACTAAGGTGATTACTGATTTTAGTTATTTAAACACTTTAGATTTAGAGAATTTTATCATACCCAAAGCAGCAAAACTAAAGTTTGAGTTGGCATATCAACCAGTAACACCAAGAGATTATCGATTTGAAATGATTTTTAATGATAACATTGATTGGGAAGAAATTGTTGATGAAGAAAATAATACAGAATTAGGCGAACTGTATGATGATTTATGTAAGGATCAAGGACATAAAATTGGTGGTTATCCATTTTTCACACAGACAGATCCAAGGGAATGGGAAGAAAAATACCAGCAACATGACATATTATTGATGCAAATCGATACAGACGATTCATTAAATATTATGTGGGGAGATTCTGGCGTTGCTAATTTCTTTATACGTAAGGAAGATTTGTTAAATCTAGATTTTTCCAATGTCATTTACAATTGGGATTGTTACTAGAAGATATAAATAAAATAATAGCAAACAAAAAATCTTCCTGAAGGTGAGGAGGATTTTTTTTATGTTAAAAATAAGCGTTATGTTAACTAGAATAAAAAACAATGAGTGTACTGAAAGTCAAGTCTAAATAACAGAAATAACAACAAATAATGTAAAGTTGTAAAACATGTGCAAATAGCAATAAATTCATTAAGTAAAACATAAAATAAAATTACTAATTTATATTTTGTATAGAAATAATTTTTCTGTATAAAAATTTCTTGCCAATCAAAAATGTTTTTAATTCGTTAAATCTTAAGCGATTATTGATTAAGATTTGCTGTGATGAATTTATAACAAATAAAAACGATAAAAACTGAAGAAATTTGTTTAGATAAGATTTAATGTAAATCTCACCAAAAATCTCCGTTTCGTCTCATTAAGTATAGTTTACTTGGGTTTTGATACCTGGTATTACTTTGTTTCTATAACTGCCTATAATATATATTATGTCTACTAGAAAAAAGTAATAAACTTATTATAGGTTAGTTTCATTTGGTATACTTCCCTTTTCTTTATTTATTAGTGAATAGTTCGTTGATGCAGGATTAGTGTAAATAATCATTAATAAAACATAATAAAAAGCAACTTGTTTAATTATTAAATTTAAACAAGTTGCTTTTTATTTGACTAAACTATATTTATAATTTGTTTGCTTTAGCAATTACTTTGATTTCAATTAATAATTCATCGTGAATTTTAATTTTATAATTGAACTTGTTTGTGAATTATTCGATTATCATTACAATTATTCTTTTTCTTGAAAAATATTGTATTTACGCTTTAAATGTAAACCTTTATCTTTATAAATCCACCGTGAAAATTTATTAACATTATTTTTACCACTTAGGTAAATACGATATTGTTTTTCTTTGTCAACAAAACTTAATTGGAATTTATTATTCTCAAGGATATCTTTAAAAGAATTCATAAAATTATATGATCCACCAACAAAACTAACAAAGTATTTGTGAGAGTTAACATGACCATCCCCATCAAAATACCCACGAACAAAATGATGCAAATATTCTTCTGGTACAAAAGGAAATTCGATGTTAAATGATTTACATGACATAATTCCGTGTATGTTCATAAGGTCGTCTTTTATTGTTTTGCTATTAATATTTAGCATATATACGCCTGTTTTTTTGTTTTGATAAAGTGGCTGGTTTGTTTTTAGTTCTTTTTTTATATCTTCTAAAATATAACTTTCTTTTTGAGATATACTAACACATTGATTTTCTTTCTGTATAACACCATCTGCTGCTATAAACCCTAAAATATAAGCCATATTGTTTGACCACGTTTTAAAATAATCTTCTGTTATGTCATACTTTCTCTTCCAACTCCCTATAGCGCGTCTTGGTACGTTATTGTCTGATAAAACCATACGAATATACCTTGCAGACACATTAGCAAGCATGGCGATTTCTGAGGTGCTCTTCCCTTCAGTATACAAATGCATGATTTCAGATTTTGATAGTTTACATTTTGATTTCTTTTTTCGCTCTATGTGCACTTACATCCTCTCCTTCCTTTCTTTTATTAGAGACATATTTTCTTCTATAACATACAACGAAACGTATGTTCTTTGTTGCGTATAAGAAGGAATTTACTAAATAAAAACAATTTACATGTACTTAATATTTGTTTTAGCTGCCACTGTGCAATTTGTACTTTATAGATACAAATAATGAATTTGACGAATTTATGAAATACAAGGCAATTTAGATGAAAGGTAAAATAATATAGTTTAAACTACAAATAGCTACAATAACAACATACATAAATTGTTAATCGTAAAAAGGAGAACGAATGAATAAGAAATATACAAATCAAATTCATACTGATATGAGTTTTAAACCGAAAGATATTATAAGTTTAATGACGGATTACTTTAAAATAAAATCAAAGCTGCGTCCTATAAAGGATTTGCCTATCGTTTTATCAAATAAAGATAATGAATCATTAGAGAGTGTTACATGGTTTGGCCATTCTGCTTCTCTTTTGAAAATAGAAGGTAAAAAACTATTATTAGACCCTATGTTTGGAGATGCCTCTTCCCCATTTCCTTTGTTTAATAGTAAACGCTATAGTGGTACTTTTTCTTTAGAACGTGATGACCTTCAAGAAATTGATGCGATTATCATTTCTCATAATCACTATGATCATTTGAATTACAAAAGTATTATGCAGTTAAAAGATCGCGCAAAGCACTTTTATGTTCCAACTGGAGTTGCACAATATCTTATTAAATGGGGTGTTTCGCCTAGTAAAATTAGTGAACATAATTGGTGGGACGAAATTACGTTTGATAATATTAAGTTAGTATGTGCGCCTGCAAGGCATTTCTCGGGACGTGGCATGACAGATAGAGATCGTTCATTATGGTGTTCATGGCTTATTCTTGGTCAAGAGACTAAAATTTTCTTTAGTGGTGATAGCGGTTATGCCCCTCACTTTAAGGAAATTGGTGATAAATACGGTCCATTCGATCTTACATTAATGGAATGCGGGCAATATGATCCGAGGTGGTCTGCGATTCATATGTTGCCTGAAGAAACTGTACAAGCTCATATTGATGTACAAGGAGAATTACTTCTTCCGATTCATTGGGGTGCTTTTACATTAGCATTACACGAATGGAGTGATCCGATAGAGCGTGTTACGAAAGAAGCTAACCGTTTAGGAGTTAAAATTACAACGCCTCAAATTGGCGAATCTATTACGTTAAAATCTACAAACTATCCTTCAACAGCTTGGTGGAGAGAAATTTAATTATAAATAGAAAAAGAGCGAACTCTCTTATAAGGAATTCGCTCTTTTTCTGTATTTAAACTTATTTCACTATATTTGATTTCCCGCTATCTAAAATTCTATTTGCTGGTACACTGAACATTTCAATCACTGTATTCATACTTTTATCAGTTAGTTCAATGAGTTCGTTTTCATGTTTTATTTTATTTAAATCCCACACCATCCCATGAAATTCATTATACTGACCACTTACTTTTATAATGCTTTTTGTTTTATTTGAAGGCTGTATTTGAAGATTTGTAAATTGATTCCCACTAATTTCATTTGGCGTAGTTACTTGACTATCCATATAAATCATATTCACACAGTCTTCTAAAGAAAAGTTCATAAAACGATTGGCATTTATCCAAGCTTGTCCGGTGCTCGTTTTTTTTGCTACTAATTTTAGTCCGGTTTCCATTCCTACAATTTTAATGTTTTCGAAGTTAACAAACGAAATTTCATTTTCTTTTCCAGCAGAGTATAAAGAAATTCCGGTACCTTTATTCGTTTCCGTCCAATTAATAATATTTATATCTTTTATTTGTGTTTTGTTCCAAGTGTTATAATATTTATTTTTACCGTCTAAATAAATAACTTCAGAGTTAAATTTAGGATCGTCAATAGCTATATACGCTCCTTCAATGGATGCGTTGTTCTCCAGTTCTAGAACTCTAAAGTTTCCCTCAACTACAAATTGGGATCCATAACCAAATAATAATTTCACACCTTTTTTAACAATGATTGGTGACGTAATTTTATACTTCTTATCATCAAGTAATACCGTTTTAATTTTACTAGATTCTGCTTTATTAATAGCAGATTGTATTTTTATTGAATCATTTTCCCCTTTAAAGTTTTCTACATACAAGTTAGTACTTTTAGCTGCATAGTCTTTTTTGTTGTATTGATAAAAAGCAAAAATAATTAAAACTATACCAATGAGTAAAACAATTATTTTCTTCATCATACTCACCCCATATCGATTAATCTATGGCTTTTATATTGAGGTTATTATTATTTTACTTTGTATTTCAGATTACCATTGTTGCTTTGTCTATGAATTATATTATGTAGGAATTAGTAAACTGTTTGCTTTACTAATACATCATTCTTATAATGTATTGATTTATGATTTCATAAAACAAAAGTCTGCTTGTACATAATGTAATTCCTTCATCTATCCCTAATACGCTCTTACTGGTGATATAAGATGTACTGCTGCAGATTGTTCTCCTGCTTCAATCAATATCGGTCTCATAGAACCGCCAAAGCTTAAAGTAATCGTTTCTTCTTTTATTGCTCGTAAAGCATCAACCATAAAACGCCCATCGAAAGATATATTTAATTGTTTTTCACCTTGAATTGCATCTATTTGTTGCGTTTCGGATATTTGTCCAATTTGAGAAGCGTTTGAAGAAATTTTAATTGTGGATTCGTTTATGATTTCTAAGTTAACATTGTTATTGGCCCATTCACTTGCTAATAAACTTGATCGGTCTACACCTTGTAATATCTTTTTTCTATCTACGTTAATAGTCGTTTTAAAATCATTTGGAATAAGGTTAGAAATATTAGGATATTTCCCTTCAATTAGTCTTGAATATAATGTAGTTGTTCCAAACGTAAATATAATATGACTCTCCGAAAAGTAGATATATACGAATTCCGAATTGCTGTTCATTAATTTTAGAAGTTCATTAATGGTTGCGCTTGGTACAATACAATTTGCTTTTACATCTGAGGAAAGTAGCGTTTCACGTATCGCTAGTCTATGTGAGTCAGTTGCAGCACAAATTAACTTATTATTAGATAACTCTATATGCACCCCAGTAAGAACAGGTCTAGATTCATTTTTCGCTACCGCAAAAACTGTTTGTTTAAATACTTCAATCAATTGCTCTGTCTCTACTTTGATTTCTGCATGATTGTCTATAAGTGGTACTTTCGGAAACTCATCTGCAGGAAATCCATTTAAACTTAATGTGATTTCTTCTGATTGTATCTTAATAATTTGCTCATTCTTACTTTTTATTGCTATATCACTTGGCATTTTCTTTATTATTTCAATGAAATACTTTGCAGGTACAACAATAGTTCCTTCCTTTAAAATAGTTGCAATCTTTTCGTCTTCAATTAAAACAGGAATGAATTTTTCAATAAAAATATTCGAGTTACTTGCAATTAAAGTAATTCCAGATTGATCTGCAGTTATTTTTATACCAGATAATATAGGAATTAAAGATTTTGTTGATATTGCTTTGTTGACTTCTGAAAGTGCTTGAGTGAATTGTTTGTGATTAACGATAAACTCCATGTTTTCCCCGCCTTACATGAGATAATATTTTTATGAAGATTGATGAACGATTGTTCCGTTAAAAAAATAAGGTACTGTTTCTTTCTTTTGTAATAAATCTAGTAAATGTTCTGGTATGCGTAAATATGGAGCTGCTATATATAATTCCATCCAAGTAATCTCTTCAATTTCTTTTGGCCTTGATATATATGTCTCTCCGCCAATTATTTCACCTAGAAAATTAAAGAAAATTGCATGATGATCTCTTTCCTCGAAAAAGGCTTCGCTGATAGAACAAATCCCTTTTACGTTTATATGTAACCCTGTTTCTTCTTTTACTTCTCGAATTACTGCTTCTTCCAATGTTTCTCCTAATTTAACTGCGCCACCTGGTAATGTATAATAAGAACCATTTTCCCCTTTGTTTTTTACCATTAAAATCTTTTCATTAGTTTTATCGTACAAAATCGCGTATGTAACATTAACTTTTTTCATATGTACCTCCTCTATTTTTAATAAAAGGAATTTTCTGTCTTCTATTCATTCTACCATTAACTCCTTTTAATATATATAAGTTAGTTAAGTCTTGCCTTTACCACTATTGGTGGAGTTAATAAGAATAGGCTACTGATAAAAAAAAGAACGTACCTTAGGAAGATTATCCAAAGTACGTTCTTGCAGTTTTAGAATAAAAATTGATCCAATTAATACTGAAATTAATAATAACCTCGCCCTTATTGCATTTGTATTCCAAATACTAATGTTAACAAATTCTATATACTTTTTAGCCGTTTTTCTAAATAATAATGATTATGTCCTTTCGGATGATCTTCACTTACTCCGATTACTTTATATCCATGCTTCTTATAAAAATCAGGCGCCTGAAAACTAAAAGTATCTAAATTGATTAACCTGCACTCTTTTTCAATTGCAAATTCTTCAATAAGTTTTATTAACTTGGTTCCATAACCTTCGTGTCTATATTCTTCAGAAACCCACAGGAAATCAACATGTACGTGGTGCCAAAATGTAATTGCAGTTATTCCACCTACAATTTTTCCCTTTTCATTTCTCACTATAAAACTAATTTTTTCTGAAGGCTTTTTCTCTTCATCTGAAATATGTTTTTGGTTATATTCAATTACTTTTTCTCTTATGTAATCACTATCTTCTTGGACCCATTGTTTTACTATTTTCATTTTAATTATCACGCTCCTTTTACGATAGCTATTCAACTTCATAATGCTAATGTCCTGTCTAAATAATAGTCGTAGATCACTAATACAATTGTTTCATTTCACTAAAATAAAAAAAGCCCTACTACATTTCATCTGTAATAAGACTTATATACGTTGTGTAGAATCTAATTAATCTCAATGAATATAATTGCTCAAAAAATATTAAAATTGTTCAATTCTTTTTTATGAAAACTTCCGTTATTTCAACACCTTAGGAGAATAGTCCAATTGTACCACTACGAAAAAGAATGAACATTCCTAAACCAATTAGAACAATTGGAACAATAATATGACAGTTTTCCTCAAGTACTTTAGCTAGTATAGGAGCTTTTATCAATTTGTAGCTAATAAAACACCATATCGCTATCATGGAAAAAAAGATAACTAATGTAACGATATTTGTTTCAAGAGTTTGACTAGCAAACATTGGTATATAAATCGAAATATTGTCAGCTCCATTAGCTAATGTAATTGAAGCTACTTTAAATAATGAAACAGTAACGTTATCGATAACTTCATTACTTTTATAAGAACGAAGTGACAATAGTCCTTTAACCCCCATATAAATTGGCACGAATCCTAATAATCCAATCCACGAAACAGGAATGAAAAAAGAGCTTAAAGACCCAATGATACTTAGAAAAATAATCATACTAAATCCTAAATATTGTCCAATAACAATATAAAGTTTTTTTCTCGTAGCTTTTTCGCGGACAACTCTACCTTCTTTCCTAAGTACTTCTGTTCTTACTTGTGAAAATAAAACAAGCAGTATAAAAATGTCATCAATATTTGTTGTAGCGAATGCCACAACAGAAGAAATTATGGTTGTAATCAATGTAAGCCAATTACTTTCATTGTATTTCATTGTAAACTTATAAGAAAATAATGGTCTATGAATGAAGTGCACGTTCCATCACAAAGTTTGTTAACTGTAATTCTCTAAATGTTTTTAACAACATGTTAGTTCCTTTATAAAACAATATGAGTATTCTAAGTATCTGCTACTCATTTCATTTTAAATTAAATAACTCTATTCTCTCTACACAAAAAATGTTTTGTACTAAAAAGAGCCCTATATTAGGACTCTTTTTAGTATTACGCCACTTTCCGATGTAGATGTTTTAGTTCCTTTGTCTTCTCTACAGTTGGTGGACGGATTAATATTGAAATAATGAAGGAAATAACACTTAAAACACCGATTATAATGAAAGTTGGTTGAAATCCCCCGAGTATCGCTCCAATAAATGATCCTGCAAGCGCACCAAATCCGAAACCTTGGTAGACAATCCCGTAATTTGTACTATGGTTTTTTAATCCAAAGAAATCTCCGACAATAGCTGGGAATATAGTTATATTACCGCCGAAGCAAAAGGCGACACTTGCTACACAAGCAAAATAGATCCCGTAATTTAGCGGAATAAAACTTAAAGTAAAGACTGACAAACCTATAATAATAAACGTTGCAGAGACAATTTTCATTCGCCCGATTTTATCTGATAACGTCCCAAGAATGATTCTACCTACTGTATTAAAGATTGCAATCATAGCAACGGCGTTTGCAGCGGTTGCTGCGCTAAGTCCAACAAGTTGTACGCCGATATCTTTTACCATACTGATTAAATACAAACCACCCATACACGAGGTGAATAACATAAAAAATAGCAGATATACTTGTTTCGTTCGCATCATTTCACGCGGAGTATAGTCATTGTGTAATGTTTCAGTTACAGCATTACTTACAATTGCCTCACGTAAGAAGAACGATCCGATTAACACTAAAAGTAACACGATAATACCCCAATATAAGAATGCTTGTGATACACCAAGGTTATCGATAAGATTTCCGTTTATATATCTAAAGATTAAGCTGCCCATTCCATACGCTGATACAGATATACCTGAAATAAGCCCTTTCCGATTTGGAAACCATTTAATTAAATTAGATAGTGATGTAATATAAGCTGTTCCATCCGCATAACCAACAACGACACCAGCTAATAAATATAATAGTGGTAAGGAAGAAACTTGTGAACTAAGTATTAAGCCGAGTCCTAAAACAATTCCTGCAGTAGCAATAAGTTTCCGAAGTCCTAATTTTTTCTGCAACTTGGCTGCAAATAAAGTTGAGAATGATAAAGAAAAACTTGTTATGGAGAAAGTTATCGCTACTGAATTAAGATTCCATCCAAACTTACTTACAAGGGGTTGATTAAATAAACTCCATGTATAAATTGTTCCAAGGCCAATTTGAACAATGATTGTACCTAGAACAATTAGTAACGGATTTATAGAAGTTTGTTTCATACTAACTGTCCCCTTCTTTTATCTTGACATGAATTTTCACAGTTAGTATATCCATCATAAATTGCAAGATACTGTACGGAAAATGGTAATTAAGTTCATATACACAAAAAGACACTTCATAAAGAAGTGCCTTTTGCAGGTTATATCAGATATTTCTAAAGAAAGCTTTGTTAAGATAAGACATTTTCAAATGCTTATGTATATATGTTATCAAATAATTTCTTAAATGTTATGAGACTTAAGACGTATTTTTCATTCATCATATAGTCGGATGAAAAATTAATATTCGATTTCATCAAAATCCTTCGGCTGCGGTACAGTTTGCATATTAGCTGCATCTTTAGGATCGCTATAAATTGCATTTTGCTCTGTATTTACATCTTTTATATTTTGCTTTTTATTTTTGTTCACTTTATCTTTCATTTTCAATCACTCCTTTTCGTTATAGGAGTAATTATGCCCTATTACCGTTACTAAATGTATCTGCGACTAAATTACTAAATTCACGTAAATAATATAAGTAATTATCACCACCGTAGTTATATTTTTTATTATACATTTTTGCAACAACTACATTATATTCAGGTATTACTAAAATGGTCGGTCCAGTAATCCCTAATATTTGATACGACCCTTTTGGAACACGTTCACCAAGTTCGCTTAATTGCGCAGGCTCATTTTGGATGAACCAAAACAATCCATTTTGTGGTAGCTCTTTGTTTATATATGTTGGACTCTGCAAACTCGTAGCGATTTTTATAACTTCTTTTGGAACAATTTGTTTACCATCTATCCCACCTTGATTTAAATGAAGATTGCCCCACTGCGCAAATTCTCTAGCTGAGACAAACAAATTTTTTTCAGTACCGTCATCTACCGTACCAATTTCACTAATTGCGTCTTCATTTGGATTATTAACAACGTCAACTAAATTTTCATCTCGCTGAACTCTCCAACCTGTTTCTTGAAAATTAGCAGGCTTAAACACACGCTCCTTTAACAATTCAGGAAAACTTTTGTTATATAGCTGATAAATAAGACGTGTCATCATTCTTACATTAATATCTCTATACGCCCATGATTGCCCCGGTGCAAATTCACGAAAAATTGTCCTGTCATTCGTTTCTTCTAATCCGTGCGAATGTGTTACTAAATGTCTTATCGTCGTTTTACTAAGCAATGCAGGATCAAAGTCTTTAAAATATTTTATCGCTTCATCATCAATAGAGTTTATTTTCCCCTCATAAAGCGCATACGCTATCATTAATCCTAAATAACTTTTTCTAGCAGAAGCAACGTTAAATTGTGAAGATGCTGTTACTCTCTTGGTTGTAGATGTATTTGAGTGATAACCACTATAATGCTCTAGTACGATTTTATTATCTTTTATAATACAAAGTGCTGTAGCAGAACTATGATTTTTTTCTTTTATATCCTCTACCCAAGAAATCAACTTATCATATGTATACAAATAAATCCCCCTTAATACACATCAAAATTACAGCATGAAAGAAAAGTGCAAAATAGTTTTTACACCTTTCTTTCATATAAAATAACTTGAATTTTCTATACTTAAATAATCCACCAGTTCCAGCAATTAAAGCAACTGAAACATCCTGCGCATCCTATGCATCCGCCGCAACGACCTGCACAACCACCACATCTACCGCCACATCCACCGCAACGTCCACCACAACCGCCACATCCGCCGCAACGACGTGCATCGTCTTGAATGTAATAGTATGGATATTGACTTTGTTGTTGATCCCAATACACAACATTGCCAGTTTGATAATCATTAAGGTTTAATGATTGTAGTTCTTGTTGAAACTGATTCATTATGAAACCCTCCATTTATAAATGTAAATTTCGTCCAAATATTAAAGTTAATAAATTCTTGTAAACAAAGTAGAAACAAGACTATAGACTAAATGCGTACATCAACAAAATATGAACTTACACTAGGTGATGTACCTTGTTTTTTAGCCTATTTTCTTTATATTCATTTGATGGACGTATTTACTATAAATAAAGTGATTTAAAAATTACTAATCCAACAATTTAGTAGTTCATCATTTACCTTTCTTTTTAGTAATTCCTTCACTAAAGGCATTGGCATGATTTCATAATGATTTAAGGCTTCTTTATTATAATCTATCCAGTGAAATGCTAAATGAGACTCGCTAGATTTCGGTGTTAAGTCCGTATGTAAATCTTGTGACTCTACTTCAAAAATGTGGTTAATTTCATGATGAAGCACTTCTTTATCTTGCCATTGATTTTCTATGACGCCTAAAAATTGTTGTATAATACAGTTTACTCCAAGTTCTTCTCTTAACTCTCTTTTTAATGCATTCTCTGCTGATTCTCCAATTTCAACATGGCCACCAGGTAAAAAATAATGATGGTCAATATATTCAGCAACTAATAATTTTTCATCTTTTATCATGAGTGCTCGTACAATATGATGAAATTTACTTTTCAATTGGTATTCCTCCTAGTTATTCAATGTATAGTTGCTCAAAATAGTCATTTAGTATTGGTATAATATAAATCATAGGTGTTTCATACGGATGAATATCATTAATAACTTCAAGAGCATCTTTTACAAGTTCTCGTTTACACTTTATTTCAACTTTACATTCTTGCCCTTCGCATATTCGCCCAATTTCTCCATTAAAAGGAGATGCCTCGTCTAAAGGTCTCCAATATCCTTTCACTGAACTATAGGAAAGACAATGGTCATATTCGCCCGTTTTACATGCTCCAATTTTATTTAATTCATCCCTTAATGTTTCAATATATTCTTCAGGAATGAACACTTCAATTTTCACTTCAGTAAATTGCATATTTCATTTCACACCTTTACCTCATAATAGTTAAACGAATAAACGATATACTTGCTCACCATCATACTCCTGTTCTAATGATATGAAACCATATCGTTCATATAGTTTCTTTGCAGAGATATTATCTTTATGTACTGTTAATCTAATTTCTTTACACGATTTAAAAGTATTTTTTATTATATTAATACTTTCTTGTAATGCTGCTTTTCCATAACCATTACCTTGTTGCGATTGATCAATAATAAATCCGTTAATCCAATACATATCCGATGTCTCTATTACAACAGCATGCATAACAAAACCAACCATAAGGTCATCATCGTATATAGCGAATGGTATGTACTCTACATTGTCACCATCTGGTTTTATATATACTTTAGCAAGTGAAACTGCTACAGCGGGGACAAATTTTCTTTGATCTTCTTTCACTTGTAACTTTAATGCATCTTCCCAATTGTCTCTCGTAACAACCTTTAACTGGACATTCAATATTGTAAGCTCCTTTATCTAGAGGATGTATTTTTATATTCAACGCATTGAAATAATTCCCTTTTTCGACAGCAACTTATAACATAATTTTTATAAAATCTTGAATGAATTTTTCTGCATCTATTTCTAAAGCTATACGGGCTCCTTCAGATTTAGAGTTAGGGCGAAAATCAGCAAATGTTTGTCCTTTCGTATCTCCGTATGTATCTACATTTACTGTACGATGCACAAATTCAAAAAAACTTGGATTTACTAATCCGCTTATTGCAACCACATCATGTAGCAAAGGTCCTTCCATAGATGGATTAAGTTTTTGGTATGCGGATAGATAGTAGTCATACATTGGTTTCATTATCATATGAAATGGATTCTTTGCATTAGCTTGAATATAGTTAAATACATTTGGTGTTAACACAGCTTTGTTTGTTACATTTAAAGGGAATATGAATAAATTCTTTGCTTGATGGAAAACAATTTTACTTGCTATCGGATCTCCATACACGTTTGCCTCTGCTAATGGCGTAACGTTTCCTACTTCTAAAAAAACACCACCCATGAAATAGATTCCTTTTACATTTAGCATTAAATCATTCCATAAATTAAAAGCAATTGCTAACGAGGTAGATCTTCCTACATCAACAATCGTTAAATCTTTTCCGTACTTTATAAGAATCGCAGCAATACTGCCGAAATTATATATTGGAATAGATAATATATTTTCTGGAACATGGATGGGCCCTAATCCTTCTGCTCCGTGAATTTCAGGATAGTACGTAGTGATTTCTTCTGTCAGTGGTTTTGTTGCACCACTAATGACAGGAATGTCTTGTCTATTTGCTAACTGTAAAATATACGCTGCATTATGTGCAGCATGTATATGCTCAACATTTCCGTATCCGGTTACAATACCGACAATTTCAATTTCGGGATGCAGTAAACCATACATAATGGCAAATGAGTCATCAATACCTGGATCTCCGAAAAATAATACTTTTTCCAAGAAATACTCTCCCTTCATAAAAACATAGAGTCATCAATAACTATGTATATGAAAAAAGCAAGTATATCTATGCGAATTTTAGAATGGATAATGTTTTACAAAACATTAAAAAGGAACTAGCGAATGCTAATTCCTTTCTTCAGTAACCATTCTCAAATTTAATTAATTATCGTATCCTTCATAAATCGCATCATTTGTTAGATTTTGTGTTTTTTTATCATCAGGTACAGGCTTCCACCAATTTCCTGTAATAAATAACATAGTTAATAAATTATAACTATCACTAAAATAACTTTCTCTCTTATTCTTCATCCAATCCCAACCACTATTTACCCACTTTTGATTATTGCTACTCGTTATACTTGCAGCAATAAACGGTGAAACGAATACAGCAGTTGGATAACTACCAATATTGGATCCATTTAATTGATAACCATCCACAATTTTAGAAGGATTTCCATTCGTTTTATTTTGAATCCATGAAGAGACTTTATCAGAAATGACTTTACTTCGCTTCTCGCCGTACATCGCATAGTCCATTACAATTCTTAAAGGTACTCGACTAGCATTATAATAATATGCATTTGTATATTCTGACTCATCTAAGAAGTCTTTAGGTGCGGGTTGTGGTGGGTTTTTTACAACGAAATCTGAAATAAGTCCTGTATTTGGAGAGTACTTATTACTAAATTGCGTATAAACATCGTACAAATTATTAATAACAGTAAGCCAAGTTTTATCACCTGTAAATTCATAAAATGCTCTAAGGTGTGACATCATCCAATCAGATGGTCTCGTATCAAGTGAACTTTTAGAATCCCAATCTCCTAAATTTAGTCGGTTATTATTTGTAACATTACTAGCTTTAATACCTTTTGTAATCATGTCTTGTGCTTCTTTCAAATAATTAACTGTTCCATTAGATCCCCACTGCTTATGAGCAAGAAGAAGAGAATACGCAATATCTAAATCTCCATCAGTAGCAGAATCAAAATGACCTTGTGCTTTTTTACTATCTGCGACAACCCATCCCATTAAATTAGGATTTTGAGAACTTTTAAAAGTTCTTGCTGTTTTAAATAAACCGTCATAGATTTTTTGAGCATTCGAATCATAACCAGCCATTAATACTGTAATTATCATCCCATACCCTTGACCTTCTGAAGTTCCAAGTGGCTTAAACCCATCAGCATCACCTGTAATCTCTCCTTTTACATAATAACCACCAGGTAAAGAAGATAAATCATTTTTCAAATATTTCTTTTTCCAATTATCGTAGTAACTTCTTACAGAAGCATTTAAACTTTCCTGTGTAACATGATTCGGTTTTATAACACCTGCATAATTAACTTGCTGGGGAAATGGTTTCATTTCCTTTGCAGCAGCTACTTGTTGATTAACTACGGGAATAGAATTTTGTATTGAATTGTCCGTTACACTTGCTGCGAAACTAGAATTAGAAAAACTAGCTAGTCCGATTCCTACAATAGAAATACATGTGAAAATTTTTCTTTTTCCATTCATTATGTTGTCAGCTCCTTTTAAAATGCTTACTACATAAAATGTAACATACAATATTTAACTGAAATACAAAATATTATATTTATCAACATAAGAAAGAAACTATATAAAAAAGTATCATAAAATTATTATTGAATTACATTATACGGATTGATTATTTGCTAAATTCCTATGTTTTTCTTTTCTTAATACCGGTATATGAGCAATCACAATTCCAAGTATAGTAATTCCTCCGCCAATTATCGAAACTAAAGTTGGCACTTCTCCTAACCATATCCAAGCAATGAAACAAGCAGTTATTGGCGTTAAATATAGAGAACTTGTTGCTTCAGAAGCACCAGCACGAGATATAATATAGGCCAATGCAATATACGGGAGTACTGTTGGAAAGACACCTAAATATATAACGCTCAAGTTAACTTCAAGAGGAGCTGCTAGTATTTTTTGATAAACTCCGGGTAAGAAAATAAGCATACATACAGTACTAGACAAAATTGTATATATGGTAAATGGTAAGAAGCCGTATTTTTTTAAGTAAGATGTTTGGAAAACGAAAAATAGACTTTCTGAAATCGCCGCTAATAATATAAATAATCCCCCGCTATTCAATTGAATAGCGTCGCCTTGGCTAAATGAAATTAAGGCAATTCCTGCAAAACTCATTACACCACCGATCCAGCCATTTAATTTCATTTTTTCATTCAAAAAAACAGAAGCAAGAATTGCCGTTACTATTGGAGTGACTGAAATTATTAAACTTGCAGATCCAGCATTTACTGTTTTTTCGCCGTAGTTTAATGCGATGTGATAAATAGTAAATCCTAGAGCACCAAATATAAAAATTGCTGGGATATCCTTTAAATCCGGTAGTCGTAGTTTGTATATAAATGAAAATAACAAAAGTATAAATGAAGCGATTAATAAGCGTAGTAAAGTAAGGTGTTCAGGCGTATAAGATTCAAGCCCCATACGAATTGCTGGAAAAGCAGTTCCCCATATAAGAATTGTAAAAGCGTGAGCACATATAATGCGTAAATCCCATTTTTTATTATGCATATTTTCTCTCCTTCCCTAAAAAACCAACCATTTTTAAATTACCAATTATTTCTTTTCATCATATTTAATAGTTGATACAATGTCTTCAACCAGTTATTTATCGGAAAAACCAACCACTTTGAATCTTTTAAATAAACGAAGGAGTTTTTTATATGACGACCGATAAAAAAGTGCCCAAATATCAGCAGATAATAGACTATATGAAAGAAAAAATTGAAAACGGAGAATGGCCAATTGGAAGTAAAATCCCTAGTCAGCGGCAGTTAGCAAAATTATTTCATGTAAATCGAAGTACTGTAATAAATGCGCTAGATGAACTTATGGCAGATGGTTTAATTCAAGGACAAATCGGAGCAGGAACAATTGTAACAAATAATACATGGTCATTATTAGCAACTAATCCCCCGCCCGATTGGAGTGAATATGTAAAGGCTGGTATTCATAAACCAAGTAAGTTAATGGTGCGAGAAATAAATGAAGCAGAAGCAAATAAAACGCTTATCCATCTTAGTAAAGGTGAACTTGCACCTCACCTTTTCCCGCTCGAAACTATGCAATCTATAATTAAAAACGTCAGTGAGGAATTAGATTATTTCGGATACGAAGAACAAAAAGGTTTTTATCCGTTACGTGAAGCAATAAGCAAATACGTAAAATCATTTGGAATACATGCATCACCGGGTTCTATATTAATAGTCTCTGGTGCACTCCAAGCATTACAATTAATATCAATTGGTCTTTTACATAGAAAATCAACTGTTTTACTTGAACAACCTTCTTACTTATATTCACTTCATGTTTTTCAATCAGCAAATATAAATTTATCCGGTATATCAATGGATCATCACGGTATTTTACCTAACGACTTATTAAAACGAATTAAATATAGTCAAAAGAATAATATTTTATATTCAATCCCTTGTTTTCAAAATCCAACGGGGATATTGATGTCCAAAGAGCGAAGAAAAGAAATATTAAAAATATGTGAAAAAGAGCAATTGCCTATCATCGAGGATGATATTTACCGAGAGTTATGGCTTGATGAATCACCTCCAGCTCCTTTAAAGTCGATGGATAAACATGGACATGTATTATATATTGGTAGTCTCTCTAAAACACTTAGCCCAGGACTTAGAATTGGATGGATAATCGGACCAGAACCTGTTATTGATAGATTGTCAGATATAAAAATGCAAACAGACTATGGATCCAGCTCTTTATCTCAAAGAGTAGCTGCTGAATGGATAAATGAAGGTTTTTATGAAGAACATGTAGCAAACGTAAGAATGCACCTGAAAGAGCGAAGACAAATAATGATACGAGCTTTAAATAAATATTGTGCAGATATTGCATCGTGGGATATTCCTATTGGTGGATTTTTTATATGGCTAAAGGTTGTACATAACATTCCGATGAAAAAACTATTTTCAGAGGCTCTATCAAAAGGAATTCTTTTAAACCCAGGACGTATTTATGAAGAAGAATCAGATCAGTACATTCGTTTATCATATGGATATGCTTCACCAGAACAAATGACTAACGGAATTAAATTGCTCAGTGAATTAATTCGAAAGTTAACGGCATAAAAAAATCCTCTTTTGTTTTTGGAGGATTTTTTTATGTATCTTATTTACCACAATTTCATTTCCTGCCCTAATAAAATAAGCTCTTCATAAGGATCTCCGTCAATATTTAATACTTGAGCAAAAGCAGGTTCTGTTTTTAAACCTTGTTCCTTTAAGCGAATAACTTCTTCCCTTATATGGGGATGCTGCATTAATAACATGTGCTCCACTATCATATGTCTATATGCATTTTGATTACGCACTGGCTTAGGTTGAGCAAATAATTCAAATTCAAAACCTTCGAATTCAAAATTCACCTTTATCGATTCAGTACCTTTAATTTTTTTCTTTTTTATGTTGAACCCTCCATAAGAACCATATAAAGATCTCATTTCCTGCTCAAAAACATCAAAATTATAGACTTCCATTACAATATCTAAGTCAGATTGAGGAGTATCAATTCTTATAGGGATTGTCCCGCAAAGAACGGGATTATATAAAGCTAAATCCTCCATTATGTTTAGGCTATTCAAAACATCATATATTTTTTGTTGTTTCTCATTGCCAGATTGTAAATATGTAATAGATGTAAACATAGAAGTCTCTCCTTCATTTAACATAATAATCATCTCACTAAATATTTAAATCATTGGGTTTTGTTCTAGGAGTACCTTTATTTCAATATATTAAGCCGAACTAACTATATTTTTCAACTTTTCTCCTATACTGCAATACTATAAAAATAAAAAAGGAGGAATTATTATGAGCATTTTTAACATTCTTTTAACCATACACATCCTATTTGGAACAATATGCTTAATCACTGGTATTGTAGCGATGGTTGCCCAAAAGAAGAAAGGAAAACATACCGAATGGGGCGAAATATATCATGCATCCTATATTGTCATTACCCTTACGGCAATAATATTATCCATTATCAACTGGGATAAAGTCGCATATTTATTTTATGTAGCAATCTTCTCTTATTCATTTGCGATTTATGGATATCTTGCACGAAAAAAACGCTGGAAAAATTGGCTCCATCACCACATCAGAGGTATGTTAGGTTCTTATATAGGTGCAGTCACCGCACTTTTAGTAAATGTCGGCATCCATATTCCCATTATAAATTTACTTCCGCCAATATGGTTTTGGTTTTTACCGACCTTAATTGGTATCCCCCTCGTAGCCAGTGTATCAAAAAAATATAAAAAGCGTAGTTGAAATTAATTACATTTTGATTACTTTCTGATTATTAGAATGAAAAATTATACTCTATGTATCACGAATGATATTATGAGTGCTCACCCTATGAATATTTAAAATAAAATGCCGCCCAACAGGACGGCTCTTATATTTACTTTATAAACGTAACATATTCACCAGAAACCCATTGATTTCCACCAACATTATACCAACCATCTTTATATCCAAACGATTGATATTTTTCACCTTTATACACGTTTTTCACAATACCGTAATTTGTTCCTGGGCCGGTACGAACACGCAATACATCAGCGATTATAGTAACTACACCTACACCATCGTTTGATGATTGTGAAGATGTTGGTACATTTCCTCCCGTATAACGAATATATGATGGATCGTTATAAATCCACTGATCGCCACCGAGATTTAACCAGCCATTTGATTGTCCAAATACTTTGTAGGACTCTCCTTTCCCTAATTTACGAATAACGCCATATCCAGTACCAGGTCCTTTTCGTAAATTTACATTAGTACCGTTAATATAAGCAACCCCTACACTATCATTCGACGGGGGAGGAGTCACTACGTTTTGAGCACCTTTTCCAAAAGCATCCGTTCCATATCCTTTGTAGTTATATTGCAAATGCGGGCTATCCACAAATCCTTTCCAGTCACCGCCCCATTCAAAGCCAATTTGTTTAGCATAACGAATTGCTGATGCCCACGGTTCTTTATTATAGCCATTCCAATCTTCTGTACCATTCGACTGAATTGGAACAAAATCTAATGCCTGTCCTACTAAATGATATGAGCGCATCGTTTGTGATGCTCCTTTACGAACATATTCACGTTGTTGCTCGACCGTACGGATTGTTTCATAAATTAATACTTCAATTCCATTGTCGATACAGTACTGATACCACTTAAAAGCTGCAGCTTTCGTATTATCCGCTAATTTATTCAGATTACTTACATTTCTATTGTGGTATTTCAATATGCAACATCTCCTTTTCTATTATCCTATGCAAAATTCATCTCATGGGTTGTACATATACCTAGAACGATACGAAGTACAAATACATAAGAAGCCAATTCATCTAAAAAGGTTTTCACTTCTAGCTTCAAACTTTGTAAACTGAAATGGAAGCAATAAAAAAACCACAACCTAAGTCTTTCAGTTGCGGTTTTTGGTATTTTCTTTTTATATGCTACATGCCTTCTTGCATTGATAATCCTAGTATACAGGTTGTGTAAATTTTCCCTTTATGAATAACACTACTTATTCATGATTTTTCAAATCCAATATTGAATGTAAATGATCCGGATAATTAGTAAACATTCCATCGACTCCCCATGCAAGCAACTTTTTCATATCATTTTCATTATCTACTGTAAATGGATGAACTTCTAATCCGCTTTTCTTTATTTTCTTTACATAATCTAAATCAATATATTTGTAATTCATACCAAGACCTATGCAGTACATTTTATACTTTTCTATCTCTAATTTTGTTAATTGAACCACTTTTTTATAAGGTAATAATTGTACTATGGATATATTACTATTTAGGCTATGAATCTTTTGTAGACTTTCTTCACTAAACGATTGAATAATAACTTTATCATGTATTTCGTAGTGATTAATAATTTCTAATAATTTTTCTTCCATTCCTGGATATTCATCAGGTGATTTTGTTTCGATATAATAGTTCGCGTTATGCCCAAACGTTTCAAGAATTTCTGTTAATGTTGGGACTTTAACATTTTCAAATTCTTTCTTTGCTAAGTTCGGATATTTTTCATTGAAAAAAGAGCCAGCATTTAGTTGCTTTATTTCTTCTAATGTATGCTCTTTCACCAGCCCAGTACCATTCGTTGTACGGTTTAATGTTTCATCATGCATAGCCACTAAATGTCCATCTTTTGTCATTTGGAGATCAATTTCTATATAATCCCCATTCATTTGTTGTCCTAATTGATATGCTGCTATTGTATGTTCAGGCGCATATGCAGAAGCACCTCTATGTGCGATATTTTTTATATGATTTGATTGATTCATAGCTTTAGTATACTTATGTTCATTTATTTTCTGAAAAACAAAGATACTTATTACTATAAAGGCACAAATTATTGTAACGAGGTATATCTTTTTCATAACGATTTATAAGCTCCTATATAAAGACGATTTAACTTGAATGATTTACTCAATTAAATGTCGATTTTCCAATACAGTCATTTTGCCGATAGCTTGAAATCCCGATTTTTTATAAATATTGATTCCATCGGGTGAAGCTTGTAATACACAATACGTATTTTTAAATTTATGTGCTTCTTGCAGCAGGAAATTGAACATAGCAGATCCGAACCCTCGTCCTCTCATTCCTTCTTTCGTTGCTATGTCATAAATACCAATACTATCTTTTGAACATATCAATGAACCAACAGTTACGACTTCACCTTCATATAACCCTAAAAATAATTTCATATTCTCACTGTTACATATATCAAGATTAGAAATTTGATTATAGAATGCTTGTACATGTATACCTTCTTCTGATGTGCCGAATAGATCAGCTAACGTTTCTCCAAATTTTTTTATTAGTCCAGGTGAAGATGCTTGTTGAATTGTAAAACTTACTGGCATGTGTATTGTTGGAGAAATTGTTTTTAAGTCTGCTACCATCGCAATATTTTGCTCCGTTTCTTTTAAACCGATTTTATTTAACCCGCTTTTTATATCCCGCTCTTGCTCCTCATCCCATAACCAAACACTCATTGGAAACTTCTTTTGATTATAGTATTCTACCTCCTTATGTAATTTCTCGACCCCTTCCGTTAAATTATTGTTCAGTAGAGTAATGATATTGAATGTATCGGCAGGTAATCCACAATCAACAGCAATATAATCTTTCGTTTCTTTTATACTCATTCCGGGCACAAATTGCGCAACATATGAAGTTTTAAATGCAAAGTTATCTATTAGTAATTGTTTATAATTCATCAATAGTTCTCCTTTTCATAAAAAGTAATACTCGAATCTCTCTATATTAAATATAACATATTAGAAATTTACCTTTTTTTATAAAAAGTACCTCTTTAAATTGTGCTCTATAGTTTAAAATAATTAAAAATGATATAACGTTGTCGGAATGAAAAAAGTGGTATATAATAAATATTAACATTACTAGTAATTATTTTAGGTATTCCTAGAATAAAGGAGCGATACATATGAAAATTACTATTTATTTCGGAAGTCATGAAGATCAAGATGTTCGTACTATGGACTGTCATTTAGATGTAGAAGATACTGAAGAGATTGTTTCTGTATCATAATATAAATAATTAGGGTAAACCCTATTCCCTACAGCGTTTAAGGCACCTTTTATAAGGTGTCTTTTTTGTTATATTTTCATCAAAAACCCTTTACTTTATAGCGTTTTAATAGTAAAATATAAATATACGAACAAATGTTCTTTTTTTATTTCAAACGTACATGAAGGGATGATTTTAACAATGGCTCCATTAAAGCGCAGAGGAAGAAAAAAGCAAGCACCTATTATTTCAAATACAGGCTTTATCGGCTCTGTCTTTATTGATACATTGGAGTTACAAAAGAAATCCTATTATTTCGCTCGTAAAAAACTTCAAATTGTTCATCACGTATTAGATGGTCTCTCTGGAGCAACAAGCGCTTTGTTTAAAGAACATAACATTTCAGTATACATGTCATGTGTATATTTACATAAACAAAAGAAAATTGGCTTTGTTCTTTCAACGAAACCATTTGAACAAAGTGATGGCGTTGCTTATTTTGTAAATTATTTAATCGAAAAGAATTTTTACGGCGGCCATGACGAAGATATAGAATATCAAGAAGTATTTAATACAGGTTTTATCGGTGTAGTATTCGCTGATTTATCTAGTATAGATCGCTTTAATTTCGAGTTTGAAATGGGTATGCTAACGAAATTAATGAAAGATATGATTATTCCAGTTAAAGAACTCTTTTTACGCCATAATGTACCGGCTTACATCTCCACTTCTCACTTAGAAGAACAAAACAAATTAGGTTTCGTTCTCTCTGTAAAGCCATATGACGAACGCACTGAAGCAGATTTATATTTTGAAGCATATTTAAAAGAGCGCGGATTATTTATTGGTGATGAAGAAGATGATATTGATAAGATTGTCATTAGAAAAACCGCTGAATTACGATAGAAAAGCGCAGGATGCTGATCCTGCGCTTTTTAAGTTACGTTAAACACTATAATCTTTTGAATGAATTTCTAAATTAAACTTATTTGCTAAAATTTTATTCAAAGTAAAAAATACAATCCCCCCTGCAATGGGAAGCGTGTAGGCTGGAATGAAATTTAATAATAGTCCTGATATTGCAAGTGCTATTGGTTGCATTATTTTACCTAAGCTTAATCCAATACTAAGAACTCTTCCTCTATATTCTTCAGGAATCTCATTTTGCATGAAATACATTAAAGGAATATCAATTTGTGCTATCATAAATCCTAAAAAGAACATAATCATGCAATACGTAGTAACATATACCAAATTATTTACTACAATAGATTTAAATAAAACAGGTATCCCTGAAACTATCATAAAAATTGCCAACATAAAACTTATTTTTTTCAATAGATAAGAATAAGAATAACAATCAGTTATCTTTTTCACTAATATTGCACCAACTATCATACCTATCGGAAAAGTCCCTTGAATCATACCAAATTGTTTAGAACCAAGATCGAGAACTGTATTAATAATGTATGGCAATGGAACAGTTACAGCAAAGCCTAAAAAGAAATTAAGGGAAATTAAAATACTAAAAGTATTTTTTAAGCTTTTCCGCTCCAATAAGTAAGAGTATCCCTCCTTTATATCTTCAATAAAATTAATTTCTCTAATTGAACATTCCTCATTTATGTTTTGCTCGCACAATTTAAAGTTTATAAACAATATGGATATAGCCGAAAGGATAAATGAAATACCGTTAATAATTATAAAAATTTTCATATCAAAGACTGCAAAAACAATGCCCCCTAACATAGGCCCTAAAATTAAAGATATAGAATCGATAATTTTACTTATAGAATTAATACTCATTAACCGTTCTTTAGTAACCATATTCGGTTTTACGGCCTCTAATCCTATTCCAAAAAACGTTGTAAATACGGTCATAAGAAAGGTAGTAGTATAAATAATGAATAAGTTTAATCCATAATAGTTGCTTAATATATAAACAGTTATTAATAAGCACCCGCTTAATACATCCATGCAAACGACGAGTTTCTTTTTATCAACCTTATCAGCAATGACACCGGCAAATGGATTCATAACAATCATTGGAATCGTTCCTAAAATAAGCGTAATCGCGAAATTTAAAGCAGATCCGGTTATTTGTAATACATACAATCCTAATGCGAAACTATAAATAGAGCTACCAAATAGTGATACTGTTTTTGCAATTGAATATAAACAAATATTTCTTAGTTCTTGGTTTCTATTTTTATTTTCTATATGTAATCGTAAACTTCCCATCATTTTCCCCCCTGCATAACTTTGTATTACGTACATTGTAAGTTCTTGGGTCAGCCCAATAGCAATATGTACGATTTGAAAAGTTTTAAGGGAAAATAAATAAAAGATGGAGTTAACCCCATCTTTTTCCGAAAAATGAATATGTATAAATTTCTTCTCCTTGAACAAAGAAATCTTCGTACTTTCCGCCTCTTTTTAAATAATTTGAAGTGCTTTCATCAATCGATTGAAACTGTAAATTTTGGATTTCTTTCGTTACTTTTGCAGATGTAAAATTCCCTCGGAGTCTAGGTACAATTTGGCTATTTATACTAAATTTATTAAATAAAATAAATGAACTTAATAAATAACAATTTTGTTTAAAAAGGGAATTTAATTCGCGCAATAAGAACTCCTCATGTTCAAAACTATAATTACTTGTACCTGATTGATCGATTACAATATCAATAGAACTACTCTGAATAGGTATGTTTAGAAAGTCGGCACAAATAAATACAATATTTCTTTTCACATTTCTTCTCTCAATTACATCTTTTAAAAGTAAAAGTTTATTCAAATCTCGATCAACAGCAATATATAAACAATCTTCCGGTAGTTCTTCATAAATATTTCGTAAAAAGAACCCAATACCAGACCCTAAATCAAGTAGTATTTTTTCATTTAAATCTAGTTGCATTAGTTTCTTTTTTGACCATTCTCCTCCTCTTTGAACATTTTCCAAAAAAGCAGTATCCGTTTCATGGATATAATCTGAAATAGAATCTTCAAGTGATTTCCTCTTATACACCTCAAATAATTTTCCAGCTGTTAAAACTCCGGAAGTAATCGCGTATTCTTCACCACAATTACAAATTAATTTCCCCTCAACAATTTGATTTTTATTAATAATGCCATCTTCAAGAATTAAATTTCCGTTACACTTAACACATTTAAATAAATGAAGCACTTTTAAATCTACCCCTAAAATTGAACTCGAAATTTCAGTTTCTATAGATAAATTATGTAACACTTCCTTTAATTTATCCCGTTTCTTCTCCAAAAGTTCTATTTCCTGTTCCATTTTGTCATATTTTAGTTTAAATAAAGATTGGTAAAAGGTATTTTTTTCGTAATTCATAGATTTTGCTAAATTTTTATAAAAAAATAGTTCTTTAATTTCATTCAAGCTAAATCCTAAATCTTTGTAATGTAATATAAGTTCTAAATCTGTTTGACAATACTCATCAAAAAAATAGTGTCCTCCTTTTTTTTCAGGAATAATGAGACTGAGATCCATATAATGTCTAATTGTATCAATACTTATGTTATTTACTTCTCCAAACTTACCGATTTTCATAATATCCCTACCATTTAGATATTTTTTTATATAGATTTCTATTTTTATCTTTAAAAATCCTTTCACCTTTTTTATCAACATTATTTATATTGTTGTGCCTAATAATATAACATGCAACTTTTGGTTTTATGTATGTCAAATTATCAGTATTAAAATTATTAAACCTCAATAAATTTATTACTTTCTACTTAATGAAATGTACCTATAAACGGACATTATAGCATCGATTTATTGAACTATTGGAGTAGGATTACTATAGAAGGTTACATAGGGATAGCATCAGGAAAATGCCAATTTACAACGATAAGGGAATTCAAAATTAAAAAGCCCAACTTCTCTGCAAATCAAAATAGAGAAATTGAGCTTTTTAGTTATTTCATTTCTTTATTGAATTCATTAACTGGAAGAAGTATTCAGGTTTATAAGTCTTATTTAGGTTATACCATGAATGTAATGCATCTGGTGTAAATACATCTATTTTTTTAAGTACCTCCATTGCAAATTCCAGAGGAGCTATTCCTGATGCAGTAACTAAATTCACATCAGATACCGCAGATTCCAACTCATAGAACTTTTCTCCTTTATAGTTAGGACATACCATTTTAGTATATTCTAAGTTATTACTTGTATGCTTTCTAGTATCCAAGTATCCCATATTCGCGAGGGCATCAGTTGCACCACAAATTGCAGCAACAATAGTGCCAATCTTTAAAGCTTGGCCAATTCTTTCCAAGATAGGTTGATGAATTTCTTCACTCCAAGTAGTCCCTCCGGGTAAAATTAAAAGATCTTTACTCTCAAGAGTACATTCATCAAGGGAAATATCTGGTTTTATGCTCAGTCCTCCCATAGTAGTAATCATTTCTTTATTAGCTCCTACTGTAATTACTTTTAAAGGTGCTAAATCTTTTTTGAAATATCTTCCTGAGTTTAGTTCAGCAATTAAATATCCATATTCCCAGTCCGACATTGTATTAAATACATATAAAAAAGCTTTTTTTGTTTGCATCTAATAACACTCCAATCACAATTTATATAGCTATTATAATATAACTTCCCTGACAGTTAACGTCAGGGAAGTTATCATACTTGATGAAATTTTATTAATTCAGACAGAACTTCAATAATTCTATTCTTAAGACTTATTGGCTCAATAACTTTAATAGATTTATTGTACGGTAAAAGTAAATAAGGTACATATGTGTGTATCATGTCTTTTTCAAGAAGAAACACTGCTTGATTTGAAGTCCGTTCTTGTAAATAATGTCCTAAAAACCAATGTTGGCAAATATCAGCCAATACACTTTTATCCCCATTAATAACCAAAGAAATAATAATTTCCTTATCTTCTATAGGTGGAAGAAGACTTTTTATAAAAAAGTCACGTGCTGAAAAATTTTCTGGCTGGTTAAACTTATTTTCGGTTAACATTAAACTTTCAATTCGATCTACTCTAAAACTACGTATATCATTCCTAAGATGACAAAATCCAATCATATACCATTTATTATTCCAATAGATAATTCTGTATGGATCGACCAATCTATAATTTAATTGCTTTTCGCCACTTTTATGGTAAAGAATTTTTACTGAGTACCCGTCAGCTACGGCCTGCTCCAACTCCTTCAAAAAAGTTTCTACAGAGAGTGAATTTAATCGACTTATTACTTCAAGACTAGTTAAATGTTGGTTTATTTTTGTTTCCTGCTCTTGATTTGAGTATTTACTTAGTTTTGAAATGGCCCTATTTAACGCTTCACCTCCATAATATCCGGCTTCTTCTGCAAAAACAGCAGCGTGAAATAGTGAAGTTTGCTCCTCAAAATCAAAAAAAAGAGGAGCCTCTACAAAATTGTTCAATAAAGTGTATCCACCGTTATGGCCTGGTTCTGAAATTATAGGTACGCCACTAGTTGAAATTGTATCAATATAACGATACACAGTCCTTATATTTATCTCTAACTTTTCTGAAATCTGTTTTGCAGTAATTTTTTCACCTGAACGTAGCATCCATAGAATTGCTAGCATATTGTCAATTTTAGGCATATAATTTCACCTCTATATGAAACTTATTTTCTATTATATATTTCCGATATTTGGTATAACTCATCAACTGTTCCTTTCCGATAGCTTTCTATATAATGAGGCCTAGACACATTTGTAATTTCATAATTTTTTATTTACAGTCATATCTCCCTCTCTATAAAGCTTTACTGCATAATTCATTCCTGCATGATTTTTATGGTACTTCTTTGACCGACTTTTAAACTTTCCTTATTTCTTAGCTAGTTCAATGCCTTCACGCTATCGCATACGGATAAGATCACGTTCTAATCGGTTTACACCCGCCATAACAGTAATTAAGAATTGGATGTAGGGATTATCTTCTTATAAATCTAGCCATGTATCTTTTAAGGATATTAAATTTGCCTTTTTACTCCGTATGTTATCGATTAATTCAAATAAATCTTTTGTACTACGAGTAATTCGAGTTAAGTCCGTAACATAAATGATGTCACCTTCTTGTATACCCTCTAACATTTTTCGGGGTTTATTACAATACTTTGTTTATATGGAAACTTTTTCTCGAAATTAATATCCAGTCCGATTTCGTTCAGTTGCTGAAATGGCCTTGAAGAATTCTAGTTAATTGAACTGACACGTATAATAGCATAAATGGTACTGCAAGCGTAACTAGTTTCTTTACTTTCATATTAACCTTTTCCCTTAAAACTAAAGAGATTTATACCTATGCATATAAAAAGATACATCTTTTATATACTGTTGGTTAAATTTGGATGAATATTATTTTATATTGAAAAAATAAATACGTCAAAATTATTTTAGGGAAATTATAAAAATCATATTATATATAGATTAGCAAGCTAATGAAAAAATGCCAAAAAAAAAAGCGAAAAACGTGTTTCTATCTGTGAATTTATAAGAAAGGATGACGTTTTTATTTCTATTTGTATGTGTGATAAATTACACCTATTTCCTTGAGAATTTTAAAAATCCTCATCCCCAATACCATACGAGTTGTTGCTACGGGTCTTGGTTTTGTACAAAAAATCGATAGAAACCAAGAAAATGATTTTATATCTTTTTATGTTTAGAGGAATTAAAAAATCACTACACCTCCTTCATATACGTGTAATATACAGGGATTTATAACTTGATATAGAACATAAAAAGGAGATGTTTATATTATAAATAAAATGATATACATAAGTGGAGGGTTAGAAAATGAAAATTGCAATAGTCTGCTTCGATAACTTTACTGATATAGATGTTTTTCTACCATGGGATTTATTAAATCGTGTACGTTTAGTCGGTGGTCTTTCTGATTGGGATGTACAGCTTTTAGGAACGGAAGAAACTCATATATCTATGTCTGGCTTGCGTATTCCCATGACAGGAAGCATATCTGATATCCCTTTTGCCGACGCTGTAATATTTGCAAGTGGTAAAGGTGTAAAGGATTTATATAAAAATCAACAATATATTAATAGCATTCATGTAGATCCTCAAAGACAATTAATAGGATCTATGTGTTCTGGTTCACTACTATTAGGGGCTAAAAAATTACTAACTGGTAAAAAAGCTACTACATATCCCTCAGCAGTAGAACAACTTAAAGAATTTGGTGTAGACGTTATTGAGAAAAGTTTCGTAAACGAAGGAAATATCTCGACTGCTGCAGGTTGTTTTGCTGCTCAAGAACTATCAGCTTGGATTATAAGGACCCTACTTAATGAAGAAATGGTTGATATTGTACTAGAAACTGTTCAGCCAGTAGGAAAAGGTTTATATTTTTAATCTCAAATCAAGTCAAGAAATTGTGGTTGCTCCCCAAAAATGATAAAATAAGATTTTTGTTTCGAGTTAACACAAATTTCGTTCTAGAGCGCTATAAAAATTCAACTTGATGATGGCGTGACGTGCACCATTTATAAATAAAAAACCCGTAAATAATTCACGGGTTTTACTTTAATAACTAATTGCTATTGTACCTTCACCTGCATGAACCGCAAATGAAATTGGTAATGGATATAATTTGAAATCCATTTCAGGGAATGCTTGTCTAATATCTGCAATCCATTCTTCAGCTCCAGCTTTATCGTTAGCATGGAACATGTGAAGTACTTTTGGTAATTCTTTTTCAAGTTCATTTTTAATATATTCTCGACATTTTTGTATTTTACGAACTTTCTTTTCAAGTAAAAGCTCTCCACCTTTTACTTCTAATATTAAGTTAACACTTAATAAACTTCCAAGTAAAAATTGAATGCCCTTTACACGACCACTTGCATAAAGGCCTTTTAAACTTTTCGGGAATACGTGGAAAGGTCTTCTTTTTTCATCTACTAATGTTTTGTGTATATCTTGTAAAGTCATACCATCATTGTATAACGATTTCGCTTTTCTAATTAGTTCATCCATTGGATAACTTGTTGTTTCACTGTCTAATACCGTTAATGGAAAACCTGCCATTTCTGCAGCTAGCTTCATATTTTGATAGGTTCCACTTACTTTTCCGCTAATAGCAACTGCAAATCCCTCTTCATATTCTTCTTTGCATTTCGAAAATAAATCTACCATTTCCCCTATGTTAGGCTGTGATGTAGTGACAGTTTTACCTTCATTCAAAGCATTATAAACGCGCTCACGCACACCTTCTTCACAATCTTTGTACGACACACCATCAATAATAACTTCAATTGGGATAACAAAGTTATCTCCTTCTGTTTTAAAACTCGCAGTTGTACTATCAGTAATCCAAGCAACACGCTTCATGTTGTTCCTCCCTTAATTCAATTCCTCTTTTCTGACTTTTCTATATATTTATGTTACGAAAAGAGAATATCCCTGTAATAGTAACAGGACTTTATTGTTTTGGCTATAGTAGATGCATATTAATTGTGACTATTTCTTGTCTATTTCACAAATAAAAAAGAAAATCAAGGAATTTGCTCGATTTTCTTCTTATCATATACTATTTAAAAGTTTCATTATCTAAAATTACTACATAATCATTCGTTAATCGTCCAGCTTCTTTTGTATAACTAACAAGCCTTTGTATATTATCACAGCAAATTTTTGCTCCCCATACGAGTAACGGTACGCCAATAAAATCAATATGGAACCTTCTAGAAAACAGCCCACCGAAAGTCATCGGTAAAGGCACTGTTGGTGATGTATTAGAAAATATAATCTTTTCATGGCTTTGATAATGTTTTTGCAAGATTTCTCCTAAATACTTCATCGCAGGTACAACAACTTTTGATGCGCCGCATCCAATCGTATATACAGGATGACCATGTTCATCGATTCCATGAAAAATAATTTTTCCCATATCTTCTGTTTTCAATTTATTAAAGTAATCTACATTCAAAATTTCTTCTTTCGTTAACTTACGATCCGTTGGTAGTTTATTTAAATGATACGCTGCAGCTAGTGAGGTAGTATGTGTTCCACCAAAATCTGTGTAAATGTATATCATATTATCATCCCTTGTTGTAAAAGTTCAATGTTAATTAGTATTACCGTTCTTAGCAATGTTAAACAAGGGATGTTATTTGTCCCATATGAATAATGGACTGGATTGTTACAAAGCACAACAAAGCCGGAATGAGCCAAATACGGTTTATTTTCACTTTTCGTTCTTTACTTTGCATCAAAACAATAATAAGAACAACAAGTAAAATATCCATTTAGAATCCTCCTATAAACTTGCTTATCTTTAAAGATTATATTCTCCTCTTTTCACTCCATACTTGAAATACGATAGCTACTTTCAAGTGTAAGATGGAAAATGTGATTTCTCATCAGCCTTAAGCATTATTTATAAAAATAAAAAAGACGTACTTTTTACTCGTACGCCTTTAATAACTCGTTTAAACTCCTATTTATCAACTAATTCCACACCTTTAGAATTAGTTTTACCCAACACTCGAATGTTAAATTTATTAATGGCTTTTAAAAAGATATTATAAATACAATATCCAAAAATAGAACCTAGAACATTACAAATCACATCATCAATATCAGTAATACGTCCCACTCCACTAAATAAAGACTCAATTAATTGTAGCAATTCAATACTAACTGATATAGTAAATCCCAATAAAATAGTATTTTTGAACTTTTTATATTTATCCCATAAAATTGGTGCTAAAAATCCTAAAGGCATTAATAATAAAATATTCCCGCCTACATTTCTTACAATTAGACCAATCATAAATAGGGCATCTCCATCATAAGCACTACCAATTTGATTGATGTCTTTAATAATTGATGCAAATGGTATTATATTGACCGAGCGATTCAGATTTTCAATATTAGAAGGAAAACCGATTGGTAAAGGGAATAAAGTTACTGCAACAACCATACAAATGTAAACCACGAATAAAAAACTTACTATTTCTTTCCACCAAATCACATGTTTTTTATTTTTGGTACCAATTAATATTCCACGTACAATTAAATAACAAATAACCCCTAAAATAATAAACAAACTACCGTTGATCATATACAAATTGTTAACACATCCTTTCATATGAATTAATAATTTAAATTTACAATTATATAGTAATATTTTTAAATTTAAAAATCCATATAAACATATGTAATTGTGCAGAATTACAAAAACCCCTTATTTAATAAATAAAGGGTTCCTCGTTAACTAAAATATTTTTCAGAACAGAAACAATCATAAACCCGTTTAAATTATTTTCGTATCTCTTCTTTTATATCCATATAATTAAAAAGCTCTTTCTATTTCTGTCATTAATTTTTCAGGTCCTGCCTCTTTATTCGATGGAATAACTAAAGTGATTCCTAATTCTGGATATATGGCCGAGCGAAAACTGACGCCTGGATCATATCCCATTACATGATATTTGAATACCTTGTTTTCTCGTGTTTCAATCCATATTCCATATCCGTAAGACTGTTTATCATTTACATGAATGTGGGGAGTTAAAAGTAACTTTGTATATTCCTTTCCTAAAATTTCATTATTAAATAGTGCCGCCCAAAATTTCAACATGTCTGGTGCAGTAACATATGCACCTCCATCAGCCCCTCCTTTTATTGGTATAGAGTAAGCGTTTGTTCTCCAATTTTGGTTGGTTTCGTCCTTTATATATCCTAGAGCTGTATGTCTTGGTAATTTATCTAACGAAAAATAGCCAGAATCATTCATGCCAATCGAATTAAAAATGTTTGTTTCTATATACTCCGTAAATTTAAGTCCCGTCTGTTCTTCTATTATTAATCCAAGTATGATAAAACCTGCGTTGTTGTAGTGAAACTTACTCCCAGGTGCAAACATCATATTACTGTTTTGGAATAATGGTAAAAAGTCTTTTAAGCTCTTTAATAGATACATAGGTGTTTGTTTCCAAAGATCCTCGAAGTTATCTATAATACTTTCATCAAAATAATCTGGTATACCAGAGCTATGCGTTAGTAGTTGATGTATTGTAATATCTTCATCGAAGTTTGGAAGTTTTATCTCTAGACAATCCTTTAATTTTGTATGAAAAGAAATAACACCTTTTTCAACAAGTTGACAGATGCCAATTGCAGTGAAGATTTTACATCCTGAGGCAATGCCAAATCTTGTTTGTATCGTATTGTTTATACATTCACTTTTGTTTGCGTAACCCATTGCTTTTTCATAGATTAAATCTTTTTCTTTTTTTACTAAAACTACTCCAGAGAAATCTATTTTCTTTTGTATTTCTTTTACAATTTTATCAATTTCATCTTTTGTTTTTATCACGAAAACCACCCTTATCTTTCGGTATTGTTCTTTCCTCTTATTAATTTTTCCATATAAAGAGGAAGGAACCCTCTTATTAAATACGATAAATTATTAATGAAAACACAAAGTCCATTTCAAATTTATCCCGCTATTTATGAGCAGTAAGACCCCCACTGATTAAATTTTCACTTTATTGACTCAGTAGAATACAACTTAGATTGTGATGGGAATAAAGTAAACACACACAAGACGATAGTAATAATTAACATTATTAATGACCCTACAATAACTACAAGTTGTATAGAAATGAACTGAGTCGCAACACCAGATAGTATTGTAATAAAGATTGTTACTAACGCAATAACAAGTCCATATATACTCCCGATCCGTCCCATTATATGAACGGGAACATTATTTTGGTAAAATGTATAAAATCCTGTATTTGCATATGCCATAGAGAAAGATAAAATAAAGAATCCAATAGCAGCTATTAAAAATACATTTGAAAAAGCATAAATTAAATAACCAATTGCGATGAATAATGATCCTATTCCAATTAGAAATGAAGGTGCTAATTTTTTTGACAAAATTGTATTTGTTATGGCACCTAAAATAAATCCTGCACCAGCTATACTAACTAGAAAACCATATTCACTATCTGTTAGTAGTAATACATCTTTCGCAAACGATAGTTCAAGTGAATCAGTAGCAGTTGCTAATACGAACATACTTTGAAATAAGAAATACACACATACGACATACACATGTTTTCTACTAAAATTTATAACAGTGTTCCAATCTTTTTTTAATACTGTAAGTGATAATGTATTACTAGTTGTATCCAAATCTTCTTTCTTATCAAGATTCGGTAAAAGTAATGTAATGAATCCTGATAAGAGAAATGCTATAGCATTCATATATATAGCAAACTCTGGTGTACTCGCAATTAATAAAACCCCCGCTATCGCTGGACCAATTAAAAATGCACCAGATCCAATTAAACTGCGTAATGAGTTGAAACGTTGTCTTTGCTCTACTGGAATTAATTTCGTCATATATGTCATAGCAGTTGGCTCATAAATTGCACTGGCCATACTTATAAAGAATACGAATACATAAACAATCCAAAGTGACGGAAGTAAAGGTAAAATAGCGATAAATAACGCACGATATATATCGAGGTGAATCATTAATTTCCGTTTATTTAAACGATCAATCATACTCCCAGACCAAGCGTTTGTAAATAAAGTGGCTAATGGTTTTATTACATATAAAGTAGCAACAGCTAAGGCTGAGCCACCCATATTATAGACAAGTACATTCAGTGCTATTAAGTAAATCCATGCCCCTAAATTCGCAATACCAACTCCGGACAATAGTAATAAAGGATATTTCCAATCTTTAAGTAAATTTTTCATTTTTGGCCCCCGCTTTCAAAATTGTTTTACAACAATAAAAAAATCCCACCCCCAAGACTTTTAATCTTAGGGACGAGATTTATCATCGCGGTGCCACCCTAGTTTGTTAATATGTCACCATACTAACCTTATCAGGTACTGCATTCTAATTCATGCTTATACCATAGCTCTATAACGGGAGCTCCCGTCACACCATCCCCTAATAATAGGTTCCGATGTGCTGCTCAGAGGCTTGGTTCAATAAAGAATTTTTACTCCTTTTCAGCTACATGGAGCTCTCTGTGAAAAATTCATTTTATTTACTCTTCTCTTCACTGCATTTATTTTTTCCATATTATCACATATAAATTTAACTGTAAATAAACAATAATCAGATATTTAACAACGTGTCACTGTTAGTTCTTTTATTTATTATTTTTTCTAAAAATTACGGTGCGTGAAATTACTCGCAACTCTAAAGAAAGAGCTATTTGCATATAGCTCTTTCCAAATGCCTGGATTAATTCGTATTCGCCTCTGTTAACGGTTGTAACGGCGGTTCTAATTCTAGTTCTAGTGTATCTCCTTCTTGTAAATCTTGTCCTTTTTCAATACTTTGACTCGTTACATAACCCGTACCAGAAGTTTTCAAATCTAATTTCAAAAGTTTAGAGAAATGCATAACATCACGCATGGACCACCCTTTTACATTTGGCATTTGTGCGTTATTCCCTAATAAAAATATACGATCACCTTCACTCATTACCTCGCCAGACTGTGGATATTGTTTTATTATTTTTCCTTCTCCTAAAATTACCGGCTGTAGCTTCTCTTTTTCTACACTTTTCTCTATTGTATCCATCGATTGATTTACATAATTTTGTACTTTTAATTGAGATTGTTTCGCTGCATCAGCTATTTGTTTTTCTGTATACGGTTTCACCTTTAAATATTCAAGGCTGTTTTTTATAACAGGTTTAAATATTTCAGCAAGAGGCTGAGCTCCATACTCATCTCCTTTTAACTTTGGCTGCTTAATAGCTAAGTATACGATTAACTCCGGATCGTCAATTGGAGCCATTCCTAAAAAGGAGAAAATGTAATTCTCTTTCCCTTCCATATATCGGCCATTTTCAGGATTCGGGATTTGTGCTGTTCCTGTCTTACCTCCAATTGGATAACCATCCACTTTATACATTGTACCAGTTCCTTTTGAAGATGTTATAACACGCTCCATTAAGCTTCTAACCTTGTCCGCTGTTTCTTTTTTTATCGGATTCCCAATTTCTTTCGGTTGATTTTCCATAATAACTTCTTTGTTTGTTGGATTTACAACTTTATCAACGATATATGGTTGCATCATTTTCCCGTCATTTGCTATAGCAGTAGCCGCTTGGATTAATTGAATCGGAGTTACTGTAGAACCTTGACCGAAAGAAGTTGTAACCTGTTGAATTTGTGTATTTAATAATAAAGTATTTTTCCTTTCTCCAGGTAAATCTATCCCTGTTTTTTGATTGAATCCAAATTTATTCATATATTGCTTAAATTTATTTGGTTTCAGTAACTGATCTTCTAAAATAGAAAAAGCTACGTTTGATGACCTTTCAAATCCTTCATCAAATGTAATTGATCCCCATCCAAATCCACCATTATGGTCTTTTATATCAGATGAACCAACGGAATATTTTCCAGATTGAAAATATTCTTTTCCGTTATATACACCTTCATTAATGGCAGCTGCTAATGTAAAAACTTTCATTGTTGAACCTGGTTCATATGCATTTGCAATCGGGTCATTTAAAAAGTATTCGATATCACCTACATTAGGATTGTAACTAGGTTTACTAGACATCGCTAAAACCTTTCCTGTTTTTGGATCAGCAATAATGCCAATTAACATAGAAGGATCATAATGTTCTTGCGCTTTGTTCATCGCTTCTTCTAAAAAACTATTAATTTGTTTATCAAGCGTTAAATATACGTTATTCCCATTTTTAGCTGGTTCTACTTTACCTATATCATTTGTAAGCGGAATTCCCCTTCGTGTACCCACATATTCTATATTTCCGTTTGTAGAGTGCAAATATTTATCCAAACTCTTTTCAAGCCCAAACTTCCCTTCCGTATTCCCTTTATCATCTGGTCTAGCAAAACCAAGTATATAGGATGCAAAGTCTTCATTCGGATACACTCTTGCTTTTTCCGACATAAAAGATACACCTGGTATTTTTAAATCATTAATTTTTTCCTTCTTTTCCCTAGATAAGTTCCGACCAATTTTCCCAATTTCAACTTGCGTACGCCCTTCATGAAAGTTTTTTAATACTTCTTCTTTATCAATTTCAAGCGCATCGGCTAATTGTTGTGCGGTTTCATCTTTATTTTTCACTTTATCTTTTCCTTTTAAATTCACAACAACTCGATACGTTGTAGAATCTTGTACTAACACCTTTCCGGTTTGATCATAGATAGTGCCACGATTCGCTTCTAAAACACCTTTTTTATTATGTTGTTCATTCGCGAGATCCTTTACATTCACATTATGCACGACTCCTACTGCCTGAATATAGAATATACGCAAAATCATAATAAGAAACAAAACAATAAAAGCAATCATCATATATCGAGCGCCTTTATTCGTTTGGAGTTTTTGCATACTTATCTCCTCTCTTTTGGAATGGATTCGTACGAAGATCCGTTTTAAAATTTGTAGTTTTTGTTTACGATACTATATGTTTCGAAGTTTTCTTTTTAATTCCTTTAAAACAATGCAAAACTAACTGTTGTTATTTTGTGTTATTATTTTATATATTTAAAATACGGTGCGTGAAATTTCAGAATATTAATTAGTACAACTTGATTACAGAGCACTCTAAACTCTTTTCGTATTTCCTATAAAAAAATTCCCCTCTGGATGTCCAAAGGGGAACTTTTTATAGGAAAATTATGCGATATGGTTATATTTCGCTAAGAAAGGAATTCGTCTCGCTACTAATGCATACATTTTGAATACAAGTTTCGCTATTGGTTCAAACATACGTGTACTTTGCATTACTAAAGCACTCGTAATAAGTGTTAAGAATGCTGCACCAAGTATATCTAAAGGATAATGAACACCTACGTACATACGTGATATACCGACTAGTACTGCCCATAATAGCGCGATATATTTCAGTTTTTCTCCTCTAAGAATAAATACGAAGGCGATTGAAAATACAAGTACAGAATGATCACTAACGAATGATGAATCTGCTGCATGTGGTACTAATTGATGTACATCATGTGATACGAACGGACGCGGATGGTAATATACCGCGTGTATAAGAACATTTACTAATAATGCAATAATAACCGAAAGCGTCGTATATAAAACTGTATATTGTTTTCTAATTGCCTTTTCTTTCTTTCCATTATTAAACCATAAGATAAACATAAATAGAACGGCTACGTATGCAGCGCTATTTGTAATAGCAATCATTAACGTATCTAATAGTTTGGATGAATCAGCAAAATTATTAAACCACTGAAATACTGTGTAATTCATTAAACTCTCTCCTTACATACAAGTGTTCTTGATTTACACAGTATACAATACCATTATGAAAATAGGCTTAAACTTTTTTCATCTAATTCTCATTTTACTATTACTCATGTGACAATTATTAAACAAATTTTATACGCTATTTATGTATAAAGCCGGTAAGCCTTTATAATAAGGCGGTTCGTATTTTTTTCATGTTTGAAATACATAACATATTCATTTAAATATACTAATTGCAAAATCATATTTTTTAATTCATTTGAAGTACAATATTTCCGAATTGTTCCCCATGTTCCATACGGCTTAGTGCTCGAATTGCTTCTTCTAACGAGTAAACCTTATCAATAATTGGTTTAATTTGATATTTTTCAATAAACTTTATCATCTCATTAAATTCCTCACGGCTACCCATGGATGTTCCCATAATATCAATTTGATTATAAAATAATGCGCGTAATGGTAATTCAATTTTATCTCCTGAGCTTGCACCAAAATTCACGATTCTTCCATTTGGTTTTAATACATCAAAATATTTCAAGAAAGTTGCCGGCCCGATACTATCTATTATTAAATCTACTTTTTCACCTTGTAAGCTCTCTTCCCAATTTCCGGTACTATTAAAAGAAATATCTGCACCATATTTTTCAGCAAGTTCCCTTTTATTCTCTACCCTTGAAGTAACACTCACTTTTGCGCCGATTGCTTTCGCGAATAACATGGCAAATGTAGCTACACCACCTCCTATTCCCGGAATTAAAACATGTTCACCGCACTTCAATCTACCCTTTGTAAAAAGTGCTCTATATGCAGTTAATGCAGATAAAGATAAAACACCTGATTCTTCCCAAGTAAGATATGACGGCTTTTCTACTACATTTTCAGCTGGTACAATTACATATTCAGCAAACGTTCCATCTTTCGGCCCACCTAGTACTTCCGGTAACTCCGGTACTTCAGTAGCATGTTCCCATCCAATACTAGGATTAATAATAACTTCTGTATGTAGTGTAATATTTGAAACTCCTTCTCCTATTTCTGTAACAATTCCTGAGCCATCTGAACCTATTACTAATGGTAGATCCATTTCTTTTCTATTGTTTATAATAAATAAATCCCTATGATTTAACCCTGCAGCTTTTAACTTTATTTTTACTTCACCTGCATTAGGACTTATCTCAGGTGAAAATTTATATTCTAACCCCTCTAATCCTTTTTCATATTGATGTACAATAGCTTTCATTGCTTAATTCCCCCTTAATATTTCCAATGTACTAGAAATATCAAAATAAATAAAATAGTTTGCCTCCAATAATTAGAAATTATATATTTTGTTATGAAAAAAATCCCCTCCCTATAAAAAGTATAGGAAGAGGTTTCAAAACTAGTTAGATCAGAATCTATAAATTCATTGAGTTCTAGCCAATTCTAATATTTTTCGAATAAACGGCGCTTTTGCCTTTGTATATGAAACACGATCAAAAGCATATGTAATAGCAAGCCTCTCTTTTAATTCTCTATATTCTTTACGTGCCCATTCATTGCTTATTAGAAAGTCACGAAATAAAATATTGTTTCTCCACTCGTCACTATTATAAATATAAACATGCAAATGATGAGTACCTGCTCTCCACTTTCCTTTTCTAAAAAAACGCCAATTCGTTGCATCTTTTGGAACATACTCATATTCAATTTCCGATAGAACTTCAATCCACTTTTCAGTTATTTGCAATTCTGTTACGCCAATCATCATATCAATAAGAGGTTTAGCTCCTAATCCTTCTACTGCTGTGCTTCCTATATGTTCAACAGCAATTATTTCTTGTCCTAACAAGGAACAGAATTTCTCTTTTTCTTTTATATACTCTTCAACCCATTCTTTTTGATACGGTTTAATAACAATTTGTTGATCCATTGTATTCACCTCTCTATAAACATTTATCATCATATTTATAAATTTTTATATTATTAGCATAGGATTTCCATAAAATATGTCGAATAGTGGAATGTACAACTTAATTATATTAAATGTGAGGTAATCTATGAAAGATAATTCCGTAGAAATTCAGTTAAATAACGTAACATTCCAATTAAAAGAATATCATAATTTTGATTGGCTTATTAAATTAGGGACCGTATTTGCAGTTTTTGACCAACAAGATTCAGGTAATATAAGTTTTGGTGTAGAAAAAGATGGGCATAAGAAATTTATCAAATACGCAGGAGCACAAACAATTGCATATGAAGGAACAACGGGTGATGCTATTGAAAGGCTAAAAAATTCAGTTACTATCTATGAAGATTTAAAGCATAAATCGCTCATAAGATTAATTGATCATTTTCCAGTTCAATCTGGATATGTATTAATTTTCGATTGGTTTGATGGTGAGTGTCTTCATTCGCATTGGCGTTTCCCATCTCCTGAAAAATATAAAAATCCAAACTCACCATTTTATAAATTTAGACATTTATCTGCTATAGAACGAATTCATTCCTTACATTCCATTTTTTCTTTCCATACTTATATAGAAAAGAAAAACTATGTAGCATTAGATTTTTATGACGGTAGTATTTTATATAATTTTAATACAAACGAGACTAAAATTTGTGATATAGATTTATACAGTAAGAAACCTTACATAAATAAAATGGGTCGGCTATGGGGTTCCTCCCGTTTTATGTCACCAGAGGAATTTGAACTAAACGCAACAATTGATGAAAGAACAAATGTATTTAATATGGGAGCAATGGCTTTCTCACTTTTAGGCGGTGAAAAAGATCGTTCCTTTATAAAATGGGAAGCAAGTAAGGAATTATATGAGGTAGCGTATCGTGCTGTAAGTGACAATCGGGCAGAACGGTATGCATCAGTTATAGAATTCTACGAAGCGTGGTTAAAAGCAGCTAACGCAGAAAAGATATAACCCTAAATTATTAAAAGAAATATAGAGTTTATACTATTATCATGTATATTAAAAATGGTTTTATGAACGTTTCGTACTAATTACAACTCGAGTTAATGACTATAACATGAATAGAGTTAATAATGATGTGAGAACTCGAAATGTAAATACGACAAATGATTTAAATGATAATCAGAATAAAAATAATAATTGGGCTTGGCTTGGTTTATTGGGACTACTAGGATTATTTGGTCTTAGAAAAAAAGACAAAGATCCAGAAACATGTTAATGTAGAACATTGTATTTAATTTTAAAAGATATTTATTTATCAAAAGAATGCAAAATGAATCGCCTTTAATAAGGCGATTTTTTATTTTTTAAAATCAATAACAATCACAAAAAACGGATGCAATTAATCGGAAACAATGAATTTCTTAACTTAATAGTAATAGAGCATTACATCTATTGGACAAACTACGCTCCTTTTTTATACCTTTTCTTCACTTACCCATATCTTATATTTTGTGTAACTAATTTAAATGCTACAGCCCTGGATATTCATAGCTTCATAACACTTCCTCTTTTGAGTTACACAACACATTAAAAATGAGTAACTGTATAGAATGGGGTAGAATAACATAGTCATCAAGTTAAAAGTTTAATGTACCAACAATTAGGAAGCTTTGTATGTTAGAGAATTTCAACCTAAAAAAGTCGGATTCCTATACGTTAAGTAAAGTGAATAAAGTCTGTTACACTCTCTTCTTTAGGAACGTTTCCATAATATCCTTCTTGAACCATTCATAATCAAACTGAAAAGCTACATTATGCGTTTTATAGCCTGGATTAGTAACAAAACGAAAGTCTGCAATGCTTTGACCAAATCCTTCCCCTTGATCAGGAATTACTTTAATGGGTACCCTTGAAAGACTAACAGCCTCTTGATTCAGCAAATACCACACCGTTACAAAATCATGCATAGGACTTCCACTTATACCAGGATTAGACTTGGAGTAGAAATTATAATAATAATCTAACATAGGTTTGATGATGAGTCCTGCAAGATCCTGTGTATTCCGATGAAATGCATCAATTTGTTGGACCATTTCGGGTGTAACAATCGCATGTTGAGTCACATTTAAAGGAATAATCGTCAAGTTCTTTGCATGCTGTAAAATTAAGTTTGCTGCATAAGGATCTGCGTAAAAATTAGCTTCAGCCACAGCAGTTACGTTACCTGGATAGAAAAAAGCTCCCCCCATGCAAATGCATTCTCTTACATTTCGCATTGTTTCTAAATTTAATACAAAAGTCGTAGCTAGCGAAGAAAGTCTTCCTAAATTGATAATGGTAAGATCTTCTAAATTTGATTCTATAATTTGATAAATATCATTTAAAGGATAAACTGGATATGAAATTTCAGGTGGAATAATAGGTCCTAATCCAACTTTTCCATGTACCTCAGGGAAATACTGAATTAATATACCTGTCAACGGTACAGAAGCACCAAGGAATACAGGTATTTCTTCTCTTCCCGCAATGTACTTTAAATAGTTTATATTTCTTATTACATTTTCTCTTGATACATTTCCATAATCGGCCACAATTCCTACAAGTTGAATGTCTTTACGAAAAAAGATGTACAGTATAGCAAAGGCATCATCAATCCCTAAATCTGTAAACAGGAGAACCTTTTTTTGCATATCTCTTCCTCCAAAAAATTTATAGAATTCTACTTTCACCAATGATGTAGTGATTAGACTACGCTTGTATATATTTTTTTTATGTATTCTTAAAGAAGGGATTCTATTCACTTGAAATAGCTTTGCTCATCTAAATTTGATTTTATGTTCTTAAGTCGTTTGGTCTATTGGGAAGTATTTTAAATCCAAAGTCTCAATACCATCTACAGTAAGTTCTCCACCAATTGGCTTACATTGAAAACAATGAGTGATAGTCTGAGCTTTATCTCCGTTCGGAAACTCACCAGAATATTTAGAATAGACACCTATAAGATGTTCAACTTCAACATTTAATCCTGTCTCCTCAAATATTTCTCGTTTAGCGGTTTCTTCAAGAGATTCTCCAAGTTCCATAGCACCACCTGGAAGACCCCATTCATTTCTATCTCCCCGTTTTTGTAAAAGAATTTCATTTCGTTCGTTATAAACAATACCTCCAGCAAAATTAAGAAATATTAAATCATGCCCTACTTTTCCCCGGATATAACGAATGTAGTCCTTATTTGATTTCTTAAAACAATTTTATCGCAGTTCTAAAAATTGGTGTCCTCTAGTTTTCTAGCCGGACTATATTCTATTTTCAAGCCCATTTCTATCTCCCCATGAATAAAACTCAATGTTCTGTTTATACTACAACTACATCTAGAGACACATCACTGTTTAGAGCGGCTAGGTTTTGTTAGCTGCTCTTTTGTGTTTTACACAAATAAAATCAATAACTCAGCATATAATATCTATGTAGCTAGACTATTACCTCTGTATCGAGCAGTTAGGCTGGGCTAAATGCTCTTTTATTTATGACAAAATAAAACTTTTAAACAAAATTACTTTCGTATAACATTTTCAATCTCGCTTACACTATAACTGTAACTTTAAATTACACATCTATTACTTGTAGGGCCTAATTTTCTTTTGTGGAACAGGTGGTTAGCTCATAAAGTTAACCACTTTGTTGCGTTAAATATTTTTTATTTCTCAATACTTAATACCTGGAATTAATTCTAATTTATTGGTATTAAGTATTGACATTGATTTTCCTCATATGCAATTTTTGAAAAGGCCTTTTCTCTCATATCAGGCTCTTTTATTTATTAAAAAAAGATTATTTTATATAGATTACTATAAGCATCCATAAAGCCAAAGCACCAATGATAGCGAGTACTATACGTGTTGATAGTATCCTTACTTCAAAGTCTGTTTTCTTGGAGGGTTCAGGATATGCAATTATGTAAATTCCCTTTAATAATGCAAGCCATGCAATAACCGTTAGGAATCCCTGCCAGTTGAATACCCATACATTATGTAGAATTACAGTACCTAATCCTAGGAAAATCGATAGAAAACCATACATAATACCAAATCCTCTGTCTTCAACCACTAATTTTTTTAAGTCACGTAGCACAGATGGACGGACGAAAAGTATTCCCGATACGATAACCGTCATCCATCCCCAGAACAGCCCTAAAAAAGTACTAGTTTCCATTATTATTTCACTCCCCTCAATTATATTTATATTTCAGATATTCCTTCCTTTAGAACAATTCCAGCACTTTTCACATTTACAATAACTAAATATCCCCATCTTACCAGTTTTAAAATCTTCATTGTCATGACTATTAATAAGTTTATATCTTTGTATACATTTAGGTTATTTTAATTTACCCAACCAATTTCCTAATATAAATTAATTCCTTTCCTCTCGAAGATATTCTTTCTATTCCCACCCTCTTAAGGATACCTTAGAAAATATTTCTAATTATTGTAACGTGGTAGCTTGTTTTTCTTTAAACAAAAGGCTTATTTTGTTTAAAAATTCATTCCAATTTATAACCACTATATTTTTCCCTATATTTTCTATTACAATTTAATAGAAATATTTTGATAACAAAGGAGCAACCTATGAAGCATAATATAAATCTATGGTCTTTTATTTTTTCATTCATTTGCATTGCTTTTTTTCTTATATATCTTGAAATATGCACACCTGAAATGAATGCGTCGTTTATAAATATCGTTTATTTTCACCCTTTATTTTTTGTACTCATTTTTTCAATAGGAACTTTTTTTGCTGGTATTAAAGGCTTCTCTAAAGCAGGTAATTGGATAGCAATGCTTAGAAGCATAGTAACAGTTCTGCTAACATTGTTATTATCAGTGTTTTTAACACTAACTTTAATCGTTGGTTATGCATTAAGTTAAATGTAATTCTTCACGAATAAAACTAAATATTACGTCAATACTATATATGACATTAGATTTTCTCCTTGTTCCCCCTTGGAGATGAGCAGTTAGCTTTTGTTAACTACTCTTATTTTCTACAATTGGTTTCATTTACCTGATGTATTTAACATAATATTAAGTTACGATATAAACGCATAAAATATATTTGGCTGTTATACCATTACCCTAGGAAACTAGGGTTTTTATTTCTATAAAATGAAATTTTTATTGTAATTACTCACCTATAGTTTTATATTTTTCAAACATTCCATTCTTCCGGAGAGTATTTACTAGCTGCCTTATCGTTAATTCCGTTCTTCCTAATGCTAAAGCAATTTCCTTCACCTTTCCGAATCCATAATACTTATATATGTAGGCTAATCCTTTCGTTGTATACGGCTTCTTATGATTCGGATGGTAATCGGGATGATACTTCATTCGGCCCTGCGCATCATATTGAACTTCCACCTTGATCACTTTCCTTTCAAATGAAGTTTTTATTAAGCTACTTGATAAGCTTTACAAACCCATGATTCATCTTCGTCTGCATCAATCCGCAAAGAATATTTCTACCTTCAATTTCAAATCATTCTTCATTACGGCCGTCGCCTCAAATACTCCGCTTATATGATCAAATTTCTTGATATCCTCGTCCTCTAACATTCCGAATTCTTCTGGGAGACTATCGTAGAATTTTTCTACTGCATTTTCTAAATCATACTGACTTTTATATGTTTGTTCGTGAATTAACTGGACCTCCATTTTCATCCTCCTTTTCTAATAAAATAGCGTTTTTGTTTAGTTTCACTCTAAAAGTAAAATTTTCATTTTTTCATTCAACCAAGTTCATAACATATTCTTTTCCCCCGATAAAATAATGATTAGGTGTCCCATGCGCATTTTATTCATTGGAAATAATACCTTTCACGTACTTACGTATTAGAAACTTCATTTCTGCTTCTTCTCCACTAGCAATTTTGTTCACTTTTTTGATACATTTATGAAACATTCACATGTTATCTTCAATATGTTCTATTCTTTTTGAAAAACCATGTGAGAATACCAAAATAAGAAGCCCTAGAGCCCTAACTCTAGGGCTTCTTGTTTTCAAATAAGGATTTTGCTAAAAAACTACACATTTATTAAGAACATGCATAAAATATAATGTGGTATTCTTTTTCAATATTAATGTTTATCCGAGAGCGCCTTGAATGGCGCTCTTTAATTTCCAAATAAAATTTTTAGATAATTACGAGAGCGGATTTTATTATGTTGTACAAGCACTACTTCACTTTATTAAATAGACTATATAGATATTTAAAAGAAGGGAGCTTTAAATTCATATGGCTGATTACTTTTATAAAGATGGTAAAAAATATTATAAAAACCAATCACATTCCAACAATCAAAAAAATAACTGTTTTATTGAAACTCATACGATAGCTGGTTCTGCAGAAAATGAAAATGGAAATATACCTGTGTCAGTTTTCCTTGAAACCACCGCTCCACAAACTGTATTTGAGGATTTTACAAACAATCATAACAAAACATTAATTCAGTTATTCGTTGTCGGTATGAGTGCACCCGTTCAAGTAACTATTCTAACAAGAAGATCTAGCGTACCAATTACTACTACATTACAACCTGTTCAAACAAAAATATTTCAAGTTGAAGATTTTCAAAGTCTTACTCTTACAAAGCAGGAAGGTTCTACTAGTGTAGTTAGTTTATTTGTTCAAAAAACATTTTGTATATGCTGTAACGATAATAACGATTCATGTGATGAATATTACCAAGAATGTAATTGATAGATTAAATCACCAGAAAAACCCTTTATATAAAGGGTTCTTTTCCTTATACTCCCCTCATTTTCCCGTTTTTTATTAAAATAACGATTTTATTATGTTTCCTAACTTACAGTAATGTCCTTAAAAAACATTCATATATATTTATCAGATGCACTTTTAAATCCCAGAGTATCAAATACTTTTAAGAGTTGACTGACCAATAATATTCGACTTATCTTTAAAAACTTATTAAAAATAACTTAGATACAAAAAAGCTACGTTTTATATAGGATAAAAAATTATCTTAAGTAAAGGAGCTTGATTATTTGTGAATTATCAAAACGATAACAACTCTAACATTCACAAACCTTGTTCTTGTCCATCTCCCACGGCTAACAGTTTAAATGTTGTTCAAACTACCCCATCAATAGTTTCTGTAAACTCTGCGATTCCACTAGATACTGTGGTAAATTCTAATGGCACGGCAATCTCATTCACACCACCAACAACTGTTTTACTTGAAGGTGGAAGAACCTATTTGGCAATCTATGAAGTGCAAGTTATCATTCAACCAGGAGGTAATTCGGCAGGTATCACTATGTATCTGAATAATAATCCAATCATTGGATCAGGTACTTCTCTAGGATATACAGCCGGATTCACTTCTGTATCAGCCCCCGCAATTTTCACTACACCTCCAGGTATAACAAGTACTCTTACTGTTAATGTAGGACCATATTCTAATACATTAAATACGTTGGGCTTAACTCTTGCTGTTGTAGCATTGACATAATAAAATGTAAAACTCTCTACAATGATTTTCTTTGTCCTTTAACTGTTTTTTGGGCTAGCCTCTAGGAACTCAACATAACTACATATAGAAAAAGAACATTATTTGGTTCGATAGTACTAGGTGACTCGGCTAGCACAATTGCTGAGTCACCTATTTATCTATAACAAAATAAAGCATTTGTTTAATTTATTACTTGTTCTTTTTAATGCATTATTCTATTACAATTCATTTTCATGTTATAATTACCAACAGTACATATTTTAATAGGCACAACAAATCTCATAAATATAGGAGGACCTTAATGATCCTAACTCAAGAAAAGAACATAAAATTAATTATGCATTTTCTTACATTATTATCTTTTTTTATTCTTATTTTCTTTAGTGTCACAATTTTTTATATACCTTTGGTTTTCTATTTTGTATGTAAATCACAAAACATTCGGAAAAATATTCTTGAAGCTGTTTTTTTTCAACTATTCATTTGGATAATTACAGTGATTTGGAATCTTTTCATAATAAGAATCTTAATGCTATTTTGGTCTAATTTAGACTTGGCTTCAAATAACGCTTTGATTATTTTCGGGGTAGCTTCTTTATATCTAATACTGTTTCTCTTGTTAATTTTTGGACCTATAAAAGGAATTTTATATGTGCTACAAGAAAAAGACTTTCATTATCCTATTATTTCTAAATGGATTAACAAATAAAAATACGTGTAGAAGAATTCAGAGTTTCACTGAATTCTTTTTTTATGGATCTTTTAAAATCTTTTACATCTTCCTTCATTCCTTCTTTTTAATAAACTTCAACTTTTATTACAATAACGCTTTTTTTAAATACAATCGTTTTTCTATAAACTTTGTAACCTTCATTTCCTTTCCTATGATGGCGACAAATACTGTGATTGATACAATTTCTGTTGGTTTATCCCCTGATCAAGTAACTATCATACCTGATGGCACTCGAGCATATGTTACAAATCAAGCTAGTAATACTGTTTCCGTTATTGATATTGCTACGAATACTGTTATCACTAATATCCCAGTAGGTGTCGCTCCAACCGGAATAGCTACTGGAACTATTTGTGAATAAAATAAATAAATAAATAAATAAATGAAAGCCACAGATAGTTTTTATTAACATTGATAGTATGTGATATTCTTTCTTTAACTACGTTCAAACAACCAGGATAAACCTCTATATTCTGTTAATATTCTTTTCTGTTTTGTCTTACAGAACCTGCCGAGCTGCTAGCTGTTGTTAGCTGCTCTCTTTCTATAAAATCCAAATCAAATACCAATCAATTTACTGAAATTGATTTTTTTGGAATTACATGATAATATTTACCTATAAAATTATTACCCTTATACAAAGAGCTATGAGCCTTTCCACTCATGGCTCTTTTTTATTACGATTTTCACTTCACATCTACACGATCAACTTTACCGTTTATCCAAACCGCGACTTGCTCACCAAATCCACTCATTGGTGGATTGACTACTGTTACATTTCCGCCCTTCACTATTAAAAGTTTGTTGCTACCAACATCAATTTCTACTTTTTTCAAATGTCCATCTCCCTTTTACTATCGCATGTACTCGACAACATCAGTTTTAAAGCCACTTCCCAAATAAACCCTTACTGGAATTACTACACGACCTAGCTCGTCCACTTTTCTTGCAACACCTGTTTTTTCATAGCTTACTCTCCTTTAGTATTTTTATATTTATTTAGAATCTCATCCAAACGTTTCTAATTACGAATGGTTTCTGCTTATCAAGATTTAGATTTAATTAATTGTAATAAATCGGTTGGGGGGTTATACAGAAATGCTTTCAGGGAAATTTTTATAAAGAAATAAAAAATGCAGCAGTGAAAAAAATTAAAACTCATAATTTAAGACATACACACGCAACTATACTATTGAAACAAGGAGTTAACCCTAAAATTATCAGTGAGAGATTAGGTCATACTGACATTTCATTAACTCTTAGTATTTATTCTCATGTTTTACCGAACATACAGGAAGAAGGAGTAAAAAATTTTGGTAAAAGTATCATTGGATAGTTAACGTTTGCAAACTGTTTGTATTTTATAACAAAAAGCCAAACAAATCTTGTATTAACAAGGTTTATTCACTTTAACATATGTTATCATGTATAATACATATGTTAAGTAAATTTTGAATAACGAGGCAAATATTATGGACTTTGTTTATATTAATCAAAACGTATTAAATAATCTTCTATACATTTTATGTAGTATATTTGTTTTTTATTTCATATATGATAGCAGGCATTATTTGAAAAAATACAAAATATTACTGATTACCCTTTGTTCTAGTATCCCGCTTATTTTATGTATGCGATACCCTATCTATATGGATGAAAGTTGTATTCATGATTTAAGACAAATTCCGGTCATAATAGGTACGCTTTATGGTGGATTTCCTGTCGGTATCATATTGTTTACAATTTTATTAATTACAAGATTTATATTTTATGGCTTTAATATGCTGACAGTCGTTGTTTACGGAATAATGTTCATCGTTACAGCACTCGCATCTTCAAAATTTAATACATATAATAGAAAACTTAAAGTAGCTTTTTCCATGTTTTTAACCTTTTTCCTAGCAATATTTACAACTTTAATTGTATTAACTTTATCAGATTTTGAAGTGAATAATTTGTATATTATTTATTTCATGGTATTACCGACTACTTTAATGTTATTTATTGTTTATATAAATGAAGTTATAAAGGATGCTGTATTAATGCGCTCTAAATTAATTAAAATGGAAAAAATGGAGATTGTTAGCCAACTCGCTGCAAGTATATCGCACGAAGTAAGGAATCCCTTAACGGTTGTAAAAGGGTTTACACAGCTTTTAAAAACACAAAATTTAACTCCTGAATCAAGAGACGAATATATTAAACATATACTTGAAGAGTTAAATCGTGCCCAAGAAATTATCGATGATTACTTAACGTTTGCCAAACCTGCTCCAGAAAAATTAGATCAAATTTCAGTAAAACAAGAGTTAAATCGAGTTATTAATATGATATTGCCATTGTGTAATATGAATACGATACATATTACACAGGATTTTTCTGAGGCAACCATTGTTGGTAATAAACAGCACTTTCAACAATGTTTTTTAAACTTAATAAAAAACAGTATTGAAGCAATGCCTAATGGTGGTACCTTAAATATTTCCTCATCTATCAATAATAGTAAAGTTGAAATACGAATTGAAGATAGCGGAGTTGGAATGTCACAGGAGCAAATACATCGATTCGGTGAACCGTATTTTAGTACAAAAACAAAAGGAACTGGTTTAGGTACAATGGTTGCTGTTAAGATTATTGAGACGATGCATGGAAGTTTAAAAATCCGAAGTATCGTTAGTAAAGGAACGACTTTAACGATTACGTTCCCGAAATATAGTGAGAATACGCATTTAAACAAATAAAAAAGGAGCATAGTTGCTCCTTTTTTATTTGTTTCGATACATAAGTATCTTCAATGTTTTTTTAGTTTACATTTGTGAAGACTAATTAAAAATTAGTATCCTCCGCCCCAGCAGCTGCATCCTACAATTATTAATAGAATGAATAACACAACTAGTAAAGCGAAACCTCCACCAAAACCACAAGAACCACCGTAACTCATATTTTCTCCTCCTTTTGGTTTGAAAACTAATAGGTAGTTGATCATTTTAACTGGTTCGTATTATACATTATGTATATATCCCTTTTTTGAGCATGTCTACATAAAAATAAGTAAAAGCACTCGTTTAAAGAGTGCTTTAAAATGGATACCAAAAGTTTTGAAATACGTTTAATTTTAAATATACCGCAGCAATGAATATGAAAACACCGGCAAATAAAACGATGAAATCTTCACGTTTTGCCTTACTTGTATAAAACCATGTACGTTTATCCTTCTTTCCAAATCCTCTTAAATCCATTGCATTTGAAACCGTATCTATTCTTTCTAGAGAATGAATGATTAGTGGCCAGAAAATTAAAACACGGTTCTTCATACGAACCCATAAACTTGCTTCTCCTTTTTCAAAAGCCACTCCTCTCGCTTCTTGCGCGTGTTTAATAATTTTATACTCAGACTGGATGTCAGGAATATAACGAAGTGCAATATTTATTGCATATGTAATCTTATAATGAATACCAAGTTTACTCAAACTACTTACAAATTCGCTTGGATCTGTCGTGTATATAAAAAGAAGTGTAAATGGTAATAACGTAAAATACTTTAATGAAAGTGTAACTGCATAAAATAATGTTTCATATGTAATCGTTGCATATCCAACATGTAAAAACGCGGTATATGATTCAGTTAATTCAGATCCATGAGTTGGTGTAATAAATAAAATCATGACAGAGTTTAATAAACTAAATGTAAATATGACACTAAAAACAATTAAAATTTTATGAAATGGAATTTTAGCAATGCTGAGTCCGATACACCCAATGATAAATAATATTAGCAACACCCGAAAATCAAAAAACAAAAAAGTAAGCGTCATACAAAAAATAAATAAAAACAATTTCACTACCCCATCCATACGATGAAAAAATGTACTATGCACCTTCCTCCCTCCTATTACTATCTAAATAAAGTTCCATAAATTTTTCCGGACATGCAATCCCACTAAATTTAACAAGCTTGGTTAAAGAACTCTCTCTTAAGTTAGCTATTTGTAACGTTTCTTGATCACCAAATACATTAGACACTGTATTATCCGCAATAATTTTCCCTTCATGTAGAACTACTGCACGGTCTGCATATTCTAGTGCGAGATTCATATCGTGAGTGATAAAAATAAATGAAATACCCTTCTTAGCTAGTTTTTTAATAAACGACATAAATTGTTTATAATGATAATAATCTTGTCCCGCTGTCGGTTCATCTAATATGATAAGCTTAGGATTTGTTGTTAATACAGATGCGATTGTTAATCTCTTTTTTTGCCCATAGCTTAGTGCTTGAATTGGCCAATTACGAAATGGATATAAACCACAAATTTTTAAAGTTCCTTCTACTCTATTCTTAATTTCTTCCTTAGAAAAATTATGTAATGTTAATGTAAATGAAACTTCTTCAAAAACAGTAGGCTGTGTAATCATATGATTTGGATTTTGCATCACGTAAGATATGATTTCCCCACGTTTACGAATAGACCAAGAACTAATATTTTCACCTTCTAACAAGATTTTCCCATTTTTCATTTTGTTTATGCCTATAAGACTATGAGCTAATGTTGATTTCCCTGCTCCATTATGTCCCAACAGTGCCACAATTTCTCCTTCATATATTGAAAGGTTTACATTTTCTAATACTTTTTGTTTATTAGGGTATGAAAATGATAAATTCTCCACTTTAAGTAATTCCTTGTTTTTAGTATTACCTTTTAATATGACTTGTTTCTCCATCCACTCTTTTAGAACGTTGCTTACCTTTTCTTTTTGAAGGTTTTCCATTGGATATATTACGTCATTATTACGATCAAAATGTAATCTCTTTAATGCTTCGATGTAAATAGGCTCTCTTAAGCCAATACGTGGTAATATATTTGACGCTAAGATTTCTTTTGGTGTTCCTATTGCAATAACTTTACCTTCATCAATTAATATAACTTTGTCTAAATCCAGCTTTAAAATTTCTTCTATCCTATGTTCGATAATAACAATCGTTTTATTATATTGCTCCTGTATATCTTTCATAAGTTCTATCGTATGTAAGGCGCTTAGTGGATCTAAGTTCGCTAATGGTTCATCGAACAATAATATATCCGCATTTGTTGTTAATAAACCAGCTAGAGAAACTGTTTGCTTTTGACCTCCTGATAATTCATGTGGACTTTGTTTATGAAACGTATGCATCTTCACCTTTCTTAATGAGTCCGAAACAATCTTTTTCATATCGTCTTGCTTTACACATTCATTTTCTAAATAAAAAGCTACATCTTCTTCTACTGTCAGACCAATAAATTGAGCATCTTGATCTTGCAAAATTGTTCCTACCTGCTTACTTTGTTCAAAAATACTTCCTTCCCTCGGGTCTTTACCGGCAATTAAAACGTTACCTGTACTAGTCCCTTCGTAAGAAAATGGGATTAGCCCATTTATACAATGAGCTAATGTCGACTTTCCTGAACCACTTCGTCCAGCAATTAGTACTTTTTCCCCAGGGTATATATGAAAGGTAATATCACTTAAAGTAGGCTGCGCAGCATGCCCATATTGAAAGGTGAATTGTTCAAACGAAATAATTGGTTTCATGGTAACATCCCTACTTTTCAATTTTTAAATGTGTATGTTTCTTATTAGATTTTGCCAAGCCAATTGTAAGTGGCAATCCAACTACTAAGAAAACGATAACATCGGAAATTGTTGCTCCTAATACTTGTATAACAATTTTGTCAAATGGTTCTCCCATCACAATAATATCGAATGCCCCAGCAAATATAATAGCAATGACAATACCAACTAACCCAGTAATTGCTAAATAAGAAATATCCCCCTTGTTAAACGACCCGTTTTTCACACTAAAACCAACTCTTTTTTGAATAAGACCCATCGAAAAACCAATAATCCCTGAACTAATAACCCAGCCCCACCAAATCCCCCATCCAGCAATCGTATCTGTTACGGTATGACCAATAAGTCCGATTAAGAGTCCTGCCACTGGACCAAATAATGCTCCAAAAACAGTTAATATAGCTAATGCTGGTTTAATAAATGTATTCGGTGCAATAGAAAATCCCCAAAGTCCTAATATCCCGTATAATGCTGCTCCAATACCGATTGCTACTACTAACTTTGTTGATAATTTGTTCATTACAATTCCCCTCTCATGTTAGTCAACTTTTATTACTCTATATTTAATTTAAAAATGAATTATGCATCTACACTCCCTTTCTATACAACAAAAAATGACCTCTTATATAAGAGGTCATTTTCTTTCACGTTCAAGAATCCTCTTATCTTTCAAAAAACACAACGTGTCCTCTGCGGAATTAGCACCTTCCTATAAAATTGCATAGGGGTTGCTGAGGTTTCTTAGGGCCGTTCCCTCCACCTCTCTGGATAAGTATTAATTTGTAATTCGTATTATGGCACTAAAAAGTGTAAATTTCAACACTTTTCTTACTATTTTTTTGTTAAATGGCGTATTTAAATCATTGTATTCTTATCGGAATTGTGAAATAATGAATTCAAAATCGTTTCGGGAGGAATGCATTATGAAAGTTATTGGTTTGATTGGAGGATTAAGTTGGGAATCTACATCATTATACTATAAACATATTAATACGCTTACACTATCTCAATACGATCAAAATGCAAAGTTAGTTTTATATAGTATGGATTTTGGTGAAGTAACTACTTTATTACAAAACCATCAATATGAAGAAGTGAAAAATGAACTAGTTACAGTTGCAAAGAAAGTTGAAAAATCTGGGGCTGAATGTTTATTAATGTGTTCAAATACCGTACATCTATTTGCCGAGGAAGTAGAACAAGCAATATCTATCCCGCTTCTTCACATTGGTGATGTAAGTGCTAAAGAAATGGTAGAACAGAATATAAAACGTATCGGACTATTAGGAACAAAACAAACGATGGAGCAAGATTTCTATAAATCACGATTAGCGAAATATAACATTGAGACAATTATCCCAAATGACGAGGAAAGAACTTTTATCCACCATGTCATATTAGATGAATTAAGTAGAGGGATCATTTCAGAAACATCTAAAAAAAGGTTATTACAAATTACAAAATCATTAATTCAAAACGGCGCTGAAGGTATATTATTAGGCTGCACTGAAATACCTTTACTCATCTCCCAAAATGATCTTACTGTTCCCGTTTTTGATACTGCTTTTTTACATGCAAATACTGCTGTACAATTTGCTGGATAAGAATACACAAGCATAAAGGTGAGAACCTCTATGCTTGTATACAGTTACGACTAATTATCCCGCTATTTGCAGGCAGTAAAGCCCCACCAATTAAAGTTTTACTTTATTTAAAAGAGATTCAATAACTGCAATGGCTTCTTTTGAACCACCACATTCTAAAAAGCTATCATTAAGTTTTCTTATACCATGTTTATACTTTTCATTTGAAAGTACATCTGTTACAGCCTCTTTTAAAGTGTGTACATTAACATGTTCTTTCAATAGTCTATGTGCCGCTTCAAGCTCAGTTAATCTTTGCGCTATCATTGGCTGATCTTTATCATGCGGTATTATTACAAATGGGACATTATAATGAATGGCATCGTGTACACTATTCATACCGCCATGTGTAATAAAAACATCTGCTTCATTTAATATTTCTGATTGAGGTACGTATGGAGCAATTATAAAATTATCTGGTGCTTCCTTAATTTTAGAAATATCATTTCTATCACCAATTGCCATTACAACTATCCCATCAAAATCTGAAAAAGTATCAATACAAGTATTAAAGAATGGTTCGAGTCCTTCAAGCAGTGTTCCCATTGAAATATAAATAACTTTCTTTTCTTTAAGTGATTCCAGTGGAAACTTTATATTTGTTTTACGCTTTGAAATACTCGGTCCAATAAAAATGTTATTTTCCCCGAACGATTCGCTATTAGGTTGGAAATAACGACTTGTGTATACGAAACAAACATCACCCTTATTATTCATAAATTGAAGATTATTCTTTGGTTTTACTCCAAATTTATGTTCCATCTGATTTAGTAATTTTTCAGAGATTTCCTCTGGTTGAAATGGCATATCTGCATTTGGATGAAAAGGTAATGTCTTCAAAAATTCTGGCGGAATTAAAAATATAGGTGAGGACACTACACCTGGAACTTGTAAATATTCCTTTACTAACTCTCCTGCGCCAAATATATCATAAATTACGAAATCAAAATTTATACTTTCATATAATTGTTTCGTAATTTCTAATATATATAAAGAAGTTTGAACATGCACATGAAAGAAAGCATTTAACCCAGATGAGGTTTCAGCATCAATAGAAATCTCTTTTAATAGATCCGGATGAGTATGTACAGTAGCTCCTAAATCTTCAATTCTATCCTTAAAGTTTGCCGTTGTAATATAATGTACGTTATCCCCTCGTTCAGTAAAGGCTTTTACTAAATTTAATGTAGGGTTTACATGCCCCTCTGCTGGAAAATTAACTACTAAAATATTTAGCACTTATTCCTCACTCCTTACATTTCACTGTTTTAATTAAGCATACTGTTATTTGTACAAGTAATCTTCCCCTAATAGTCCTAATATGCTTGCTACATTATATTGATAAATAATTTTCAGTCATCAACATAAAAAAAGCATCTACCTATGTAGATGCCTAACCGTGATAAGGAGTGTTCTGTGAGGTTAGAACAAGCGTTTCTGCTTGTCCTATGCTATCAATATATGATTTATTTTATAAAATGTGAATCGTTAATAGAATTATTTTATCCATTTTATATGATCAAATGGATAAAATACCATTTCTACTTTACCTATTATATTTGATTCATCAATAAGTCCAAGTGTATTCCTACTATCTTTACTATGATTACGATTATCACCTAACACAAATAATTTATGCGTAGGAACTTTTATTTCTCTAAAATTTGAAAAACGATTGGATACTTGTGACATATCTAAATGTATATACGACTCATCACGCTTTTTACCGTTAATAAATACCTCATCCTCTTTTAGTTGTATGTTATCCCCCGATAATCCAATAATTCGTTTCACATAGTAAGTAGGCGCGTCTTCTTTTTTTATAATGACAACATCTCCATGATGAAAAGACGATAAACAGACGTTTACCTTATTAACAAGTATATAATCTTTTTCATTCAAAGTAGGTTGCATCGAAATTCCTTCTACCATACAAAATAAAAAGGACTTATTAATAAAAATAACCCCTATTATAATGAATATGTAGCTACATATGTTCCTCCAATATTTTAGAATAAACAGCTTCATATATACCCCATTTCTAATCTATTCCCAGATAAAAACGCCTCTAGTTTACAGGAATGCTAGAGACGTTTCGTACATTTTAATTCTCTTTAGAGGCATCTGTTTTTGGCGCTTCACCAGTTAATCTCTTATTTTTCAAATCAAAATAAGCATCTAAAACTTCTTTTCCAATATCGGAGTTAATGCCCGATTTATCATTTTCAACCCATGGTACTACAACAGAAAATGCTACTTCTGGATCATCATATGGCGCATATCCAGCCAATGTTAAGTTATAACATTCTCTACGATCACCTTTCGCATTTCGCCCAATTTCATTTTCTCCACCATATACAGTTTGTGCGGTCCCTGTTTTACCAGCTGGTTTATATGGTGCTTTTTGGAATGCTCTTACTCCCGTTCCATCTCCCTCTTGAAATACTTTTCTAAATCCTTCTTTTACTTGATTAATATATTCTTGTTTCATATCGATTCTATTTAAAACAACGGGTTCTATTGATTGTACTACTTTACCAACCTCATCTTTTTGAACGGTTTGTTCTCTAATCTCTTGAACAATTTGTGGTTTCATTCGATACCCTCCATTTGCGATAGTCGAAATATATTGTGCAAGCTGAAGTGGTGTATACGTATCATATTGTCCAATAGAATAATCTAATAAGAAACCAGGCTGATTATCTTTTCTTCCAATTTGCCCTGCAGTTTCATTTGGTAAATCAATACCAGTTTGTACACCTAGTCCAAATTGCCTGAAATAATACCTCATTTTATCAAAATATTCTTGTTTAATATCTAGTGAACTATTTTTCACATAACCCACGCCAGCAATTTTTAATGCTATATTAAACATATAAACGTTTGAAGAAACTTGTAACGCTCTTAGATCGTCTATATCACCAAAATTTTTCCAAGACTTCTTTTCCTTAGTTCCTTTAAATTTCATAGGTGCATCATAAAAATGTGTTCCAGGAGTTATTGCATTTGTTTCAAACCCTGTTAACACTGTCGCACCTTTAACCGTTGATCCAAGCTCATATGAACTTGTCAGCGTGCCTAAAGCATAATCTTCAACTTCCATTTTCCCGTCTTTTTCTACAAGCCTTTTCCCAGCCATCGATAATACTTGGCCATTTTTCGGATTCATCATTACTACGAAAGCACGGTCTAACATTGATTCTGATCCTTTATATTGTTTTAATATTTTTTCTATGCTCTCCTCTACTTTTTTTTGCAATTCCATATCTATTGTTAAAGTTAAATTTTTACCGCTTTTCCCTTCCGAAACCGTTTCCGTTCTAATAGTATTTCCTTGTTTATCAGCAATGCTTCTTACTTCTTTTTTTGTACCATGAAGTACATCTTCGTATTGCTGTTCGATATAACTTTTGCCGACCCTATCATTTCGGCTATAATCACGCACTAAATAATAATCTAATCGTTCACGTGGCAATCCTTCATCAGCATTTGAAACGTTACCAAGGACAGAACGGAATAGACCATCATTTACATAGATTCTCTCCCAATCAACTGATGCATCTACTCCTGGAAGGTTCGCTAAATTTTCACTAATCACCGCATATTCCTGTTCACTAACGTCCTTTTTAATAATTTGAGGTGCCATTTGAAAACCTGAGGTCATTTTACTTTTAATAGCTAACACTTCTATATCTTTAGCCGTTAGTTCTTGAAGATTTTTATCTGTAACGCGCTTCCTTTTTAAATCTTCTATTTTTTTGTCTAGCTCTTTTCCGGTAATATCCTTATCTCGGAACTTATCTATTTCTTTTTTTGATACTAAGTCTTGAGTAAGTTCTGGATTTAATTGCATCCAAAAGTCTTTCTTATCAGTCTCAGTTAACTTATCTATATCTTCTTGTGGCATTTCAATAATATCTGCAAGTTGTCTTGCTGATTTTAATATTTCTTCTTGTTTTACACCTTTCACCTTTGTATATGTAATCGTACGTAAAGACTTATTATCAACTACTGGATTTCCTTCACGATCAAATATTTTCCCACGTGGTACAGAAAGGCCCACGGTTGCATTTTCTCTCTTCTCTACTTCATTTTTATATGTTTCTCCATCAAAAATTTGCACTTTCCCTAACTGAATAATAATGCCAGAAAATAATAAAAATACACAAAGGAATAAAATATTTAACCGGAGAGGTACTACTCTACCACTTTTCTTCTCTTGCTTTTTCACCTTGTCATAATCTCCTCCTTACAATATTTCAAATAATAATCACATTTCTATATTAAAAGTAATGTACGATTTCTATACATTGCTTTGTACAAATATTAATATAATGTTTAAAACTTAATAGAAGTTAAAACAAAGGTAAAGAAAAGGTAAAGTTTACTAAATTAAATATAAAAAATACCCAATAACAAAAAGCTTAGTTTTCACTAATCGCTTTGTTATTGGGTATTAATTGATTTAAGAATTACTACTAGTGCGTATTGCTATACATTTGTCGTCACAATTAGAAAGAGATTGTTTACTTAGTACTTTCGGTAAGTAAATAGTTACTGTTGTCCCGACACCAACCTCGCTCATGATACTAATTGTCCCTTGATGACTTTCAATAATTTTATAACTTAACATTAATCCAATACCAGTCCCTTTTTCTTTCGTACTATAAAAAGGTTCACCTAATCTCTTAATTCTTTCTTCAGGTATTCCTATTCCTTCATCTATTACATGAATGATGACACCATCATCATTTATTTCTTTTATGTGAATTGAAATTTCCCCACCATTTGGCATAGCTTCGATTGAATTTTGCAAAATATTAATAAATACTTGTTTCAATTGATTTTCTGAGCATTCAATAATTATATCTTTGTCATTCGTAAATAGTTCAACTTGAATATTTGTCATAATTGCTTTTGTATTCATTAACGATACGACATTTTTAAAAATTTGATAAATATTTTTCTTTTCTGTATTTATCTCATCTGTTTTAGCAATTGCCAGAAATTCTTGCAGGATCGCTTCTATCCTTTCAATTTCAGAGAGCATAAGATCAAAATATTTTTCTTGATCTTCTTTATTAATTTGAAATAACTGTATAAAACCTTTAATTACAGTTAAAGGATTTCTTACTTCATGAGCCACGCCAGCTGCTAATTGACCAATTGCTGCAAGCGTATCTGATTTATTTAGCAATTCTTCTGTCTTTTTTCGCTCTGTAATGTCGCGTACAATAATCATAATTTTATCATGTAATAATGGTAAGCACCTAGCCTCAAAGAAATCAATACTTCCATTAAGTGTGAGTGGATATTCTACAATTACATTCGTTCCTTTTTCCTTCACTTGATTAATGGCTTCCTGAAACTGCTGTGCTACTGAAGATGGTAATACTTCGTAAAATTTTTTTCCCATAAAAGCTTCTGCGGGTACGTAAAACTTTGTAGGAGATCCTGCCTTGTAATCTATAATTGTGCCATCATCTTCTGTTAAGAAACATAAATCTGGTAAAGCTTTAAAAATTAATTCCAGTTCAGATGTTTGTTGTTTTAACTGCTCTTCTATCGCTTTTAAATGTGTAATATCTACACCAACAGCCCAATAACTATATCCTGTTACAGGAAACTGTTCTGATATATTCGACCACATTATTGTTTTGATTTCACCATTTTTACATGTTAAGTGCATTTCCCAATCTCTGAAATTTTTTCCACAAGTTAAAAATTTCTTTTGTATTTGATGGCGATAATTATGATCAGGATACAATAATTGCAGTGCATTGGGATTTCCAATTATTTCTTCAGCGGTATAACCTGTTACAATTTCGCATTCTCGATTCCACAAAACAAAATCTCCATTATAATCAAGCGCATCGACCATAACAGGCATGTTTTGTAAAATCGTATGTAGTTCCTCCTCTTTCTGAGAAAGCAACGTTGTATTTTTACTTTGAAATACTTTTATTGCGCTATCTAAAATTAAACTTGAGAGCATTTCAAAGTATTTTTGACAACTGAAAATTTCACTTTTTTTGGACCATACAACAAAAGATCCTAAATGTTGATTGTATAAGAAAATGGGGATTTCAATCTTTGGAAGTTTACTCTTTTTTATCTCATTCATTCCGAATGAAAAAACACACTCTTTTTCAGCATCAAGAAGTTGATGTGATATGTTAGTTAATTTATAAAATTGTTCTGCCATGGTTTCTATTGTACTCACATCAATAAGTTCCATTAGCCGCGAATTCATTCCTTTTTCACCTCAATATGTAAAATTAATACAAATCTAAAATTCATACTTCTCCATTATACGAAGAAAGCTAGTATAGGTATATAGCTGTAGAATAATTATTCGAACAAATTTTATTTTTCAATTAAAACAAGAAAAGAATATATATACTGAATATACCTTTAATTAGTATATATTTCGTTGATTCCTCACTTATTATCTAGATAACTTGAATTCCTTCTTACATTCACTGAATTTTTACTCGAGAGTCATACACGTTACTAATAGTGGTATAAACATGCAATAAGTATAAAGTTCATAAAATATTCACAATTTACATGAAAAATATAAACATTTATTCCAATATATTCTATATAATAAAATGTAATAAGGCTTCTATGAATCTCATAGAATACCTTACCCCTAATAAAAAAGAAAAAAGAATCCAAATGGATTCTTTTTTCTTTTTTTAATTACATTACATATTTATATAAAGCATGTGCCACACCATGTTCTTCATTTGATAACGTTTCGTATTTACACATTGCTTTTATTTCTTCAACTGCATTCCCCATTGCAATTGATATGTTCGCTTTTTCCATCATAGAAACATCGTTTAGCCCATCACCTATCGCTACAGTGTTTTCAACCGGAATATTAAGATATTCCGCTAAAGTATATAATCCATTCCCTTTTTGAGCATCTCGATGATTAATCTCTAAATTGTGCCAATATGAAGATGTAATTGCTAAATCTGTATTATGAAGAAATGTTTCTTTTAGTTTTTTTAATTTCTCAATATCATAAGAAAATGGTAATAGTTTATGCACATGTATATCTGTTTCTACAATTGGTTTACAACTTTCCGCACTATGAAACGCTGTATGCTCAAGATATAATGCTGCGATTGTTTCTAACTCTTTCAAGTCGAAATTTTCTTTTGAATTCTTCACATACTCAATTTCATTACGTACACTCTCTACTCCATAATCCGGTACATACACACCTTTATCAGTATAAAGCTGATAATATAAACCATTCTCTTCAAGATATTCTACGATTTCAAGTGCCTGCATATTTTGAATTGGATATCTCTTCATCATTTTTTTATCTTTATATATAAGAGCCCCATTTTCCGCAATGATTGGACACTCTAAATTAACTTCTAACAATAATCGCTCAATGTCAACAATAGAACGTCCTGTACAAATTGCTACAACATGGCCAGCTTCTTGACATGTTCGAATTGCTTCTGCATTTTCTTTACTTATCATTTTATTCCCCGAAAGAAGAGTTCCATCTAAATCAATTGCGATTAATTTCATTATTTCTTCACCACTTTCTATAAATACACGAGTTTTAATTAATTATTAGGTATCGTTTTCATACAATCCTCGTGAGGTACTTCTTATTTATAATTTATGAAAAGCGTTTCAGGTCAAGAAATAATTAAAAATAAAATCCAAAGCTTTTCTTTTTAAAAAAACTTTGGATTTTAAACTATGAATTATAACTAATGTATTTTGTCTCACACATGTACACATTTTTTTCTTCAGTTGGGATATATACTTTAAACTTTTCTAACCGTTTTCCATAGACATGAATCGTAATAACGCTTTCATTTTTGCTAATTTCAAGAATATGACAATCTGCTGGTGGAATTACTTTATCTGTTTCTCCTTCTCCCAAATAAAGATTTCCTGTATGTGTTAAATAAACAAGTGAATTTCCAAGTTGTTTCGTTTGTATAAAGTTCTTCACCATAATCCTTCCTGAAAAAACGCCTTCTACTCCCCATGTGCCGTCATGGTCATGTAAAGGTGTAGATTGTCCATCTTTCCATACGAGAGCTAGTACTTCAAAACGTTTGAGCGGATCTTCATACAATAAATGTCGTGCATATTGAGTCAAATTGGCCTTCTGTTTATCTAACGGAAGCCATGTTTTCTTTTCTAAAAGTTCTTCTAGTAACTTTTCAATGCCACACACTAGTTCTTCTTCAAATAAACCGTTTTCCATAAGATTTGTAACACCTTTAATAAACTTTTGAAATGATTTACTTCCATTACAAGTCAACATAAGAATCCTCCTCTACGTTTTACACAATTCCATATTAAGGCAATTTCAGAAAACTCACAATTGAGAAACAAAAACAAGATGCAAATGTATGCACCTTGTTAAGATTTTTATTTAGCTTTCAAACGAATAGGTAAGTATTTTAATGTTTGTTCATTTTCCAATATACATTTTTCTAAACAGAAAGATGGAGATAGTTCTATTTTTTCAAAAGTATTTATAAAGGTAGTTAATGCAATCTCAGCCTCTAAACGTGCAAGTGGTGCTCCTAAGCAAAAGTGAGGACCTTTCCCAAAGGTTAAATGCTTTTCATTTCCTGTTCGATGTACATTAAATTGAGAGGCTTGTGAAAATTTTTTCTCGTCTAAATTCGCTGCACTAACCCACGCAACAATCATCTGATCCTTTTTCATGAAAGAACCAAATATATTTGTATCCTCTGTAATCCTCCGGGCTAATGTAACAGGAAAGCGATAGCGTAATACTTCCTCAATCGCTTTTGAAATTAAGTTAGGTTCTTTTCTTAACTCTTCATAAATTCCAGGTGAATCTACTAAAAAGCTATAAAAGCTATTAATAATTAAATTTGTAGTGGTTTCATTCCCAGCCGCTAGTAAACCTAATGAAAAGGTTACAATTTCTTCATCGGTTAATCTTTCGCCTTCATATTCAGCTCGAATTAAATCAGATATGATATCATCGGTTAAATGATATCTCTTTTCCTGAACAATCGGTAAAAGGTATGCTTTGAATTCATTTAATGCTATCCCTTTCTCGGCATCCAGATCATTAAACTTTTCTTTACTATACGGCATAAATAAAATATCAGACCATTCTTTAATTTTTTTACGATCTGTTGTTGGGACTCCTAATAAATCAGAAATAACGGTAACAGGTAAAGGTGCAGCAAACTGTTCAACGATATTAACTTCACTACATTTTTCGATATGTTGTACAAGTTCATCTGCGATAGCCTGTATTCGAGGTTTCCACTGTTCTAAACTTCTTGGAGTAAATGCCTTAGAAACAATGGAACGTACATTGCGATGTTCTGGTGGATCTGTAGAGTTTATATTTATTCTAGTTTCTAAAGGAGGGATTGAGAATTGTCTGCGCTCCCTTCTACTTGAAAATAAGCGATAATCTGATAAAACACGATTTACATCATCATATAAAAAAACATTCCATACATCCTGCTCTTCATCATAATGAACTGGGTGATTATCCCTCATCAAACGATACCATTCATATGGATTCCATAATTCTTCTTTTGTTTTCAGCTTTGAAATTTCATGAACCAAAATAACATTTTCAGGTGAAGCCATAGTTCTTTCCTCCCTTTTCTTTTACAATAAAAGTGATAGGTCGGCAGTTCAAAGTTGTATAAACTATCATATGTTATTTTAACATATACAAAAGGGGATTTTTCATTAGAGAACTTGAGAAATATATAAGGGGGATTTTTATGTACGTTGACATTTTACTGCTAGCAGAATTAACGACAGGACCAAAACATGGATATGAAATCAAAAAAAATGTTCAAAATCGTTTAGGTGAGAATTTTGAATTAAATCACAACATGCTTTACCCTGCCCTTCGGCGCTTTGAAAATATGGGTGCTATAACGAAAAAAATACATAAACAAGTCGGAAAACCAAACCGAAATATGTACGATATAACAGAAACAGGAGAAGAAATTTTTTCTGAAATGTTACGAGAGTTTCCTGAAAAACTTGCAACAAACAATACAGAATTTCTTGTTCGTATTGCGCTATTTGAAAAACTTGACTATGAGGATAGAAAAGAGATTTTGACTGTACGTCAAAACGTACTACATAATCAGCTTACTGCTATTCAGTCTCTAGATATTACCTCATCTTTTATTACTGAAGTCATTGAATTTAGTAAATCACGAATTGAACATGAATTGAGTTGGATTACATCACTTATGAAAAAAATATGAAAAAATAACAAGAAAAGTTAAAAACAATGAATGAAAATGATATTTATTATCAATACTATGATTAATAAAAGGGCAACCACGATTTGGCTACCCTTAAAGAAATTACACTTCTGGATCAAATGTTTTGCAATCTGTTTCTTCCGTTGTAGATGCATGTTTACCTTTATGACTTACTACGTAAATTGCCTCTGCACTACATTTATTACCGTTTGCCCAAAATTTACAGTTGTTTACTTCACATAAAACGTCTTGTGCCATAGTATCACACCTCCTTGTTCTATTATCATTAACAAAATTCGGAGGTATGATACTATTTGTCATTCATTTTTTATTCCCTTTTTAGCTTTCTTAATGGTTCAATATCTCCTCGGACAATAGCATCAATATTTTCAGTTATTTTTTCAATGTCAAAATGCCACCATTGAATTTGCAATAATTCTTGGATTATTTCATTTGAAAATCTCTCTTTTATTTTATTTGCAGGGTTTCCACCAACAATTGTATATGGTGCGACGTCTCTAGTCACAACAGATTTAGCTGCAATGATTGCACCATCCCCTATTTTTATTCCGGGCATAATTGTTGTATCCATACCAATCCAAACGTCATTTCCTATAACTGTATCACCTTTATAAGGTAAATCAGACAAACTAGGTGTATACTTCTCCCACCCATTTCCAAATATATTAAATGGGTATGCTGAAAATCCATCCATTCGATGATTCGCTCCGTTCATAATAAAGTTAACTCCAGATGCAATACTACAAAAATTTCCAATTGTAAGGCAATCCCCTAGAAATTCATAATGATGTAATACTCGATCTTCAAACGTTTCTCCATCTTTCGCATCATAATAAGAATAGTCACCAACAAGTATATTAGGTTTTGTTATTGTATTTTTTATAAATTGAACGTTTTGATTTCCTTCAATAGGGTATTTAACATTTGGATTAGGATTCATTTTGTACGGCACTTCCTTTACCACTTATTTCACTTTCCACCACTATTACTGGCTTTAAATTGTATATAGGTAAAATAAACAATAATCCAATTATAAAAAGTAAAGCCGTCCCTTCATACATCATACTTAATGAAAACATCTCTTTTAAAGAACCGGCAATACTCATCGTTACCACCATTGAACCGGTAAAAAGCGGACTTAAAATACCATTTACACGACCTATAAAATCAGTATCGCTATTTTGAATAATAAGCGTATTAATACCAATTTGGATACAAGGAAGAGCTAAACCACTAAAAAGCTGCGCAGTAAGTGTCACCCATAAATTTGTAGAATATCCTATAATGCCAATACCAATTGCTTGACCAAGCATACCGATAATTAACATCTTTTGCGGAGCAACGTTTTTCGCAAATACCATCGCTAATGCTCCGCCAACAATCATTCCCGCACCATTTACTGTTAGTAGCCACTGTAAACTCTCTTTTGATAATCCTAGCTGCTCAGTCACAATAAATATACCTAATGGTTGAATTAATCCTATACCTAGTCCTGCAGCCATAAAGCAAAGCCCTAGCAAAGTTAATGCTTTTTTCTTTTTGACATACTTAATACCATCCTTCATCTCCTGCAGCAGAGTGATATCTTTCTTTTCTACGTCGTTTTCAAGATCTTTCGGAAGAAATAACAATACAACTGCCGCAAGTAAAAACGAGATACCTGTTATGATGATTGAAATATAAATTCCAAAACTATGAAAGATAAATGTCCCTAGAATTGGTCCTAATACCATAAATATTGCAAATATCGTTTGATATATAGACATCGCTAATTGAATTTGTTCCGTTGATAAATGTTGTTTAAACAACTTCATTCCAGATGGTTGTGAAAACTGTGAAAGGATTGCAGAGATGAGTGTCACAAAAAACACAATTTTCCACGTTCCAAACATAAGCGTAATTAATACAGCGAATACTGAAATGGAACTTAACGTTTCACACCATATCATTGTCTTCTTTGGCTTCCACCTATCAGCAAAAGTACCGCCAATAAATGAAAAAATAAAAATTGGAGCGAATTCAGCAACTGAAATCATTGAAATAGCAAAAGCATCACCTTTTGTTATTTCCATTACATATAGTAATACCGCAAAGTTTCGAACCCATATTCCTATTTGTAAAAATAATGCTGATGCTAAAATCCCTTGAACAAACCGATTTTTTAATACTTGTGATACCCCATTGTTTTGTTTCGTTACTACATTTGTCGACATAAAAAAGCCTCCTATTTCATGTTCTGAACAGGAGGCAGCACAAATCATATAAAAAGACTATATATTCGCAGAGCGAAATACATCCCTTTTCTATAAATGTACAGACTAACCCTATTCAGAAGAATATTTCGTTTTTTAACGAAGATCTCTTACAAATAGAATTAGTTGATCATTGGGATGTCTTCACCCTTCCGTTTCGAATTTAAATAACACATACATACTCTATGTAAATCATTTTCGATGTATGCATGTCTCCTTTTAACTATTCTAGAAAGTTAAAGGTAATTCCTCTAAAGAACGCATTAAATAGTTACCTTGCCATTTAATTTCTTCACGATTCCCTTTTATTTGTAGTTCAGGCATTCGATTAAACAAAGTAGTAATAGCAATCTTTGCTTCTAACCTCGCAAGTGGAGCTCCTAAGCAGAAATGACTACCATGACCAAAGGCAATGTGACGGTTGTTCTCCCGTGTAATATCAAATATTTCTGGATTTTCAAATACTGTTTCATCACGGTTCGCTGAAGCCAATGCAATAATAACCATATCTCCTTTCTGTATTGTTTGATGGTGAATTTGAAATGGCTCCGCTGCCCATCTTGAAGTTGTAACCTCAACTGGAGAATAATATCGTAATCCTTCCTCAATAGCAGCATCAATTAATTTTGGGTTTTCTTTTAATAACTGTAATTGATTTGGATTTTCAAGAAGTGCTAATACCGTATTTGTAATTAAATTCACTGTCGTCTCGTGTCCTGCTACAATTAATAGCATTATCATTGAATATAATTCCCGAGCGCTAAGTTTATGCCCTTCACTCTCTGCAAGTATTAAAGCACTCACCAAGTCTTCTTTTGGCTCTTTTCTTTTAATATCAACTAAATAATGAAGATATGTAATAAACTCAGATAGTTGCTTTTCAGTTTCTCTTATTTCTTCTGGTGTTTCTGGGTAAGCAATGACAGCATGAGACCAAATTCTAAATTTCGCTTGATCTTCTTTTGGAATACCGAGCATTTCACTTATTACAATGATAGGTAAAGGGAACGAATAATCATCAACAAGATTTAATGAACCCTTTCGCTCGACTTCATTTAACAAACCATCTGCAATATCCTGTATTCTTCCTTCCAATTGCGTGATCATCTTCGGTGTAAAAACTTTTTGTACGAGTGATCGTAGACGATTATGGTTAGGTGGATCTGAATTTAACATATGAGTAGTTAAATAATCACTATTGTCAACCGTAAGAAACACATTCAATGCATCTTGAGGAAATATATTGGCTGGATCTTTTTTTAAGCGACTGTCTTTTAAAAGCGGCAAGGCATCTTCATATCTTGTGACAAGCCATTCCGCTCCTAGTTCAGTTTTATTCACAAATAAGATAGGTTGCATTTTTCTAGATTCTTTATAAATTTCATACGCATCTTCTTTAAATTGAGCTGAAGCTAAATTAATGCCATCCTCTATTTTTAGTCCAACTTTGTTTTTCATTGACATTGTATTCCCTCACTCTCATTTGTTTTTGAAAACCAACCCAACATATGCATTATACTCTAATAAAAACGTGAAAATTGTAAATTTTTAATCGAAATCTTACTTCGTATATTGAAAAATAAAAAAGTGAGAGAGTAAAATCGTTTCACTCTCTCACTTCTCTTTATGCGAAGCACATAAAATTACTAATTTGTTGATAGCGATAACTTACTTTACGACGACGACCACCTTGCCACGTGTAACCTGACACTCCATTTCTTCTCACTTCAGTCGGGAAGAACCATAAATCCCTTCCGAAAGGACCAGGACGATGTAAGCGTAAATAGCCCCATCTTCCTAGACAGTTACACATCCATGATTTCATATTACCTGGTTGTGCCGGAGAAGCAAATGTAGACGGTAACGACGGCGCTTGTGACGGTGGTGGTGACGTTGGAGCATCTTCCGCATCATCTGGTCTGTAATCTTCTTGTTCAATATCTCTTACTTCATTTGTAGGTTCATACCCGTAGTTTTGTGGATTGTAATACATCGCTTGATCATATGGATAATTTTGTTGGTTATACATATTAACAAATCACCTTCTTTTCATTCATTACCTTTACCATTCATATGTGATATGCCCTCGCTGGGAAGCTTGTGTATAGCCCAAATTCAACTTAAAAAGCTCGTATTATTAAAAATACGAGCCTTTCAAAAATAGAATGTGTTTATTATTTCCTTAACTTCACACTATAAAAACGCATTTCATCTAACGTACCTTCAAATTCAAATACTTCTTGTTTAATTAATTGTTTCAAGCGATATTCTAAGAAAGTATCTCCAACCAATTGTTCAACAAGACCAAGTGCTTCACCAATTACTCTAGGAGCTTTGAGGAACTCTCGATCAGCACCCACACTTTTCGCGCATTCAATTATAAATTGATCAAAATAATCTTCTTGTACAGAATGCACTTCATTTTCTTTCCACACTCTTAAACATTCTATGCTTTCCGATAATCTATCCCACTCATGTTCAAACTTCATTCGCTTCTCTTCAGTTAAATAAGGTAACTTTATAAAACTTTTTTGGAATAGAGCTAAACTTTCAGGTGGTAATTCTCCCGTTCCACGAATATCATACTCTTGTTTTAATATTTCTCTACTTGCTTCAGACGTATTAATAACTCGAATGTTTTTCTTATCCTTTAATTGTGCTATTACAAAACTTAGGCCTACATGTTCATGTGCATTATCAGCCTTCCAAATTGTAATAGGCGTTTCAACAGGAATAGTATGTAGTTCTTCTATAGTTGCTATAAATCTTGATAAATATTCTTCTTCAAAATAACTATCATAAGCAGTTAAGTTATTTATTAACCACTTCTGTCTTGCTAGTTGCCCCTCATTCGTATGCAACTTATATATCGGTCCAATTGAAAAGAATTCAGAAAAAGCGACAACACTCTCTTCATATAACTCTTCTTGGCTTAACATATATTTTAAGCAACCAGCCGTTGAATCATCAAAAGCAATATGTACGTGCGTACTTTCTATTACATTCCTTTTACAAGTAGGATTACTCGTTAATTGTTTCGGAATATCCATCAAATTTTTAATTGTATCTTCACTATAGTTTTCTTCTAATAAGTTTAACTGTATGAGAATACTTTGAAGTAAATCTTTAGCCTCATCTTCGTACATATCCCCTACAGCATTTTTAATTTTATCTATCACACAAATCCCTCTATTCATTTCAAAAATAACGTAGACTATAGTGTATCATTTTAGTATAGTTCTTTAAAGTCAAATTCAGATTGCTACAGCAATCTGGATTTTCAACAAAAGCTCTCCTTATATTTTTGAATTGCTAAATATTTTACTTTGAAAATCTTTGTATCTAAATGTATAATTATATAAAAACAAAAATATAGGAGCTATATTTATGGATAAAGTACTTACAAATTATAAACATTACTTAAAAAATTGGAGATTTATATTTATTTGCATACTACCTGCTATTGCCTTATTCGTTACTTTCGATGTCATCTTTGAACTACTGTTTCATCAAAATTTCTACTTATCTAACTTAATTTCTGCTATCATATTATTTTTAATATTTATTAACGTTAAAGATAAATTTAACATTAAAGGCTAAAAAACACTATTTCAAAATAGCCCTTTATTATTGCATCCTACTATAAAATAAGGCTCATAGTAGATTTTCATAAAAAATAAGAGCACCCTGCAATTGGCTGCTCTTATGTGATTAGAGGTTTTTTCTGAGTATTAAGTAGGACACGAAGATCTTGTCCTACTACATAATATATGCTTGTACTTATTATTTCGTGCATGTATTAAGCACCATGTTCAGGTACTTAATATATGCATAGTCATTGCTAAAAAATCTACTCAAATATTCACTGTACAATTTCATATTTATAAATTAAAAAACATCCTCAATGGATGTTTTTTATCTAACGATTTTAAGCTTCCATAAACTTAGCCGGTACACCAATTTTTTCAACTACAGAAGATATATTAGTAGGATTAATCATTACATTTTCAATACATACTAATTTATTTTCTAATATCCCATTCTCTGTAGTAATAAGTTCTTTAAACCGATCTAAAGTCATTGAGAATTTATGTTCACTTCCACCATTCATACTAACTTTTACATACTTCATAGTGTCACCGCCTTTCATAATAATTTACATTTCGACAAGAAGGCGCTTACATCCTTTTTATTTACTCTTAGATTTCTCACGTTTACATATATGTTGAGAAAAGAAACTACTATTATTTACTCACAAAATTATTGCTAATAAGAAAGATAAAGATAAAAATGCACAAAGTGGAATATATAAACTGGTATCCATTCTTGCAAAGTGCGTATCTTTTTGTCGTTTAAAGATACCAAAATAGTTAAACTCACCAATCACTCTAATAGAAAAGACAATCATACAAATCCAGGAACCGACTTGAATAATAACATTAGGAACCGCAAAATGAACAATATTTGCTTGTTGCAACAAAATTATTGCTGCCATACTTAATAATAATGCAATGAACAATGTCATTCCGGTGCGAGGTGTAAACGCCTTTTCCCCTGATTTAGTTGGAATAACACTATTTGTCCCCCAATTACCTCCGAAAGCCCAATATACATGTAAAAAGCTAACTAAGAATAATATACAAGCAGATATATATGTAATGATAAGCATTTTATCCTCCCCTTATTTTAGTTCCTATCTATAAAATATGCTATTCCCCTCCGCAATAGCAACCTTCATTTCATTACATAAAAAAACCGTAATGATTTATCAATATTAAGATAAGTCATTACGGGGTTATTAAACTTCATTATGCATTATACCTATTTCTTCGGCGTTCCATCCTTGTTTGACCTTGAACTGCATTTTCTTTGTATGGATCTATTTGCTCTGTCATTTCATATGTTGCAACTGGTTCTTCGTACTTATACTCATGGATCTTTTCTGGCATTTTACTTTTAGATTCTTTCCCACCAAACTTAAATAGTTTCATCTTTAATTTCGGCAATCTTGGAAGTCGAATCTTAATTGATAATCTTTTGCGTTTCTTTTTTGGTCCAAGTAGATTTATATTTTCTTGATTATCTTTCTCTTTGCGGTGAATGAACATCGCAAGTAATCCTCCTAATACAAGTCCTCCAATTAATAGTAATATATATACATAATGACTTGTCATTAAACTCGTTATGCGTTCAAGTATGACTAACGACTGTACTTCTTTTATATCCCATAGTAAAGCGGCCCATAATGAGAATAAGCCCAAAGTAAGTCCATATGTACGAAAACGGAATAAACATGGAATTAACGCGACACATGCAGCAATTTTCGCATTTGCTATGATTGAACTTGTTGAAATATCCTGATGCCAAATAACTAACAGTAATGTTATAAATGGCGCATACGCTATCCAGCTGCATATACGTGAATACATCTTTTTAGCAAAATAACTACCGAAACTAGTAAAAAATAAAAGCCCTCCAATATATATAGATTGTTCTAGAGGGATTTGCTTTGTAAGTCCTGCAATTGGAAAGAGGCCGCTCAATAGCATTAAGAGCACATCTAATTTCTTCACAATTCCCCATTCCTTTCAATTTTTTTCAATTAATAAAAATCTTTTTCCATATGATATAGTTTTTGTATTTCTAAAAAACATATTAATCCTGTCTGCACATAAAGTAAATATGTAAACGAAAAGATACTTGACAAAGGATATCCTTATTTACATAAAAAAATGACAAATCCTGATCGATATAACGAGCAGGATTTGTTTACTAGTATTTAAAGTAGAGTAATTGAATCTTTCTTTTCTACCTTTACTACATCTACATCCAATTCATCATCAAATTCTTTAAACTCTCTTGCATCTATGTCAGTAATATAACTCTTTATTACCTTTTCCATATGCATGGAATATGTCATGTGTACATTCTTTTTCGAAAGCATACTAGAATTACAGCACATGTAATGTATCATTTTAGCGATATAATCCCTTTCTACAGGTTTTACACCTAATGGTAGAATTTCAAGTATATATCGCTGAAAAATCCCACTACAATTAAGTGAATATTCACCAGTGCTATAATACATCCCTTTTTGATCTGCATATAAGCCAATGCTATCTAAAGCATCATCACATTCTATTAAACCGTAACTTGGTACATCAAAACCTGTATTTATTCTAATAATATTTAAATTTGGAACCTTTAACACCTCTGGAACAATATTAGGTAAAATATCTATATTAATTTCTTTATTTTGTAACTCTTTTATCCAATATTTTCTCAATTTTGCATCTACAATGAAATAAACTTGTTCATTTTGTTCTTTTGCATATTGTACAATTTCCATTAATGTTTCGAAAACATATTGTTTAAAAAGAGCCCCCATATCATTTCTCTTTGATGGTTGTGGTAAAAATGTATTATGTTTATTTATATTTAATAATACGCAATCAATCGTTTGCCACTCTGTACTCCCATATAATTTATATAAAATTTCTTTTCCTTTTATTTTTGAAAAAATAAGTAAGAAATCGAATTTCGATATTCGTTCAATTGATAAACTAACATATATACAAGGTAAATTTATCTTATTCCAACTACGCTTCAAAAATCCTTTTTGCTCTAATAAACTAAAAACACTATTTACAATTGTTTTACGAGATACACTTTGGCCTATAAATAAATTAATAAATGTTGAAATACGGTTTGCTCGTGCAAATCCCTCTCTAATGATTTGTTTTGGATCAATTTTTTCTCGTCCATCACAATTTTTCAATGCGATTAATGCTAATGTCGCATCACTGCACTCGCCCGCGGTAGCATAGACAGCTTTCTTAACATCATCTACAAGATTTGTTTTATATTTTTGGCAATATTGCATTTTATATGGATTTTGTAACAACTTTTCAATATTGTATCTCACAATCTTTAATAACACTGGAAAATCTGTATTCAATACATAAGAATTTTCACCAACTTTAGTTAAAACAATTTTGCTATCAAGTAATGCTTGTTCTATTTCCAGCGCTATATTTTCAGACCAAACTTCTAATGTTAATGTCTCTAATCCTTTTGGTGCAAATAAAGGAAATAATTCATTTTTGTTATTTGTTGCTACCTTTTTACATTCTGGAAGTATTGTGAAACAAGAGAATTTACGCTGAAATTCTTTAAATAAATACTCTCTTTCCTTTACTGTTATACCCGGTTCTATTTTAGTACCTTGAACTTTATAAATTCTCTCATTGTATGGAAATAACACCCTTTTATTTTCTCCTACAATATAATTTTTTGGATATTGGAGAATATGGTCTAAATCCACCTCTCCCCCTATTTGAAAATCATCTTTTAAATTTCTAAATATCTTAATCCATTTCATGCCGGTTGTAGCTTGTTGTATTTTTAGTTTTACAAACCGTATTTTTTTATTATTTGACGCAAACTCTGAGGTAGAAATCAATATCATGCCTCGTTTTCGTCTTAAAAGTAAAGGAATATCTGGATGATTATATTCTTGATAAAATCTCCGAATCCCTATTGAAATATTTAATAATGGAGCGTTCTCACCACCGCGGGTTATGCATTCGAATCGATATACATAGGAGAAAAAATCTTGTGTTTTTTCATCTTTTATCGGCCCTGACATCGCCTCACAAATATTTTGTGATCTAAGAGGGGAAAAATAGATTTCTTCTTCATTTGTATTTTCTAAATATATAGGACGCTCACAAAAAATATGTGAGATTAAAGCGGGCACCCACTTAGAATACGTTTCATTATCATGTAGTACTGGCAAATTAGAAATCAAATCGGATTGCCATTCATATTTTGGTGGTTCTACTAATCTATTTGGTTTCCAATCATGAATAATCTCATACCAACTTTGAAAAATATAATCGAGCTGCTCTTGTCTAATAGGTTCTTTCGATACAATCCATGGTGTATTTTCATTTAATACGTACGGGTTATGCTGAATAAACAATATATCCGAAAACATATCATACAATCTTTCATTCAAACGTTTCAACTTACTCGTTAATAAAAATGTCTTATAATGTATCTCTACGATGTCCAGCCATTCAATAGGAAAGTATATAAATGATACCTTTTCATTTAAAAGGGGTTCTACTATATTTTCAAATGTTAGCAGCCTTAATTTTTTCATAAAATGATTCCTTCCTTTCTTCAGTTGTCTTGATTATCAAAAAGCTAGAACAATAGTTACTTAATCTAATCCATTTAAACCAAGTATTTAAAAGAAACGTAAAAACTGTTTATCTACATAAATTATTATCAAACCGACTCTTTTAAAAATTCAAAGTAATTATCATGTATAACACCTCTACTATATTTTAATTTTTATACATTCGAATTATACATTACACTTAATGCATTGCACTTATCATTTACAATATCTTTACAAAAAAACCAAAAAAGAACACCTTAATTCGGTGCCCTTTTTACAAATATCAACCTTTATGTAATTGAACATATAGATAACAGTAATCCCCCAAATGAAATTGCTCCTAGTAAACCTACTACAACTCCTGTTAAACAAATACAATCAGCAAGACAAATAGAAGACTGCGATAATGGAACAAATGACCTACTTGTACTCGAACCATATTGTTTTATTTTCTCATAATTCACATCTAACATTAAATGTAAACATGTTACACCATCCTCAATAGTATGTAGAGGTTTTTTTTCTAATCGCTCCAATAATTTACTATCAAAAGCAACTGATAGAGGATACTGCTTATCTAATTTCATGTTTTGATAAATTAGTTGCAAACGAGATAATATATTGTTTTTCTTCTTTTCAGATGTTACTGTACATTTCATTTTATTAAATTCATTTAATAACAGTGTCAATTCATCTCTTTTTCCGTATAAATCTTTAGCTATTTTTCTCTTTAGTTTATACGAATGGATAATAGATTTTAGTTCAATCATATTCATACACTTCCTAATTACATATTATTTACCCAATTATTTTATAGATAAACAGTTCTTTTTAATCTTATTTAAATTACACTCAAGCATCTTCACTTACTATCGATTAACATTACATTAACCTTACAAAGTTGTAATGAATTCATTAGCTAGAAGGAATCAATCCCTAAACCAGACAGATATTTGATGATAAAACCATAAGAAAAAAGCAATGATTAGATTTTAAATCTAGTCATTGCTTTATCCATCACCTCTTGATTACACCTATATATCTTATTGTTACTCTTTCACTTGAATGATTGAATATATCCATTAATAATGGCTATATTCTTTGTCGGCAAGTACATATATAAAACTAATGTTTTTTAATTGATAAGGTGAAACTTTAATCAGCCCTCACCAATTGGGCTTTTATGGACAGTCCACCACCTAACTTCTCTTTGCTCTCTCTGAATTTAAAGGAAGATTTTATTGCCCGCAAATAGTGGGATAAATGTAATTAATATTCATACGTTACAATAGTACCGGTAGTATCAGTAAAACCATCAAAACAGTTAGAGCAACCACCACAGCCGCCACAACCTCCGCAACTTCCGCAACCAAAACAACCGAAGCAACCAATACAACGGAATCCACCACAACGAAATCCGCCACAACGACCTCCACCACAACCGCCACAACGACCACAACCGCCACAGCGACGAGCAGCATCTTCAATATAGTAATATGGATATTGGTTTTGCTGGTCCCAATAGACAATATTTCCAGATCGGTAATCATTAAGACTTAACGCTTGTAGTTCTTGTTGAAACTGATTCATTTTCATAACCTCCGTTTATAAAATACAACCTCATCGATGCTTCCCTATGTTTCTGTTCGTTACATCTAAGTAGGAATAGCGCTATAAACTAAGTTCAATACGTACACCAACAAAGTATGACTTATCACTAAATGATGCACCTTGTTCATATACCTATTTTTGCTATGGGCTCATTTTTATAAAGTGAAACTTTAATCAGTGGGGTTTTGTTCATCCCCTACCTAACTTCTTTGCTTCCGCTGAATTTTGAGGTGGGGGGCTTACTGCCCGGCAAATAGCGGGATAAATAAAAATTAAAAAATATGAATTCTATCGTCATATCTTCATACCTACTAAATTCAATTAATTTCTCAATAATTATGTTGTCATATCCTATATATTTCCGTCTGCCGCTTAGATTTTTCTGTACTGTAAATGCCTTTCGCTATAACACCTCCAAGTAACCGGTTTCTATGACAGATAAGAAATTCCTACAAAGAAAAAAGCCCTTATTAGGGCTTTTCATTCTATTTCTCCAGCAAAACTCTCTATGAAATTCCTAATAGAAAAAAGACACACTTAGATTGGTGCGTCTTTTTGTGATGCCTCTTTTGTGAAATCATATAAAGCAATTGCGCCTAAAAGAACAAGTATACCTTGAGGAACATCTAGCAAAATAGTTTTCCAAATTTCTGGAATTACCCATTTAATATCTGCTGCTGTTTCAAGATATGTTTGGAAATAGCTGATTGTAAAATTAATTATCCCTAAAAATACAAACAACGATAAACCAAATCGAATTAATTTCTTATTTGTAAACATATAACACCTCTCAAAATTCATTGGATATTCCTGCTTTTGCTTCTTTATATTTCCATATCTTCATATCTAATTTTAACACATAAAGAACTCAAAAAAATACGATATGCATATTTGCATATCGTATTAACAACACTCCATGATAATTTAGGAATTCCTGCGAAGAAAAAACAACTCCGTTACAGCTAATAGCTCGGGTTTCTTTTCTTATTTAACTTCATACCACCAACATTTACGTTCTTTAATTGTAAAATAAATGTGACAGAAGTTTATCCAGTTAATGCGTAAACAAGTAAATGAGCTAAATTATCGATATTCTATTTCGCCATATCCGTAGCACTAATGACTTTACGCAAATTTGACAAGAAAAAATATATAGATAGGTATGATCCAGACCTATCTATAACATTACTTCTATTCTTTATCCAATTACATCTTTTACGTCTGTATCCACTGGCCACTTTTCTAATGTATAAGCCATTTCCCAAAATGAATATTCATATTGACTGCTAATAATAAAATGCTGTTTCATACGTTTGCGGTCTGCCTCTGTTACTTTTTCAGCGATAGTATCTAAACGTGTAATTTGTTCTTCAACTAGCGTACGGAACCAATCAGATCCATAAGCAGAAATCCATTCGTTATAAATTGGCTCTTCCGGCTGGCACTCTTTTAAGCGTTCGCCAATTTCATAATACAACCAATAGCAAGGTAAAATTGCTGCAATGATATCTCCTAAATGCCCTTCATACGCAGCACGATACATATGTGAAGTATACGCATATGCAGTTGGCGCAGGAATAAAATTATCTTTTTCTTCTTTCGTTATCCCTAGTTTTTTAGCAAAATTCTCATGTAAAGATAACTCTGCTTCATATGTATTTTGAGCATGATGTGCCATACGAGCTGTCGTCTCTAATTCAAGAGCTTTTGCAGCTCCTAAAGTTTGTACTCTAGCAAAATGACTCAAATAATATGAATCTTGAAGCACATAATAACGAAAACTAGCTAAATCTAACGTTCCTTCACCAAGTTTTTTTACAAAAGGATGGTTAAAACTCGCTTCCCAAATTGAATCTACTTCTTTACGTAATGATTGTGAAAAATTCATTTAAATCCCTCCAATAATATATAAAATATAAGTATTTATCCACAATTATTAAAGCTGTAAAATAAAAAAACTTTCTTTACAGGCGTAAAGAAAGTGAAATCGACAGTATTTATTTACTCATTAAATAGCAACGTCTTTCCCACTTCCCTACGCTGGCATTAACCAGATCAGGTACTAAGAGTCTCAAAATCACATTTGATCTCAGCCTATAAAAGGCCCCCCTAGTGGATAAATATTTTGTTTTTATAATGTATTCATCATAGCATACTTCGTGAAACTGTCAAAAGAATTCGTTATATAATCTCCTTAAAACCCTTCTTCATTTCTAACTTTTAATGATGTTTCAATAATCATATCTAATAGTTTGCTATAACTAATTCCCGCTGCTTCTGCACTTTTGGGCAATAGGCTTGATTGTGTCATCCCTGGTAATGTATTAATTTCCATTACATATGGAATTCCGTCCTTCACCATCATATCAACTCTTGCATAAACACTACATTTTAATGCTTTATAACAAGTCAGTGAAGCTTTATTTACACGTTCCTTAATTTCTGCTGGAAGTTCGATAACTTCCTCAACCGTACTAGTATCATCATATTTTGCATTATAGTCAAAGAACTCGGCTGCATGTCGAATTGAAACTATAGGTAACTGTTTTCCATCCAGAATTGAACATGTAATTTCATCACCTTTTATATACTTTTCAATTACTACTTCAGAATCCCATTCGAATACAGTTTCTAGCATTGAGATCAATTCATTTTTATTATAAACGATTTTCACTCCGACACTCGATCCGCCAGAGTTTGGTTTTACTACTAATGGAAATCCTAACTTATCTAACTCATCAAGATTTAGATCCTCCATTTTTGTAAGTTCAATCCAATCTGGTGTTTCTACACCTTCATAACGTAAAATCTTTTTCGAAATATTTTTATCCATACATATACTGCTAGATAACATATTACTTCCGCTATAAGGAATCCCTAAACTCTCCAGTGTTCCTTGAACTGTCCCATCTTCTCCGTATTTTCCGTGTAATGCGAGCAACGCAAAGTCAATGTCTTTCGCTTTTTCAATTAAATCCATTTTTTCATTTAATGTAATTGGAACTATTTCATATTTATTTTTATCTAAATGAGCAATCATTTCATTCCCCGTCATAATTGAAACTTGTTTTTCAGACGATACCCCGCCCATAATAACACCGATTTTCATTTTCTCAACTCCAAATTTCATTTTTTAATGTATCACCAATTATTTTAATTCCCCGAACTATTTCTTCTTCTTTCAAGCGTGAAAACCCTAATCGGAAAGTATTCGCTCCTTCTCCATCAGAGTAAAAAACATCTCCAGGTGAAAACGTAACGCCTTTCTCATAACACTTTTGTAAAAGTGTGCGGGCATTCATATGCTCTTCTAGCTCTATAAATAAATGCAGCCCACCATCTCCAGTCATTCTTTTAAAAGGAATGTACTGGTTACATGCCCCGACAGCTAACTCATATTTTTTCTTATAAACAGATCTTGCCTTTTTTAAATATTTTTCAAAATATCCCTCATGTAAATATTGAAACAGAACAGCTTGATCTAGCGTAGATGTGTGAATCGTTCTTGCTCTTTTTACGCTTTCTAAATAATGAATCAGCTCTTTATCTGCAATAATCCAGCCTACACGTAAACCAGGGAAAAGTACCTTTGAAAAGCTACTAATATAAATCACATTATTGCCAGCTCCCGCAAAAGTTAATAATGGAGCTAAATGTGAACCTGAATAACGTAATTCTTCATTAAATCCGTCCTCTATAATAGGAACGTTGTATTTTGAGAATAACCTCATCAATTCCGTTCTTTTCTCTGAACTCGTAACAATACCGGTTGGATTATGATAAGAAGGAATTAAATAAGCAAAATCAAAATCTTTTTCACGCAAACTTTTTTCAACTTCATTCGTATCAATACCATCCTCATGCATATCAATCCCATGAACTTCAAGTCCATGTAAACGGAAAAGCTTAAGTGCAGCATGGTGAGTTGGATTCTCACAAATGACACGACCGGATTTTTTTGATAGAGAAGAGAGTACAATATCCAATCCTTCTGTAAATCCATTTGTAATTAGAATATCTTTATTCGAAATGTCTACACCTTTCATTTCCATGTAATGAAGTAAATAATTCATTAACGGTCTATATCCCTTTGCATATCCGTAGTTCAATACGATGTCCCCTTCAATGGACATACGAGTAAGAAAAGCTCTTTTGAAATTTTCAACATCAAATAGCTTCTCATCCGGGGCTATACTATTAAAAACAATCATTCCCTTTTCCCAACGAACACCATGTTTCATTAAATCTAATTCGTCCGCTAATGCGGTCACTGTATTAAGTTTATTTTTCCAATCTATTTCAACAGACGAAGTGTTAGATATATCCACCTTCGCAACAAAGTTCCCTTTTCCTTTAACTGCATAAATGAGTCCTTCTTGCTCTAAATCTGCATAAGCAGCGAGTACAGTGTTTCTACTCACACTTAGTAATTCACTTAGTTCCCTTGTTGATGGGATTTTTTGATCCCCGAGCAAATGCCCTTTCATAATCATCTTTTTCAAATAGTCTTTTAATTGAATATAAACGGGACGATCTTTAACAACTTTAAAATCCTTAAACAATTCCTTACCCCCTGCAATCATTTTTGCATATTTATTTCATTCTCAAAAGGTCCACGACATATGTATTTTTTATAAAGGGCGGTACGGTCTTACAAATCTTTTCGATATAAGTTAATTACATCTTTTAAAGCTGCAGCTGCAGCGCCTCGTGGATTAGAAGCCCCGCCAATTGTAGTAACTTGTCCCATCGTATCTGTAAAGAACGTAATTCCTTTTTCGGTTCCATTTACTTTTGCTAATGGATGATCTTTTTCTATTTGGCACGGTTCAACATTTAAATTCACATTGCCTCCCTCATCCTTATATGTTGATGCTATTAATTTAATAATTTTATGTTGTTCCTTAGCATTTCGAATTTGCTGTTTTGTAACGTGCTCGATTCCTTTTATATGTATATCAGTAAGTGTTTTCTCTGTTTCCATTAAGCTGTTTGTCAAAAGTAACAATTTACACGCACTATCTGAACCACTTATATCTAATATAGGGTTTGTCTCAGCAATTCCTTTATTTTGTGCTTCTTTCAGTGCTTCTTCAAATGTCATATCTTCCTCATACATTTTCGTAAGAATATAATTAGTTGTTCCATTTAATATTCCTTCTATTTTTTCAATACTGCAACCGGCTAAACTAAATTGTCCGATATCTAGTGTCGGTAGTGCAGCGGCTGTTGCACCGCTATATCGAATTCGTACATTTGCGCCTCTTGCTGCTTCATTTATTTCTCTCCAGTTTGTAACGAGCGCACCTTTAGAAATTGCTACTATATCCATCTGTTTCTCAATCGCTTGTTTCATATATTGTTTCCCTGGATTTCCATCTTTAAGATTTGTAACCGTTGATTCTACCAATACAGTACCACTTATGCTAGTTGTTGCACGTTCCTTCGGATGATACTCTAAATATTTTTCAATTGCAGCGGTACCGCCACCATACATCAATAAATGATGAAGAGATAAGCCTTCTTCATTATGTATTGCAATATTTCTTCCTAATACGCCACTTACAACTAATTGAATCCCATATGTTTCATATATATATGAATATTTTTCATTTAATAATTTTATAAACTCTCTGCCTACTGTTCCGTATCCTGATAATACAACTTGAATTTTCATAATATCCCCCCATATTTTTCTACCAAATCCCTCTTTCAATATAATATAAAGCGCTCTCGAATTCCATCGAGAGCGCTTTATTATTACCTATTTCGGTAAACGTGATAGCTTTTCAGCAATTGTTCTATAAAACTCTTGAATGCTAGAAAAACCTAACGAGTCTGAAACACTTAACCCTACCATGTCGAGATGGTCCCAATTCGCTTTCGTTTCGATATGATTCCATTTTCCAACCTGTAATGACTCATTATTATTTACAGCAACATTAGAAGATGGTGCAATCATGGAATTTGTATTTACTACACCATCATTTTGCCACCAAGAAGTATCAACTAACGGACGGTTTTCTTCATATCTCGCATACGAACCTAAGAAAAATGCATTCCCCATCAACACTTTATTCATCGTTATATGAGGTAAATGTAAACCTGTTATAGGTGCTGCTTGTGATGCATGTCCACTATAGGATAAGTAATACACATCCGGTTGCGTCTTTACCCAATTATTTAATTCCTTTGCACCATCTGTACTTAAATCCCATTGACTTATATCTTTTGTATTTTTCCAAAGTGAACTATTTAGAATACGATTACTATATTGGAAATAGGACTCTCCAGCATTCTTCTTTATACCCCATTGATCCAATTTAAAATCATATAATGATAAATTATTGTTTCCTCCAAAGCTTGCAGCTGTAATGAGTAAATCTTTAACGAACGGTAGTAGAAGACTACCATCCGCAAGTGTTGTACCGTTGTGAGGGGTTGCTAATGTTGTAACACTATGAACATATGATTTTCCGCCTTCAAATAGTGGTGATATTTTGGTGTCTGGGTGATTTTTCACATAATTCTTTTCTTCAAAACTACCTTCTTTTAATAGCTGTACTAATGTTCTAATCGTTTGTCCACCCATGCTATGTCCAACTAAATGAACTTTACTTGTTTCACTCCAATTCGGCGCAAAACCACTATAAGTTCTGCCAAAACGATTATGTCCATGTTTCTCAGCATGGACTGCACCATAGTCTACTGTCCCACCGCTAATTTGTGCATACAATTCACATGCACGATCCCAGTTACTAGAAACAGGTCCAACAGCTGCGGTATGTACCGTATAACCATTTCGTTTCAAATCTTCCTGTATATCATGAACACCACCCCAATATTTTACGCCCAGCATTTCTTCCCTACCCCATCCAGCAAATCCATTCACCAATATGATAGGATAATTATTTTGTTGCCTTTCTTCAGCGTATGATATTTTCGCTGCGAATGAACATACGGTCACTAATGCGAAAAAACATATTTTTAAAAATAACTTCCCCATACTTTCTCCCCCCCTAATAAAACGTTTACATTTTTCTTTTCGAAAAATTAACAGAATAATTTAACAACTTAAACATAATGTAAAGTATTTTATATACGTTGTATATATAGAAAACATATACAAATGTTGATAAATATTAATTCAAGTAAATATTTACTTTTTACAATACAACTTGTAAATCTATTTATTAGAATTTATAATTAGATATAGTTTCCTCATGTTAAAAAGATTTAAAAACCATAAGAAAACTAATCTCATTGCTTGAAAAAGGAGGAAAAAACATGCAAATCGGATCAAATATTCATACATTATCTCAACCTACTAAAATAACTTCATCTACTCTTGAGCATAATACTATCTCTTCTACTAAACTTGAAAGTAAGAAAGTAAATGATCCTATCAAGTTTGATATTCGTTCATCTGAAAAAGAAATGAAACAGCCTGAGCATAAATTTAACGAATTAGATTTATGGAAGATGTTAAAGGATAAAGGTGTTCCTTTATGGATCATCCTTGAAATGCTACAAAAGGCTCGTAAAGAAAAAGAAGCCCAAAATAATTCAGTTCAAAATTCAAATGCGATTGAGGAAACAAACGAGACTCGATTAAATGAAGTAATGTAAAGCATAATATTTGATTGGTCTACAAACTAAAAAGAGTTCGGGGGTGATAAAGTTTCTATCAACCTCGAACTCTTTTTTTATGATTTTTCTCCAATCGTTACAAACTGGAAAGATACTTTTCCTTCCAAACCTTTAATTAGTTTTTTTACTTTGATATTTTCATTAACCAATGTATTATCTGTCGACATTTTAGGTTTTTCGTCACCTAGAGATTTTTTCAAACGAAGAAGATGCATTTTCATTTCATTTACCTTTATTTCTTTATACACACTATCTTTTGCTACAATCATATACCATTCCGTTGAATATTTACGATTGTTACCTATCCAAGCATCACTATTGTATGTAACAGGAATCTCTTTCTCTCCTATTTTAATACTTTTCATAGTCTTATCGTCTTCACTTGTAAATAATAGTGACCCTTCTTTTGGGAATTTCGGTAATGTATCTATAATATAATTGGAGCCATTATCTTGTTTTCGAAAAAGTTTTTCTTTAATCAATGCTTGTGCTGTAGATTCATTTAAAATTAAGACATTTCCATTTCCAACTTCCCCTTTTTTCACAGAAAACACTTCATTTTCTTTCGTAATTTCCTGATAACGATTAATAATTGGTGAAATATTATTTTCATCTCCAATAATTAATACACCGTTTGCAGGAAATGAGTTGTCCTTTTTAGAACATGCACTAAAGCTTATTAAAAGTATTATAGTTAACATAAAAATAGTTAATATTCTTTTCATCACGATTCCTTTCATAATTCATATCATTTTTCACATACTTTTCTTTAATCTTATTAGTTGATATCCTTTATTGCTCCATAGTTTTATAAAGCTTTTGTAGGTAACGCCAACGAGTGATAAAGAAGTATAAAACTTGTATACATATAAATGAAATTAAAATAACGATAGAGCTGTTTAAAATAGAAAAACTGACTAATTGTTGCAGTGCCGTATACGCAACTACAGTATGGATCACTGCAACGATAATTGGTAAGAAGAACATTAATACTAACTGTCTCGTTACAATTTTTTTTAACTCTCGTTTACTTAATCCCATTTTCGAAATCATTTTATATTGTTGTTGATCACGGTCCAAATCAGTATATAATCGGAAATAAATAAAACTAGCAGCAAATGTAAAGAACACGATTCCGACTAAAACACTTACCATAAGTAATAAACCATTCTTTTGCTTTGCTTCCAACAAGTTTAATGTTAAAGCTTCAAAGTAGAAATCTCTGTCCCTAAGATCTTTATCGAATAGACTCTTTAATTGATTTGAAATCTCTTTCGTTTTTATCCAATCATCTACAACAAATCCGTAAGTACGATGTTGAATATTTTCATCCTCTGTATTACTCATCAGAGGAATTTCATCATACACATGATCTTGAACAGCAATATAAATACTACTAGAATCATGTGGTAAAACTAAATTCCCTACAGTTTTCTTCACACGAAATGTCTTTGTCCAATCTCCTTGAATGACTTCAATATTTTTTTTATAGTTACCATTTTTAAATTCTTGTTTTTGTGAGACTCTTCCAGGGATTAGTAAGATTTCATCGTCTTTTTCAATCGTTTCTTGTTGATACCCAAGTGTCCTCGCAAGTTCGTTATATTCACTTAACTTCAATACATTTACGTTACTTTCTGTAAATTTATTTGAAGATGAAGCCATTCGGTACGGAATATCTGCATCCGCGAGATGTTTTTTTATCATTGAGAGATGTTTATCTACCAATTTGTTATTTTCAGAGCTTTCATACAGAAATGTATATGGATTTGTCATCCATACTAAATTCCTATTCCCAAGAGCAGTTGTTGTACCGATTGCTGTAAATGCCACTGCTGAAATAATAGATACTATAAAAAACATCGTTGCATTATCTTTCATACGGTAAATTAATTCAGAAAATGTTAATATATTTGTTCTCTTTAAAAAGAAAGATTCTCTCCTTTTAGAAAGGTGCAATATATAAACGCTACACTGTGTATATAAAAAGTACGTTCCTATAATAACTAGAAGCACACCTATTCCAAGCGTAATAAAATTGTTACTTGGTATGAAGCGAAATACTGAAAAATATCCATACCCTATACTAACTAAAGAGAGTAGCGATAATAAAACTGAAGATTTCGGTTCAGGTTTTGGCTTTTCCTCTGCTCGAATAAGTTCCACAAGTTCCGTTACTTTTATCATTTTGAATGTAAATAATGAAACAATTAAAAACAAGAAAATAAATGTGATAACTGTTAATAATACAGCCCGCACTGGTATATAAAAAGGTAACCCATTATTAATCATTAATACACTTGCACTTATCAATAAGACTAGTTTAGAAAATATGAGTCCAATGAAAATCCCTATACAAATTGAACCAAGTCCAATCAACATATTTTCAATTAATAATAATTTCTTAAGCTGTCTCATTGACATACCTTGCATCATTAAAATGCCAAATTCTTTCTTACGCGTTTTTAAAAACGAACTAACTGAATATAAAATGAAGAAAAATGAAAATACAAAAATCAATCCTTGCGAAACTGAAAATCCCAATGTACCAAATGCACTTATTGTTGCACTTGTCGATTTCAACTCACCTTGTAAATCAGGATGAAATAATAAAAGAGCATACGTAAAGAAAATCATAATAGAAAATGCACTACTTAAAAAATGAGCAGTATATGTACGCTTATTGCGAAAAATATTATTAAATGCGAACTGACGAAAAGTCATGCCTTTTCCCTCCTAACAAAGAAAGGACATCCATAATCTTTTGATAAAACGCTTGCCTGCTTTCACCGCAATAAATTTCGTTATATAGTTGACCATCTTTAATAAAGATTACTCGGCTGCAAAAACTCGCTGCATACGGATCATGAGTAACTAACATCATCGTAGCTTTTTCTTCTTTATTTAGAGTATCAAGCATCTCCATTACATCATTTGAAGATTTAGAGTCTAAATTCCCTGTAGGTTCATCTGCAAGTAATAATTGCGGCTTATGAACGATTGCGCGAGCCATTGCTGTTCTTTGAGCTTGTCCCCCTGATATTTCAAACGTTCTTTTACTCAATATATCAGTAATGTTTAACTTCTCTGCAATCTCTTCCACTCGTTTATTCATTTCTCGGACGGAAACACCATCTAAAGTCATCGGCAATACGATGTTTTCTTTTACAGTAAGTGTGCTAAGAAGATTAAATGATTGAAATACAAATCCTAATTGTTTTCTGCGGAATAACGCTAATTCTTCTGATGATAATTGAAAAGGATTTGTGCCATTAATAAATATTTCTCCCGATGATGGAGAATCAATAGTAGATACCATATTTAATAACGTTGTTTTCCCACTACCTGACGGGCCCATAATTCCTACAAATTCACCTTCTTGAATTGATAAATCAATATCTACTAATGCTTTATAAGGTACTTTCCCTTTATATACTTTACTAATACTATTTGCCTGCAAAATTTCCATTTATATTCTCCCTTCATTTCCACTGCTCACTATAGAGTGTAAATGAATTGTCTTACAGCTCATATTGATTCATCTTTCATTTATCTTACACGCTTGTAAGATTTCTAAAAAAACTGATAACAAACCTATTTTCAATCTATAAACAAAGCATATCTATCTTATAATATTTGCATATTGGTTTGAATTACAATGCTATTTTCTAATCTTTATTTTATTAATATGAAAAGACCGATTTTTTTATCGGTCTTTTTACTTTCAAATATTATATTTTAAGTGTTGTATGTAGTTGAAGCATATTTGAGTTACCTATTAAATACTATTTCACTTTATAATAACCTCTGCAAAAAAATGAGCGCTTCGGTTTCATTGCAATCAAAAACGAATTGTAAATATCTGAGGTGGAAATGAATGTGTTTATCCAACATATAAATAATGAAATTGATTTAATATTTCCTGATACAAAGAATGACATCATGGCAGGAACTACTGATAATACAATAATAGGCAAGCTCATAAAGACCCAAAATCTCGTTTTAGATAAGACTGCATTTGTATTTAACCAAAAAAATCTTTTACTAAATGTTAAGCTAATATCCCCTTTTTTACTTATTACTAAAATGTGTAGACATTCGTGAATGATGAAGACTAAGATACCTATTATGATAAGATAAAATATATTAATATGAATGAAACCTGTTTCAAAGAAATAAGGTATTAGAAAAATAATTATCTGGAGTATATATACAAACTTCATATAATGTTTTCGGTACCAATTATTCTGTATAAAAGGAGTCCATTCTGAAAAATCCATACTTATTTGTGGCAAGTTACGAAACCAAATTATAATATGTGTTCCCCTCCCTCATTTAAACTAATTCCTGGCTTAAAGATTTAATCTACTAGCACTCAACCGTAAGTTTTATATGTAGCTCTTTAATAGACTTACCAGCAATTTTTTTTGACTAAGACTAAATTCTTCTTTTCCCTTCCATTTTTCAAGTAATTCATCTGTAGAATGATTTGAGTAAGAAATTTGTATTATCATTGATACATAAATTCTACAAAATTTCCCAATATTATTTTCATAAATGATTTTCAACTGGATATCCTATGTACAGCTTGATTTCCCTATTTTGTTGAAAAGCAATTCCTTCAAGAAGTCATTACAATTGTACCTTTCATATGTTAGCAGGTATAAAGTAAAACTTTAATCAGTGGGGGTTTTACTGCCCGTTAATGCGGGATAAAATGAATATAAAAAAGCTTAGAGTTTTAGCTCTAAGCTTTTTTATGATTTCATATTAATTCCTTTTACAGAGCAATATTTTTTATCCATTCAGATTTACTCAATACATAGTGATTATATAGTTGATTTTCTATCTTCTGTTCACTCAAATAAGTAAACCCGCATTTTTTAATAACTTTATTTGATGGTGCATTGTTAATTAAAGCAATTGCGTTGAGGACAATTAAATTTGTTTCTTTAAACAAATAGTCAATTAAACCTTTAGTCGCTTTTGTAGCATAGCCATGATTTTGATGTTCATTTGAGATAGCATACATTATTTCTCTGTTTGGTGAAGGGAGTTCTTCTTTCATGCCTGTGCAGCACCATCCAATGAATTCATTTGTAGCTTCCTCAAATATTCCTAGCTTTAACATATGATTATCTATGTTATTCGTAGTTTTCACTGCCTCAAGAAATGCTTTATTTGCTGGTATTTCATAATTTACAATCCAATCCACCCTTTGTTCTTTCGTTGATTTCCAGTCTGGTAAAAACTGTTCTATTTCCGGTTGATTGGCTATTTTATAAATACTTTCTGCATCTTTGATCATAAACTCTTGCAAGTATATATCTCCACAATCTATTCTAAATAACTTAGTTGAACTCTCTTCTCCCATGTTAATCCCCCTTATTTACGTTATAGCGCCTTTATCTGCTTCGTAAGTTCTATAAATCGTTCATCAAGTTCTTTATATTCTTTGTCGTTAGAAGTTAAAAAGCTTAATTTCCCTAATACTTCTTGTCTCTCTGTTTCTAACGTTAAACGTAGCTCTTCAATATTATCTCTTGTTTTAGTAGGTTCTTCTAGCTGCTTTTGTATCGTATTGTTTGAAAACACGAGTTTTGTGTTAGTTGTTTTCTCTAGAAAATATCGATCGTGAGAAACAATTACTAATGTTCCGTTATACTCAGCTAATGTATTTTCAAGTTGTTCACGTGAAGGTAGATCCAAGTGATTCGTCGGTTCGTCTAAAATGAGTACATCTTTTTCATCTAAAATATAAGCCATTAGCTTACATTTTACTCTTTCTCCCATACTCATATGCTCAATCGGCTCTTTCCATTGAGAAGCTTGGAACCCTAAATGTTTCATTAAATTTTGGACTTTTCCTCTTTCTTCAAACGTCTCTTTAAAAAATAAATTTTCTGGTGTTTTATCAAGCGGTAAATCAAAAACTTCTTGTGTTAAATAGCCGATGTTCGCAGATGGTGAAATCCATATTTCTCCTTCAGCAGTTTCCGTTCCCATAATCATCTTCAGTAATGTTGTTTTCCCACTACCGTTTGGTCCAACAATCGCAACTTTCTCACCGTGCTGAATTGTAAAATTAACGTTTTCAAATAATACTTTCCCATGAAAGTCTTTTTTTAATTGCTTCACTTCTAAAAAACGTTTTCCTACTTTTTTGTTCGCTTGAATAGAAAATTCAACTGAATACTCTTCTTTCACACGTTCTACTTTCGCTTTCTCCAGCTCTTTTTCAAGTCGTTTTCGTTTTGACTTCACTTGTGCATCCATTCGCTTCGCTTTTACACGATAGAATTCTTTCACACCTTCTTGTTTTGTAGACTGCGCGTGTGCCTTTTGTGACCATGAACTCAATTCTTTTATATGTGTTTCTACTTGTTCTATCTTTTTTTGCTGCTTTTCATATTCACGCTGCTGCGACTTTCTTTTTTGCTCACGTGCTTTCATGTAGCTCGTATAATTACCACTATGCTCAATTAATTTTTTGTCCTCAATTGACCATATTTTTGTTGCGACAACATCTAAAAAATATCGATCATGCGATACAACGATAACTGTACCTTTCATGTTTTTTATTTGTTTAATGAGAAATCCCGTACTGATCTCATCTAAATGATTTGTCGGTTCGTCTAATATTAAGACATTAGGATTTTCAGCAAATCCTTTTGCTAATCGAATTTTCAGCTTTTCACCACCACTTAAAGTATGAAAATCGTTCGTTGGCACGCCCCATTTCGCAAGAAGTTCTGCTTCTTTTGCAATTACATCATTACTAATAAAAGATTCTATTTCTTGCTCAACATATGCTGTTGTCATATTCATTTGCATCCATTCAACAGTACCTTTTGAAGGTTCAATCTTCCCATTTATTAATTGAAGTAACGTTGATTTACCAGCACCATTTTTACCGATTAATCCGATAACATCCCCTTGTTTTACTGTCACATTCATTTTCTCTAACAACATATTTTCTTTTATTTCAACATAAACATCATTTAATTTTAATAGTTCTTTCATAAATATCGATCCCTTTCATTAAGGGAGAATAAAAAAATCCTCCCAAATAAATTTGGCAGGATTAGTCATTACATTATTTATACCCAAATAAGCTATTGCGCAATATAAATAGCAATACCGTTGTTTGGAATTGGGCAGACTAATCCTATTTTTTAGAAATTGAAATTTATTGAATTTCAACATTTAAAAATAAGATTAGTTAATCATCGTCCACCCATCATTCCTTTCCGTCGTTAATAACCATATTGTACCATACTAGTACTGTATGAGTAAATGCAATTATTTGTGCTGTTAAAAAGATTGCTTTCTTTTAGGCTTATTTATCATTTCTTAGCTTCATATTGAACAAGCACAAATTACATTGATTGTACTACGTCCTTTAGATTTCCCCAATAGTAAACTTCTAAGCACGCTCTCTTATATAAAGTGAAACTTTAATCAGTGGGGGTTTTCTTCATCCCCACTGATTATTAGTTGAACCAATCGGACTTTTATGGGCAGCCCGACCCCCACCTAATTTCTTTGCTTTCGCTGAATTTTGAGGTGGGGTCTTACTGCCCATTAAAGCGGGATAAATTTCGTATAAAAACAAAATATTATTCATTACCCAACAATAAATTATTGTTTATCGATAATTTATTGTTGATTATCCCCTTTTAATAAACTATTATATTTTTACAGAAAATATTAATGTAAGGATTGATTTTATGGACAGGACATTAAAAATCACAAAGTTAAATATGTTTTTAATGATTTTTCTCATCCCGATTATAGTAGGGATAATTGTTGGTATACTAACTAAATTGGGGCAAAGTATACTTCCTGGACATTGGAATTCATTAGCTAATCTAGGAAGCGTTTGGTTAGTTCCATCCTTTTTTGTGGCTAGCTTTAGTTATTCTAAGCGTACAGCTATACTTTCTGGTATCCTTGCACTATTCGGAATGGTATTAGGCTACTATGGTTATGCAATAGTTATTAAAAATATAGCTCACTCTATTTATTTTATATCTGTATGGATTGTATGTGCATGTATAGGAGGAACTATCTTTGGAATTGCAGGTTTTCTATGGAAAGATACTACAAATCCACTTCATAAATTCGGAAGCTCACTTATTAGTGGAGTTTTTGTAACGGATGGACTTCACATTCTTTTAAATTTTGAAGACTATAGTCACATGTTACCTGTTGGATATACCGAAGTCATAGTCGGGATTATCTTGATTCTTGTATTAGAACGCTCTAATGCTCATCGAATTTCTTCTTTCTTAATGATGATTCCTATCACTATTTTGGGATTAATTGGATATAAATTATTAAGTTTGTTTACTTAATTAAAATTCATAAAGCTAGCTCTTTTAAAGGGCGAGCTTTTTTCTTACAATAAACTATTTATATATTAATAAATTATTAAATCCCTCTCATTTAACAGCCTTATTTATTATTGTGTCATTACACATACTTACACGACCTTTTATTAGAATCATACCAGTCTTGTATATCATTTCATTTAATCCATATAAAGTAAGGCTAAAAAACTTATTTCAAAAGTTCTTTAGCCTGAGTCATTTTACACATTAAAAAATATAATACGTACAACGGTACCTTTACCAACTTCTGAATAGATTTCTACACTATGTCCTAATTGCTTCGTAATTTCATATACGAGATATAGCCCCATTCCAGTTGATTCTTTAAAATCTCTACCGTTTTCTCCTGTAAAGAAAGGTTTGAATACTCTTGGTAAATCTTGCTTCGGTATACCTACACCATTATCAGCAATTTCAAGTATAACATTATTACCTTCCTTACAAGCTTTCACTTTAATTTTCTCTCTACTACCTGATGAATATTTAATCGCATTCGATAGTATTTGTCCGATTAAAAATTGTAACCATTTCGCATCACTTTCTACAGTAATGTCCTTATCAATTTCAAGCTCTGGATATACAAAATTCCGGATAAAGAAACGTTTATGCTCATGTACCGAATCATTCACTATTTTATGTAGTTGTACTCTTTCTACATAAAAATCTTGTGTAAATGCTTCTAAACGTGCGACATACAGAGCCATTTCTAATCCCTTTTTTAATCGATCAGTTTCCTCATTTATACTTTCAAAACGTGAATCTACTTCATCCTGTGTAATTAATTCTATTACAGATAAAGGTGTTTTCATTTGATGAATCCACTGATTCATAAAGGTTAAATGGTCATTATTTTTTCTCTCTTGCATTTGCAGCTGATTTTGATAATGTCGATATTGCACCTCAAGTAGTTCTTGAAGAGCAGCCGATACAGCTGCAAAATCAGATTTTTGAACAGATTCATCCAAAGATTGCATCGGGTTTGCTAGGCGCTCATAAAAAGAACGATGTGTAAAATAACGAAACACTAAATAACTTCCCATAAAGAAAACACCTAGAAACATTGCATATAACGCCGTTGTAATATGATTATGCCCATCAAACCAATATACGAGAAATATAGCTAGTAGTTGAATTATGGTAAAACAAATAAGTGGTATATGATCACGTATAAACAACCTTATCATTTTTCTATACAATTATCCCAAGTAATATGAAATCTATATCCAACACTACGAATCGTTTCAATCGCACCTTCTATATGCAACGTTTGTAACTTTTTACGCACACGTGTTGTATTTACACTTAATGTATTATCATCAACATAAGATTCACTATCCCATAATTTATTAAGTAACACTTCTCTACTCACAACACGCGGATAATTTTTCATTAATGTCTCTAATAAAATGGCTTCGTTTCTCGTTATATCAATCTCGTCATTTCTAAGTTTCAATACAAGTCTTTCGGGATATAAACAAAGACCTTGTTGTTCAATCATTCGTTCTTCTAATTTCGGTGCATAATCTCCATATGCACGTCTTAAATGACTACGAATTTTCGCCACTACAACTTCATAATGAAAAGGCTTCGGAATAAAATCATCGCCACCGTTTTCTAACGCCATAACTTGATCCATCGTGCCTTCACGGGCCGAAATGAATAGTATCGGACATGTTGAAACTCCCCGAATTTGACGACACCAAAAGTACCCATCAAAACTCGGTAAATTAATATCTAATAAAACTAACTCTGGTTGTTCTTCTAAAAAAATGTTTAATACATTTTGAAAGTCCGATACAATAACTCCTTGATAACCATATTTCGCAACATGTGTCGATAATAGTTCTGCAATTTTCATATCGTCTTCTACAATCATAATTTTGACCATTATTGAACTCCTTTTTAATCCACAATCTCAAATATACTTATATAAAATAAATACTACCTCTTTTCACAAAATCAGTAAATTAAAAAAAGGATGCTTTTATACAAAAGTATCCTTTTTCGTCCCTTATCTATTTAATATGAAATTTACTAAAAGTAAATCCTAGTTTCTCCACATAATCCATTCCTAGTTCCATACGCGCTGTTTTCAGCGGATCCACAACTTGGCAAACTTTTAAATTACCTGCTGCCGATAATAAAAGCGTTGCATCAGCTTTAGACATTGCTAATTCTTCATGTAAAAATGTCACCATATTACGTACAGCACGATTTGCTGCATCATCTAACAATTTCTCTGAAGCAATCGTCATCATTTTTTCTTTTTGAATAGCCATTGGTAATGGCCATTGTTTTCCTTTTATAATTTGAACTGTTACCGTTACCTCACCAGCAACCTCTACACCACTAACACCAATTTCACCATCACCCATTGCTGCGTGTAAATCACCTAATGCTAATAGTGCTCCTGGGACATTAACTGGTAGTAGTAATGTTGTTCCTTCTTTAATTTCTTTACAGTCCATATTCCCGCCGTGATCATGCGGTGTGCCACATGAAATGCTCTCTTCTTTCGGTGCAGTACCAATTACCCCAATCATTGGATTAATCGGGATTTGTAGTTCACTTGAAAACAAAACGTATTCATTATGTATTGGGACAATTTTCACTGTATTTTCATTTAACTCATCACCCATTACACCAAGGTTTGCACCTGTAGTTAAAACGCCCTGCTCTGCAATTTCAATTTTTTCAATCGTTACGACTAATATATCGCCAGGTTCTGCTCCTTTAACATATACAGGTCCAGTCGCTGGATTAATTCGGTTCCAATCTAATTCTTGTAACACAACATCTTCAGAATCGATTTGATTTTCAAAGCAATCATATGTTTCAAATACAAGACTGCTCCCAATTTCTACTTCCATACACGGCTTATTTTCTGGTGACATTGAGTAAATGATATGGTCTTTATGAATTCGATACATAATACCTCTCCCTTTTATATTTATCTACTATTACTAATTAGCTTTTTTTATACAAGCTCCTCTTAAAATTAAATGTTATTTTTATGTAAAAAAGCACGCAGATTGTTTTATAACATACACTCTTTACTATAACAGAAAGGTGGTATCACTATGCCCCTTATTCCATACAACGAAAGTGATGTTGATTTACTAGCTCGATTAATTCGTGCTGAAGCTGAAGGCGAAGGTCGCCAAGGTGAGGAGTTAGTTGGATGCGTTGTAGTAAACCGTGTATTTTGTGATTGCTTAGATTTTAAACAACTCCGTACCGTACGAGACGCTGTATATCAAAGCCCCGGCGGATTTGAAGCAGTACAATATGGATATTTTTATCAACGCGCTCGTGAATCAGAAAAAGAAATCGCACGAAAAGTTTTACAAGGTCAATGGCGCTGGCCTGCACGATGGGCTCTTTGGTATTTCCGTCCAGTTGGAGCTTGTCCGCCTGAATGGTATAATCAGCCATTTGTAGGACAGTTTAAAAGCCATTGTTTTTATGAACCAAGTGGTGATGAATGTCCGAAAATGTATTCACGATAGTAAAATTTGCAACGCAAGTACTTAGAAATTTTGGTACTTGCGTTGCTTTTAACTGTGTTTTAGAAATCTAATAGTGTGATGAATTTTTCTATACCTACTACATGTATTAATAATGGTATACGAGGACCATTTGATTGATTCATAATGAGCTTATATATAATAGTGAATAATTGTTTTTGATTTTCTTTCATTATTTTTTTATTTTCATGATGACAAATTGCATATAATTGCTCCATTAAGTTAGAGTAATCTTTATTAGAACGAAGTATTTTACAAACTTCTACTAGCCATTCTTTCTGCCTTTCATCTAATGTGTAGTAAAACTCTGCATTTTTCTCCTCATTTACCGCGATTACTTATCGCTCTCATTTCATCTAATGCATAGCTCCTATCTATTTTCTTTAATATCTCCTGTAAAATAGTTGAATCAAAATTTAATAATGGTAACGTTCCTGCTACTTGATTAAATTTCGGATATTCTTTAATCTCACTATCAACTCTAGAGATTTTAATTGCATCAAATAAATCTTCATTTTTGAGCGTTTTATTTTCATAACTATCTTTCAATCGCTCATACTCTGTATAATTACGAATCACATCTTCATCCAACCCAATATGAAAAGCAGCGCCTGGTTTGTATTTTGCAAACATAAAGAGAATTACTTCTGGTATATACACTTTCAATAAATTGCTTGGTGTAATACTATTCCCTGAAGAACTAGACATTTTTTCATGATTCCCTTTAATACCAATAAAATCGTAAGCAACGTAATGAGGCGCTTCTCGATTGAATATTTTCCTTGCAATTTCTTTTGATACATTATAACTACCCGTTTCTGATGAATGATCTCTACCGCCCGGTTCAAAAATAACATCCTCTATCATCCATCTCATCGGCCAATCGATTTTCCAGTTTAGTTTCATTTTATTTGTATTTAATACGGATAACTCTTTTTCATTTCCGCATTCACATTCATACCGGACTGTTTTTAATACTTCATCAAAATGTGTAATAGTTGTTGTATCTTTTCCGCATCTCTCACAATATAATGTAGCTGGATAAAAGCTCTCTCGCTCTTCTTCACTACACTCTCTAGTTTTAAAACCCATTAAAATATCATATATTTCTTTTCGTTTATACAAGGCCTCTAATATATTTTCGTTATACCTTCCGCTTCTATATTCATCATGTTGATAAATAAATTCTACTTCAATTCCAAATGCTTGAAGCGATTTTTCAAACTCTTTTTCAAAATGCTCCGCATACGAGTTATGACATCCATACGGATCTGGAATATCACAGTATGGCATACCAATATACTTTGCAAAAGATGGATCAATATTTTTTGGAACTTTTCTAAACCTATCATAATCATCCCACGAAAATATAAAACGAGTCTTTTTCCCTAAATCTTGAAGTGCTCTTACTACGAAATAAGTCGTTACGATTTCACGAAAGTTCCCAATATGAACAGAACCTGACGGACTAATTCCAGATGCACAAACAAACATTTCTTTATTTGGATGTTTCCTAATTAATTCATGTGCTACTTCATACGCCCAATGCATATATTACTCACCTCGATTATTTTTTGTTTTCGTATTTTCAGTTTTATGCAATAAAAAAACTCCCACCCCCAAGATTATTCATCTTGAGGACGAGAGTTTTTAGCTTCGCGGTACCACCTCAGTTTGTTAATATGTCACCATATTAACCTCTTCAGGTACGGCAAAATATGCTTATACCCTATCTCTATAACGGGAGAATCCGTCGCACCATCCCTAAATAAATTAGTTCCTTGCGCAGCTCCAAGTCTTTTTTCGTTAAGATGTATACCGCTCTTTCTCAGCTACCAGAGCTCTCTGTACATATTCTTTCTTAACTACTCTTCTCTTCCATGCCATTTTAAATATTAGTTTTTTAATATGATAATTTATAACACTTTTATTATCAAACTTTTCCGAATTTAAAACATATAATTACCTAAAAAAATTCTTTATCGCTTCTAATTGAATTTTATGACTACACTCATCACAACAATATGCCCCGTTTGGTTTCTCTTTAAAGCGCTTATATTTTTCACTGCCTTCGTAAACACGAAATATATTCTTACAAGAAAAGCAAACAATCTCATAAAACATCATATGCATTTTCCTCTCCTTGTTTATACACTTTTTTAATCACTTGAGAAGGTCATTTTTCTACAGTATAAATTTTAATATCCTTTGACTAAAAGGTTTACCTCTATTCTTATCGAATTATATTAATATCTTATAACGCGAGGTGAACATCTTGTTCAGTAATATAGAATTAGTTTTAGATGCTAAAGCAAGTTTAGCTGAAGGACCATGTTGGAATGGAAAAAAGCAACTTTTATATTGGGTTGATATTATAGAGAGAAAATTATGCATATATAATCCTACCGCTAATACGAACCGAGTAATTGTTCTCAATCAACAAATTGGCTGTGTTGTTCCATATTTAGAGGATGTACTACTCTTAGCTATGGAAAACGGCTTTTATTCTATTAATGTAAATACAGAAAAACTGACACATATTTTTGACCCTGAACCACATTTAATAGAAAATCGTTTCAATGATGGAAAATGTGATCCAGCTGGTCGTTTCTGGGCAGGTTCTACAGATACATACGGTATGAATGCTGCAGGTTCCTTGTATTGTTTACATCATAATTTAAGTGTAGAGAAAAAAGTTTCACATGTAAATACATCAAATGGAATTGCTTGGTCACCTGATCATACATACTTTTACTTTATAGATACACCTACTAAAAAAGTGGTTCGCTATCAATATAATATACGTACTGGAGAAATTCATAATCCAAGTGATGTAATCATTTTCTCTGAAAATGATGGTCTACCTGATGGTATGACAATTGACGAAGAAGGTTGTTTATGGATTGCACATTGGGGAGGTTCAAAAATAACTAGATGGAATCCATCTGCTGGAGAACAAATATTAAATATTCCAATTCCAGCTTTATATGTAACATCATGTACATTTGGAGGACCTAATTTAACAGATTTATATGTTACAACAGCCAGAACAAGAATGACGGATGACGAATTAAAAGAGTATCCACATGCTGGTGGTATTTTTCGAATTCAAACAAATATAAAAGGTTGTCCTACATATGAATTTTGCAATAAAAATATTGGAGTTGAAACAATGTGAACCGTATCGATTACATAAGACAAGAAGAAAAGAAATATCACGACCTTTGCTATGAACAATATAAACTATTTGAAATTGGCTCTTGGCTGTACAAACCGGTTAAAACAGTTATGGACTTGATGGATCACTTTGAAGGACAAAACAACTTGCAAGTACTTGATCTTGGCTCTGGCGTCGGTAGAAATAGCATTCCAATTGCACAAAAGTTAAGAAATACTAGCGGCACTGTTACATGTGTTGATTTACTTAATTCCGCTTTAACAAAGCTACAAACTTATAGCAAAGAACATGATGTATTCGAGGTTATAAAAACAGAACAAGCAGCAATTGAAAACTATCATATTGACTCTAACGCTTATGATTATATCGTTGCAGTATCAAGTTTAGAACATGTCAAATCAGAAGAAGATTTTAAAAACGTGCTTCATTCTATGAAAAAAGGGACAAAAAACGGCGGTATTAATTGTTTGATTATTAACTCTAACATACAAGAAATTGATTTAAAAACGAATGAAGAATTAGAAGCTTTAATTGAAATTAATCTCCCAACCGAAGAAATAATACGTCTATTAAAAAGCATTTATAAAGGATGGAAAGAAGTAAAAGTTGAAATAAAAGAATTAGCTTATAATATAGTTCGTGATGAAAGACACATTCAATTAAAAACAAATGCTATATCGTTTGTAGTTCAGAAATAATCGTATAATAAAGATATAATTATTTCTCTCAGATTTATTTTTATTGCACGAAATTTGCAACTATAAATATTTATGAAACAAAAAATAAAAGAGCACTTGTTTCCGCAAGTGCTCTTTTGGGGATTTTGAGATACCCTATTAAAGAAAGTTAAGGTTACTTAAAGTTAATAGGTACTTCTATTATATGCTTGTCCTTTTTATTTGTGCATAATCAATATATAAACATCTTTAATCATTCTTAATAACTTTTAATTATAGTTCTCTCTTACATTTTATCGTAAAAAAATTGATTGAAGGTTTATTTACCACGTTCTTATTTGGTTCATCAATTTCCGAAACTTGTACTAATCCATATTGATTAAAATCTCGTTTTATAGATTCAGAATCATAGAAGAACATTTTTACGCCTTCCATTATTTCATAATAGTCTTGCTCCAGCTGTTTTCCTTTTCCGTACATTGGGGCTTTTTGAGAAACAGTTGTAAAAACCATATATCCGCCTGGTTTTAACTGATTATAACAATCTTCAATAAATTTCTCTCTTTCCTGTTCATTCAACAAATGAAGAAGTGCATGACTAAATATCCCATCATACAGTTTATTATCAAAAGGCATTTCGTTTACTGAACCGTGATACATACTAACATCTTCTAGTCCGTTTTCTCTTGCTAAATCAATCGCTGTTTTCGAAATTTCAATACCTGTTACATTTATACCATTATTGATAAAAACCTTTGCATTTCTTCCATATCCAATACCCGGAATTAATATGTCTTTAACGTTCTTTTCAAGAAAAAAATCTTTTGTCAAAATTGCAGATTCTGTAGGTTCAAATCCCCACATCGTTTTTTTCTCAGCAAAGCTTGATTCCCAAAATTCCATTATGTTTCTATCTCCTTATTTTCAATCCATTTTAGTATTAAATTAAAGGCAAGTTTTTTGTGTTGTTATATGGTGTTGTTGCTATATAGTTTTTTCTTCTATTCATACCACTTACCTTATTCATCTTGGCTCCATTGAATATAGCATAATAATAAGCATATATCTAATATAAAGATTGGTGTAAAAGCCGCTCTTTTTATTAACCCTTTATCATTCTAAATGAATTTTAATTAAACTTTTTTATGAAAATCAAACTTACATATACTAAAAATAGATCTATTTAGCTCAATCTTTTTTCAATAAGGATTTGATGATCTATCTTCTATTTTCAAAAAAATAAAAAGCACCCGAATGGATGCGTATAGATTAAACTTATTCATTATTACTTTTTCCACTTTCATCATCAACTGATTTGGAGTCTAACATGCTGCCTATATCCGGCGGTAAAGTTAACTCTATACCAGCTACTGGTTGATTATCTTCATTAAACCATTGTTTCTTAAATTTAATCAATTCTTCATTTTTCTTATTTTCACCCATGTTATCCCCCCTTTTATGTATGATATTAAACACTTTACTTAATATGTACATTGAGAAAGATAATATACTATTTGTACATAATGAAAGAGCAAAAACCATTCTCTGTTTACACAAGCCATTGTACCTATTAAAAAAATCCCCGTACATGTTACTCCGCGCTCTGTTATCATATTAGTGTCGAAACATACGTGGCCTATGCGATAAGTATCTGGTCATTTGTTTATTATTCAAATGAAGAAATTGTTTATCAAAATAAACCTTCAGTAAAGGAATTTTTTGCAGAAAAACAATTTAAGGAGATAAAAGAGTATATAGGTTTATCTGTGGAACAGTACCGTATCGCTAATATTGGTTTACATCCAGCTATCGCTCAGTACAATGGGTTCTATACACTTGACACATACAACAATTTTTATCCTCTATCTTACAAATATGAATTCCGAAAAATAATTGAGAAGGAACTAGCGAAAAATAAAACGATTCGTACGTATTTTGACGAATGGGGTGGCCGTTGTTATATTTTCACCGATGAACTTGGAAAACACTATATGTTTAAGAAAAATTCGAAAAAACATTTAAAAAATGTAGAGCTAAATATAGATCATTTCAAAAAAATGGGTGGTCGTTACATATTTTCTGCTGTCCCTATTGAAAATGCAGTGAAAAACAATTTATCCATCGAGAAAATATTTATATCAAAGACATCCGCTTGGAAAATTTATTTATATAAAGCAATATAGATAAGTACATTATATTACATCTCTCGATATAAATTTATAAAAAACCAAACCAATATTTAACTACAATATTAGTTTGGTTTTTACTATTTTGTATGAAATTGAACTACTCACCACATTCCCAACTACCCTTAAACACTTTTTAACTTTTTTAATAACTATATCCTCTTTGCCACTGTCCTTGAAAACCTTGGCCTTGGCCTTGTGGGAGCAAAAACTGAACAGGTGCACCTGAAAGTTGAGAACCTGAAACTTGCGTAACCCCAACTACTGCATTACCACCAATTCCAGAAGGAAACACTATTGTAACCATTTCTTGACCGGTTTGAGTAAAAGTAACTCTATGAATAAAAACACGTGTACCAGCCTGAAGAGTTTGCCCATTAGGTAATGTAACAGGTTGTGGAATAGTAAATAATTGACCCACTAAATTTTGAAATTGTTGTTGACGAAAATCCTCTACATAACCATATTCAGAAGTATTTTGATAATACATAGCCACCCAACCTCTCTTTATTTAAATTTACACGTTATATTTACCTATATATTCGGTAGGCTTTTTCTATGTCTAGACAAATCACCTAAATTTAATATAAAAAATTTTTGATACACTTCAAAAATAAGTATTTTTATAAGAAGTTATTAATATTATTAACTAATTGAAATTATTAATTTCTAACACATATATATCCTATTTAACCTAACATTCAATCGACCAATAACCTCTAAATTTTCATTTTCACAATCGATCCCTTTCTTTTTCTTATTCACCGTAATCATTTGTTTATCCCTTGAAGTTCTTTCATAAAAGCTTTCTATGTTACTCCAACCTTTCCTTTGTATTAACTCTAAATTATATTGTCCTCATTGTATAGTTGTTATAAAAAAATTCAAAAGTTATTGCTATCGGATTCAAAAGGATACTCACCTTTCTTCAAGGTATTGCAATATTTACGCTCAGTACTTGTAGCAATCCCTAAGTTTTTAGCCACCTCAGCAAATTTTGTCCTCGTCCTATTGTAAGCTGTTCTTCAGTTATTATATAGTTTACCCCTTCCGAAAAAAGTAAAATATTTTACAATTTTCAAGAAGAGTCTATAAATATCTTTTGAAACTCCTATTAAAAATTTGTCATAAAAAAGATTTAATTTTGTTTATAGGAAACAAAATTAAATCTTAATCTAGATAAGAAATACATCTCAAAGCTCTAATATGATTACTAACCATGAAGTCATTTAATTAATCAAAAGTTCAATAAATTACTATTAAATACATCATAAAATTACCAATCATTATCTGTTTTTTTACCTTCTTCAAAGGAAATAGACTCTTTACTTACAAATTTTAATGAATCACTTTTTAAATCTAATGAATAGATACTTAAAACCCAAGGTAAGTCTTCCATATAATATTTAACAACTACCATTCTCCAATTATTATTGCACTACAAAAAAAGCTACTATTTTTCGACTCACAACAACCCTCCTTATTTGCATTATTCTTTTTTAAATTGAAAATTTAGACGTTCAGCTTGTTTGATTTCCTCCATTACTTTACGAATTCCTTCTTCAATCCTATCTTCCTTTACATTCGATACGTTCAACTTTAATAGTCTTTGTTTCGGAAAACCTCTCACATAATTCTTATCAATCGTATCAATACTGATTTGCATTTCACTTAGTCTTTGTATCAACATGTCCGAAATACTTGTTTTATGTACTTCTAAACAAGTATGGATTCCAATTGTATTTTGCTTTTTATGTGTGAATAAATGCGGGTTTTCACTATACATTCTTTCTAATACTTCTGCTAGTTTTTTAGATCTATCATTATAGGAAGATTTAATTTTGTTTTTATGACGTTCAAACATACCACTCTTTATATAAATTTCTAAAGCCGCTTGAGAAATCATCGGACTATCAATATCTAGTATTTTTTTGTATGTATAGAAAGCATTTGCAATGGATGGTGGGATGACCGCAACTCCAACCCGTAAACCTGGAAAAATAATCTTCGAATAACTTTTCAAATATATGACATGACTACAATTATCCAAGCTATATAACGGATCTGCTTTTGAATCAGTTTCTAAATCTGCTAAATAATCATCTTCCACTATAAATACATTGTATTTCTTAGCCAATAGTGTGATTTTTTCTTTCTCATCTTTAGAATAAGACGTTCCAAGCGGATGATGATATCTCGGTATCGTATAGAAGAATTTTATTTTTCCGGTTTGAAATATTTGCTCCAATTCATTCAAATCGATACCTTCATTCGTACGTTTAATACCGATTACAGGAACTTTATTTATTTCTAGATAATCAATATATAGATGATATGTTGGTTGTTCAATTAATACCGTTTCATTTCCATTCGGAAATGGTATAGAAGTTAATATAGCAAGTGCCTGCTGAACACCTGATGTTATGAAAATATTTTCTTCTTTTGTAAAGACTTGATAATTTGCTAGTTGTTTTTGAATAACTGGTATTAAAGATGGTAAGCCTTTCGGTGTTCCATATACAAACAAATCATTTTTATACGTATCAATAGCCTTATTAATACAATGTTGAAAGTCTAAATACGGAAAAACATCTGGATCTGGTGCTGAGGAGGCAAAATCAATTATCTCGTTATTTTCTATAGTACTCTCTGATTTTTTAACAACGTAGTATCCACTTTGAGGGACAGAATATATAATGTGACGCTTTTCTAATTCATGAAGAGCACGTATAACTGTTGCCTTATTACATTCATATTGCGTAACGAGTGACCGTATAGACGGTATTTTCTTTCCTTCTCTTATTTCTCCATTTTGAATCATATTTTCTATGTCGTTTAAAATATGTAAATACTTATACATCTTACACCTCCTTCAGTAATTATATATTTAATTATATTGATTTTTCATTCATATAGCATTCATTCCTCAATTAGTTAATTTTCCAATCATCTATATCGTAAATCCCAATAGCATATGAATCATTTTCAATCCATTTCTTTACTTCTTCTGTTTTAAGTACCCCTTCAACTTCTTTTTCTATTTTCTGTCCAAGTTCTCTCGCCCCTACTTCATCATCGCTAATCTTAGTTTTTATATCAATGGTAACAGGTTGATTCTTTTTATAATTTATTTGCTGAATACCAAATCCTTCATATCCATTCTTTCTCAATACGTCATCAAATATCTGTCCAAAAACTAACTGCCATCTTTGTTCTGCATTTACAATCTCCTTGTTTCTTTGAGATATATTTACTTTATAGGACATAATTCCTTGAATTTGCAATCTTTTATTAATTTCTTTTTTTATTTCGTTAGCATTTTCGCTATCAGCAATCTCTAAATCTACTATTCTTGCTTTTTCATCCCATATAGCAGCACTAAAAAAAGATTCCTGCTTGACTGTCGCTGTAGCAATACCCATAACTATAGAATCTTCACTTTTAGATTCTTCCATTTCAGGCTCACAAGCACACAATAAAGCAATTGAAAATAAAAATACAATCAACTTCTTTCCTCTTTTCATTGCACTTCCCTCCGTAAATTTTCATTTACGATAAACTTTTACTTTCACATATAAATACCTTCTATAATTTAACATTATTTCACATTTTCTCCTCTTAAAAAGGGAATTACAATTAATAAATAGAATATCTCCATGAATACATAAAAAGTGAGGGATATATAATGCAACGTGTAAATACGATTGATATTAGTAATGTACTACAATTAGAAAAAACTCTTTCGTCTTTATTAAACAAAATGATTTCTTCAAAACTAGACCTTGAAAATTGGTTAAAAGAGCAGTCAAAAATGATTTGGGAAATCGAAGAACAATTAAGATCACATTATATCGCCTTTCAATGTAATACGGATGATGAAGAAATAAAAGATACTTTTGAACATGATCAACAATTTGTAAAGCCACTTTTAAAGCGGTACCAAAATTTATTGGATAATAAATATTTAGAGTCACCTTTTCGAATGGAATTAGATTCTAATCTATATGGTTTATTAGATGCAAAAATAAAAAATGCTCAAAAGTTATTTTGTGAGGACAATATCGAATTAGAAATAAAGGAAGACAAATTAGTCACAGAGTACTTTGAAATCACTGGAGGATTAAGTGCTATTTGGGACGGAGAAGAAAAAACGATAACAGAATTACAATCGTATTTACAAGATTCGAATCGTGACATCCGTAAAAAGGCAAAAACCATTATTTCTGAACAGTTTTTATCTGTTGAAAAAGAACTCCAAAACATATTAAATCAATTAATTGAAATTCGCCATCAAAAAGCAAAAAATATTCAACTAGAGAATTATCGCGATTATATGTTCAAAAAATACGAGCGTTTTGATTATTCAGCGATAGATTGCTATGAACTAGCTGAATCCATACGTAAGTATGTTGTGCCTCTTAAAGATAAAATATTACTAGAGAAAAAAGAGAAACTGCAAGTGGATACGCTTCGCCCGTGGGATGTATCAGCTGTAACTCCAGATCAAAAAGTACTTAAACCAATTGCAAATGAAAATGATTTAATTGAAAAGAGCACTCATATCTTTAATAAACTAGATGTTGAATTTTCAGCAATTTTAAACCGAATGTATAAACACAATTGTCTTGATTTAACAAGCCGCAAAGGAAAAGCAGCTGGTGGCTTTTGTGAGTACTTACCCGCTTCACAATTATCTTATATTTTTATGAACTTAAATTATACACAAGATGATATTATAACTTTTATACACGAAATGGGGCATAGCATTCATAACGAACTCATAAAACCATTAAAATTACGACAGTATATAGAAATTCCAGCTGAAACAGCTGAACTAGCCAGTATGACAATGGAATTATTCTCGCTTAATTATTGGGATACCTTCTATACAGACAAAAAAGATTTAAAACAAGCAAAAATTAACTTCTTTAAAGATGTTATTTCATATTTACCTGTTATGCTTATTGTCGATCAATTTCAACACTGGCTGTATGAAAATCCAAGTCATACTTCTGAAGAAAGAAATGAAAAATACTTACAACTTCAAAAACATTATCAGTCTAGCGTCATACATATTGATGGCTACGAAAACTGGATAGCAACGAGTTGGTTACCTGTACTCCATATTTTTGAAGTACCATTTTATTATATTGAATATGCGATCGCCCAACTTGGCGCTTTACAAATGTATAAACAATATAAAGAGGAACCTAAGCAAGCACTAGAAAATTATAAAAAGGCATTATCACTAGGAAGCTCGCAATCTATAAAAGAAGTGTATGATGCAGCCGGTATTCGTTTTGATTTTTCTGGTGAAACAATTAAAGAATTAATGCTATTTGTAGAAAAAGAATTAGAATTACTTGAGCAATTATAAGAAGAAAGCTGCACCTATATTTTTGGTGTAGTTTTCTTCTTTATTTTATTAATCAGTTCTATGTACTGAGAATCTCCATATCCGATTGTAGGAAAAAGATAAAACAGCTTTATTAATAATTCACGAGTTGATAAATCTTTATTTTTAGAGATGAATTTCATTACTGCATTATCTTCTGTTAACATTTCTAAAAATAAGCCTATAGCCTGATACATTACAGGTGATACCTTATGAGAGGTCTTTTTATGGTTTACTAATACTTCATTGTATATAGAAGAATAATTCCCCAATTCAAGTTCAATTTGATTTACTTTAAATTCATCCTCTCTAAAGCTATTTAAGTATACCTTCCCTTCATAAGCAGACTGTTCAAGGTGAGAAAGTATGGTAAGTAGGTTCATTTGGCAAAACATATCTTCACCAAACCATAAAACAATACATTTATACTTTTTCGTAAAAAGGTTTTCTAACGGATCTATAACCTTTTTTATATAACTTTCTACTGAACTGTTATGTCCTTTCGCTCTTGTTTTAATAAACTCTTCATTAAAAACTTGAGTAGTAGCCGAGTTCACACACATTGCCTCATTAAATGGGGCATAATCAGAATCACCCATTAGCTTTTCGTTTTTAAATTCTTCATACATAACTTGACCATTTAATATGTTAAGTACCTCTTTATCAAATAGCTCACATTTCCTATTTCGTAACTGCTCAACCTCTATTTTTCTAGAAATATTCATATTAAACGCCCCTTCTTTATTTAAATTTAGTTTAACAAATGATTGAATAGGCATTTTGTTAAGTTGATATTCTCTTGGATTCATTCCAAAAACATTTTTACATATTCGATTTAGCCGTTCCTATTTATAGTGCGATAGAATATTCATTTGCTGGAAATGGGAATATCGTTGACTATGAGTATTCTATTACAAAAGCATTATTTGAAGGCTACCAAGAGGAAAATGAACTACCAAAAGAGATGATAGACAAGTTTCCATTATTTATTAAATTAAAGGAGATTTTTGAATATAGCTTTTTCATTATTTCCCCTGCGTTTATAACGCTTCTTTAATGATGTTTATAATGTTTTGTTTCGTTTGACTTAAATAATTGTTATTTTTAGTAGAAATTAATATACCAATCAGGATTTTAGAATTAAAGTCCTTAATCTTAAAAGATAGTATTTCTTCATTCAAAATTGTACCTTTCGGGATAATTCCTATCGCATTTTCAAAAAGCATTTCTGGAATGAGGTTTAAAGCACTACAATTGTAAATTCTTTTAAAAGATAAATTGTTTTCCGCCAAGAAAGAACTTACAGATTGATAGGAATAACAATTACTTTCTCCTACAATAACTGGATAATCTATAATATCAAATGCTTCAACGGATTCTTTTTGTAACAAAGGATGCTTGGGATTATTCACTACAAATTCAATCTGTTCATCACATATTGGGATAAATTTTACCTTTGATTTATTTTCATTATTTCCGCACACCGCAAAATCAATCTTATTATGTTCTATCATTTCTGATAAAAGTGCTGTATTTCCCACTACAAAATCACAATGTATATATGGTTTTTCAGCATTTAAAAACTTTAATATTATCGGTATTAACCTTTTAGCAACGGATTCTAATAGGCCTATTCTCAAACTTCCTTTCTCTTCATTACTAATACGTTGTGCTTGAGTTATAGAATATTCCCAATGTGTTAATAAGTTTTCTACTTCCTCTGCAAAAAGTTTTCCTTCTTCTGTTAATCTTGCATCCCATCCTCTTTCAAATAACAGAAAACCAATTTCATTTTCCAGCTTTTTTATATGTGTTGTTACTGTTGATTGTGCATAGTTTAATTTTTTAGCAGCTTGTGAAAACGTACCTTCTTCAATAATTTTTTTAAATGTAGGTAACTCTTTTATTTCCATTTCATACACCAACTTCATCGATTTTATTGATAATCAGTTAATATATTTTCAATTATACAAATGGAAATATTAGAAGTAAAATGAAATAAAAAGGAAAGGAGTCATCTACTATGCCATTTGTCACTGTTTATCATCCTGAAAAATTATCCGATAATAAGTTATTAAAAAATGTAAGCAATCAAATTCACCATTCGTTAATTGAACATTTCAATATTCCTGAAAATGATTATTTTCAAATGTTTTTACCTTATCCTTCTCATCAATTTTTTTATAATTCATCTTATCTTTTAAAAGGTTCGTTAAAACGATCCAATAATATGATTTATATTTCTATTACATGTGGACCTGGAAGAACAATTAATCAAAAAAAAGATTTATATAAAGCTATAGCCACTAGTACGGCTAATCTTTTACAAATCTCTACTGCTGATGTTTTCATTACACTACACGAGACACCTATGGAGAATTGGTCATTTGGTCAAGGAATAGCTCAAATGTTAAATCAACATAATAACTAGATTTTAATTTTCCTTAAAACAAAATAAACTTACCGCTTTCTATAACTATATAGAAAGCGGTAAGTTTATTTTACTAGGAATATCGGAATGAAACTCTGGTGTATACACAATAGAAAATGTATATCCCTGCTCAATAAATGATACTTCATTATGTTTACATTCAAAGGGAATATTATTTTTCTTAAAGTTATTTTGGATGCGCCGTAAAAATGCTGGATCCGGTGTTCCAAAAGAAACGTGTACTTTCGGTGGTAAAGCTTTCATCGCAATTGGAATCCAAGGTCGCTGCCACCAAGTCGCGACGATATATGCAGTGCCACCTATAACAAAGTTAAAAATATCCCCATCTTCCATCGTTTTCATATTTAGATTTGATTTTAACCATTCCGTAAAAACAGGTACACTTTTAACAGGAAGACCAATTTCCCTTACGTATAAAATGTTTAAAGGTGAGTGTGGTACTAATACATCCTCTTTAACATAACTATGTGCGATAATTTCGAGTAGATTTCCATCTCCGTCTTTAAAGTATAAATTGAATAGACCATTCTCTTCACCAATTACATTTCCATTTTGCCATTTTACAATGAGTAATCCAGAGTCCTTTAACCATTTTGCTGTTTCATGGAATTTTGAATATGGGATTTCAAAAGCAAAATGTGCAGGTGCGATTGGTTCATACACTTCTTGAAAACTAATTGTTGTATAAGGTGTTACTTCAAATTGAATGAAGGATGCTGTTTCTTTTTTTATTGGAAAAGATAATATGTCCTTATAAACTTGTTTTACCCCTTCTATGGAAACCGTTTGTAGTTTTATATCTGATAGATGTGTAATCACTTTACATTCCCCCTCATTTCTTATTATCTATTCGTATTGTATTACACTTATAAATAGATAAAATCAAACGGAAGGATGGATTTTTCATATAGAAACTACAACTTTAGTATGAATATGTTAGCTCCAATTATTTTTTATTTCCGCTATAACAATTTCTGGTTTATCCCAGTGCAACATGTGTGTAGTATCAGGAATTACTTTTACTATACTGTCCGTTTTCTCTTTAAAAACATTTGCTGTCTTATCTCTATAATCCGCCCAAACTTGTGGGACTGTAGCTCGAAGTAATACAATATTAGCCGGTAGCTTCTCATATATATCTATTGTTTCATCTTTATGCATACCTCTTATTATATTACTAGCTGTATTTCCCCTGGCATGCCACCATACTTTATTATCCATTTCGATCCCTAGATCCTTTACAGCAACTTCTAACAATGAAGACCACCTAGTATAAGCTGCTTTTTCACTTTTGAAAAATTCGTCCCAATTATTAAAAACGTATTCATCAAAGTCCTTTTCATAATAAGCAATTTCTTCTTCCAACGTTTCTTCTTTAAGCCTTTTTGTTTGATATCCACCATCAATAAGAATACTTCCTTGTACTTTTTCTGGATGATTTAACAAATAAAATAACGCTACAAAACTTCCCCATGAATGTGATAGAAAATAGAAGTATTCGATTCTCAATTCATTTATTATTTCATTTAACCAATTTGCTAAATTGTGCATCTCATAATCTTCTGTTCTTTCAAATGGGGGTGTTTTACCATGTCCAGGTGCATCAACGGAGATAAATCTATACTCTTCTTTTAATTCCTCAGCAATTTCTATAAAACTTAAACTCGTACTACCTAATCCATGTAAACAAAAGATAACGGGCTTGTCATTATTCCCCCATTCAGTAATATGTACATTTATTTTTTCATTGCTAATATAATATCGTTTCAAAACATTTATCCTCCATATTTTGATTTTTTAATTTACACTTTATTTATTTCTATTATTTTCAAGTATTTCCTGTATTCTTTTCCACACAAAAAGCTGCTTTTCTTTAAATGAAAAGCAGCTTTTACACTAAAATATATTATAATTTAACAGCGATAATCATAAATCTTTTTGAATTCGTACGAATCCCTTTTTCAGAACTATTCGTTTCAATGAACTTTTGTAAAATAGTAAAATCCTCTTCCTCTTCTCCAAATCTAGGAATAATAGGCGTATGTTTTAATAAGAAAATAAGATCTTCAGGCGTACTGTAATAATCAGTAACATCATATTCACGTACTTGCACGAGATCAAATCCTGCACTAATAAGTTCATCCATATACTTTTCTTTTAAAGTGCCATCTCGTTCACCTAAGCATTGTCCTCTGCCAAATGCTTCTTTCAGGTTTAATTTATCATTCTCACTTACTTGTTGCGTTAAGAAAAAAGCACCTTGTTTCATTACTTTTGCTAACTCAGATGCTATAAACGGTGCGTGACAACTAGAAGCGATATCAAAATGGGCAAGCGGAAACGTTAACGCTTCAGAATCCATTTGAAAAAACTCAACGTTTTGTACACCTGATAATTTTAAGTTGGAATGTGCCGTTTTAATCATGCCATTAGAATTATCAATTCCAATTAACAATTTAGCTGAGGATGCTATGTTAAGTACATTTTCTCCTCCACCTGTACCAACATCAAGTAGAGTGTCTGATGGTTTACATCTTTCTTTCACTTCCGCGTAAAAGTCCCATGAATCTCCTACAGTTTCACATTTTATTTTACTAAAATCCCAACCATTTACTCTTCCTACTTTATCATAAAAGTTTTTATACTCTGATTCGTTCACTTTGTATTTTCCCCTTTGTTAATGTTTATGCTATTAATTCTTTGTAAATATGATCCATCAATTCCCCCCATATATGCCAGCCAATCTTCATACAACGATTGTACAGTGCGATATCTTTTATTTTTTTCTTTATGTAGAGCTTTTTTACACATATTATATAATTCTAGTGTGCTCTTCCATTTTTCATAGCTTTTATCATTTTTCCCGCCAATAAAGGCAAAAGCAATTCCGGCTAACACATACACATTCGTTTCGCTTGTAATTTGTGCATGTAGTTCATATTCTTCAGGTACTTCGAAACGACCTGCTCCTAGCTTTGAGCGTATGTAGTTTATAGAAGCATGATACGTATTCTCAAACTATTTTTACCTCATATTTTATTTTCGGCTGTTTGCTCATAACACATCACTCCTTTCAAATAACCGTTCTTAATTCATTCGACAACTACTAAAATGTTCTTAATTCCCATTATATATTATAAAATACAAATTATAAGAAAAATATACTTCATACGCATAATTGGTTTACATAATATTTTTACAGTTTACTTATCTGTATAATTTAAATCCCCCTCAGTCACACATACTATCTACAACAGTACAGACTGCTTTTACATTCTTCATTTTTATTTCCTCCTTAAAATACATGTAAAAAGTAGGATTCATCAAAAAATTACAGAATTATATATATAACAAGTATTGGACGGATTATTTTCAAATTTCTCTATAATAAAGGTGGTATAAACAGTGTGAAACTTATACAAGAACGTAGCCTTACCGTAAAGACAGCTTTTACTAAAGAATACAAGATTTTTATTTTTGGTTTACTCATTTCACGAATCGGGGATTCACTATATACTTTTGCACTGCCTTGGATTGCCTATCAATTAACTGGTTCAGCTGTAATTATGAGTTCTTTATTTGCTGTTAACGTATTGCCAATCGTTTTATTTGGCCCTTTAGTTGGTGTACTAGTTGATCGATATGATCGAAAAAAGTTACTTTGGATGGCGGATATTACCAATATTATTTTAGTAAGTCTCGTACCAATTTTACATGCATTACATCTATTAGAAGTCTGGCATTTATACGTAATTACTTTTATCTTAGCAGTTATGTCCATGCTTTTTGATGTAACAACAGTTACAGTCATTCCACACATCGCAGGTCCATCATTAACGAAGGCTAATTCTTTATATCAAATGGTTAATCAATTGGCTAGTTTGTTTGGTCCAATCATAGCTGGGCTTTTCATATCTTTTATTGGCGGCTTTCAAGTACTTTGGATTAATGTTCTTTCATTTATTGCTACATTAATTGCTGTGATTATATTACCTTCTATGAAAAACTTAAATAAAAAGAATACTGATAAAAAAACATTGCAAAATGTACTAAATGATTTGTTTGATGGATTTAAATGGCTGAAAAATGATCGGTTAAATATAGCTTTGTCACTTCAAGCAATGGTAGGTAACTTTGGAGCAAGTGCTGTTTTAGGTATACTTATGTATTATTTATTGTCGACATTAAATCTTACCTCCACACAAAGTGGCTATAATTATACTTTAATAGGAATAGGTGGGCTTTTAGGAAGCTTAATTGCCGTTCCTTTAGAAAAGAAATTTCGACGTGGTGTACTTATTCCTTTACTCCTATTTTTGGGAGCGCTTGGATTAACATTTGCTTTGTGGAGTACATATTGGCTCGCTCCCGGAATTGCTTTCGGAATCGCGATGACATGTAATATCACATGGAATACGATTGTTACATCAATTCGGCAGGAAACTGTTCCATCCAATTTGCAAGGACGTGTTTTAGGTTTTTCTCGTGTACTTACACGATTATCTATGCCATTGGGGGCATTAGTAGGTGGAATTATTTCAGCCTACAATCCTGTATTTATATTTGCTTTAGCTGCTTTTACTAAAATAATTGAAGTATTTATTGCCTTATGTAGTCCGATACGAAAACTGTAAAGAGGAAAAATTATATATTTTGAGATATTAATAAAATAAAAAAGGCATAAAACATGCCTTTTTTATTACTTATTTGTTTATTGGATAACAAACTTCTGTAACCCACTTATTAGGATCCGATTCCATCGCTGGGCTCACATGATAAATATTAAACATCGGGCCTGCTAATTTGTAACCTTCTGTCTCAATCCATTTTGCCGCAGCCTCATTTACAGCTATCATCTGTTCATAACTTCCATTAACTGTTATAGAAGCTACATTAGTCGATTCCATATTTTTAAATGTAACGTCTTTTGTATTTTCGTGCTTACCTAGAATACTTAGCTGTATTTCTATATCTACATCATTTTCTTTGTATTCACGATCATGGAAAACCGCAATACTATAACTCGGTTGGGCAATACTAATATTTTTCATTTGAATTTCTTGCATTAATACACTCCATAAATTACCTTCGCAATTATACGATGGAATAATCTTTCTAACACTAGCTACAGTTCTTTCTGGAATTTCTTTTATTGAAACATGATAATTCATCTCAACAACATCCTCTCTCATCGTTTTCATTGAGTCTTCGAGGAGACGTAATTGTTTTTGGAGGTTATTCATGTCTTCTTTAATTTGAGCACTACGATTTAAAAATTGCTCTTTTATGGTATCTATATTATCGCATTCTATTATTTCTTTGATGGTAGCAATATTAAACCCCATAGCTTTTAACATTTGAATTTGATTTACTTTTTTTAATTGGTCTGCTGAATAAAATCGATATCCACTCTGCTCATCGACTTTTACTGGTTGTAGTAATTCCACTTTATCGTAGTGTCTCAACATTCGTATACTAATGGAAGATAGTTTTGAAAAATCCCCTATTTTAAACACGATTTCCTCCTATAAGTTACATCTACTTTGAAGCTCAACTTTATCTTAAACAATGACATTGTGTGAGGGTCAACTATTTTTAACGATTTAAATAACAATTTAACATGTTATATTTATATAATTAAAAACCTATATTTCTGTTTTTATGACTACTGCAATTGACAATCCATCACTAGTTATTTTTCTCAAGACATTCATAAACCGCTATCATATCTCGTTTATCCAACTCACGTATGCGATTAAAAATTGGTATTTGCGCAACAGCTTCTGTTAATAAGCTTTCATCCACAACATCACTTATTTTTCCAGTTAACCACGTTTGTACATCCACGCCCTCAACAACTTCTTTTAACCCTTCGTCATTAATACCACTTGCATTACAAGTTACACATGGAATTGTTAGTTTAAAGACACCATCATGTAGATTATCTTCGGTTATCACTTTCTTACCTTTACAAAATGGACATGGATTACTCTTTTTAATTTTATTAATTTGGGTAACTAATTTTTTGTATCCAAACGCTTCGTATACATACGTAAGTTTTTTATATTTACCATTTGTGAAATACTTATCTATAATGGTTTCTCTCGTTTCATAAACATTAGGGAAATCACAAACAGTTACTTGATTATTAACACTAATGGATTCGATATTTCCTTTTATTTCGCTCCAGAATGGTAAGACATTTTGTAACACCATTTCATAGTTTGAAAAGCTTGCTTGTTCTAATTCAAACATTTTCAATGCAACTTGTGCTTTTCTTGGCAATAAAGAAACATCTTCCGTCAATACCATATCGCCACCAACAATAGACTTCAATTTAACAAGTGCCGGTAAATCACCAACTGTTTTCAATACTTTATTAATAGGCTGATTGATTATTTCACGAATATCTACGTTACCAAATTTAAGTGGCTTATGATGATTTAAAACCGTCCCCTCACAAATTGGACATTTCATCATTTTTTTTGAACTCTTAATTTCTTCTTTAATAGGTGCTTTTGAAATAACAATATATCCACCAATAATTGTATTAAACCCTACCCATGTTCTGCGTGTCTTTCCTTTTTTATCATAAAATGATTTTTCAAAATATCCGTACCAAAACGTATGCTTTTCTTCTTCTGACATATCATTATAGCTCTTTGACAAATCGTGACCAAGCTCATTTTTTATTTCTTCGAATAGAAATTCTATTTTTTCATGCTGATAAAACTTTAATACCTTCATGATTTCTGGATCGAATAGCCCATCCCAAAATGGAACACTTTTATCTTGAATGGCAATATCTTTATCAAAAACTTCAATTTGAAGACGTCCAGAACAAGATGGACAATGATTGTCCTGTGAATAGAAATCAAAACTTCTCGTATCTTTATTAATTGGATGAGCAGCTACAATATGATTAATTAATCCACCAATCTCATATAAGAAACTATATTGACTATATAAATGTCTTTCAAGATCAATAGCAATAACAGGTGCGATTGTATCAGATTCATATTCACCATAAATTAACCTAGCCATTGATGATAAACTTTTTAAAATACCGCCCTTATAAACATTTTCGGCATTTTTAAAATAGTTAATATGATTTTCTTCTAAATAGTGAACTCCTTTTTTCTGCTTAAGCATTGAAGAGATATTTATTTTCTCTGTGCTATTCACATTACTTTTTTGACGATAGTAATCCTCATGATTAACAACATCCAAATGCTCTACAGATTCATTCTGCCTTTTTCCAAAATCAACTATATAATCAGAGCTTTCTAACATGTAACGATTATGCTCAATCATAATGATAGAAACTGATTCATCTTGCAGAATACCTCTAATACTATCAATAAATTGATTTAAAATATTTTGTGATAAACCTTTTGAAGGCTCATCAAAAATGAATAATGTATGTGGATTTCTAGTGTTTGCAAATAATTCCGAAACTAAATGAACACATTGAAACTCACCTGTCGATAATGTTTGTGTTTTTCTCTCTAATGTTAAATAGCCAAGTCCTAATTTAATTAGTAGGCTCAAACGTTTATAAGCGATATCTTCATTTGGAAGTTCATCAATAATATCCTCAATCGAGCGCTCAAAAATATCATCAATGTCTTCACTATACTTTGTTAGTTTCTTTTTAATATCTAGGAAAGTTGCTACAGTTGATCGACTTGTAATTGATTGATTTCGGTCTTGTCCCACCATAACTAATTTATCTTTTGGATATCTTTTCAAGAAATCTGTAGCTAGACATTCATTGACAAGTGTAGATTTCCCACATCCTGATTCTCCTGTAACCGTTACAAGCCTGTTTTTAGGAATTTGAAACTCCTCCATTTGGATATTACGGCAATATAAATCATAGAATGTATAATATTCTGTTGGTATTTCTTTATTTCGATCCCACAGTATTGACTTTGGTCTTGGTGATTCTTTCACAATTTTCCCGCCATATTTTCCGCTACCAGGTCCAAAGAACAATTGCTCATCAGTTGTATCTAGTACCGTATCTGAATGATCAATAAGCCAAATTTGATTTTTACACCCTAATCGTTTTATCTCTTCTAAAATTTGTAATAATGTTTCATGATCAAGTCCAACTGAAATCTCATCAATAATAATTACAGCATTTTCACTTACTGCCATGAATTCAGCCAAATAAAGTCGTGTTAACTCTCCACCTGACAACGTACCCATAATTCGATTTAATGTTAAATAACCAATGTTCATATTAATAATATTTTGCAGTATATGCTGTTTTTCTTCACTAATATTTAATTCTTTTGCTAGTGAAAGAATAGATTCAACACTTAAATCATTAATATTTGAAATTGAATGTGGCTTGGCCAACAAATCAATTTCATGTTGTTCAATTTCTTCACTATAACGTTTTCCCTTACATTTTTTACACTCAACATTTTTTGTAGTACCACGGCCTTTACAACCAGTACACCAGCCTAATTGATTATTAAATGAAAAGACCTCTGGAGAAAGATTAAATACTTCAGCAAGTTTTTCCCGAACCTCTGTAAAAACACCAGTATGAGTACCAATCGTTGAACGCGGATTAGACGAAATCGATGATTTTCCTAGAAAAAGTACTAAAGGCATTTCTTCCATCTTAATGGCACTAAAATTTGTTTCCATAATGTTAGGAAATAAATATTGATATTCAGCCTTTGGTAATAAAGAAACTAATCGTTTTTTTGATTCTTCACCAATTGTTTGGCAAAAAGTTGTTTTACCCGATCCAGATAAACCAGCAATTCCAAACGATTTATTAAACGGTATAGTTGCATCTAATTTATTTATGTTATTAGCAATTAATTGATTTACTTTCATATTAACCTCTATTCTTATTTATTCACAAAAGCATTTTTACAATATAATAATTACATAATGAATATTACCTATTATGCAATTATTATCTCACTTCATGAATCTTATCCTTGTATATTTCAAACCACTGTTGCCATTCATCTTTAGAAAATTCTTTCTCTTCTCCTTCTAAAACGCAAGAAAAAAGATTTAAACAAATATGCCAACCAGCTACATCTCTCGGTGTATGATCTGTTAATTCATGAATGTACTCTTTAAGAAGTAAAAGAGTACCATTTTCCTCATTATGTATTTCAAATCTGACACGGTCTTTATCCCAAGTAAATTCAAGTACTGAGTTTAGTTGACACTCTAAAATATCAATATTTATGAATGAACCGTCCATCATGTCGAACTTTATTATTCCAGCAGTTTTAAGGCTTTCAATCTGTAAATTGGGCATCCATTTTTTCAGCTTACTGTTTTCTGTTAATACAGACCAAACTTCTTCTGCCGTATATGGAAATTGGCGTTCAAATTTTACAATATATCCATCAGTTAGTTTCCTAATTTCAGCTATCATTTTGATTGTCTCCTTATATAGAATATATGTTCCCATTTCATTTTACACGAATATAAATATAAAATAAATATTTATGTCAACGAAGTGTTAATTTAAAGTGAATGGTGCTGAGAAAAACTTAAATATTTTCTAAATCGAGTTATATAATATTGAAAATTAAATATAGATTTATGTACAAATAAAAAAGCCGCATTTGCGACTTATGAAATCATAGGATTAACTCCTTTTTTGTTGAATGATTAGCGCTTAATCGCATCGACAATTAGCGATGGAAAACCAAGTTTATCGCCTTTATTTCTAGAATCATACCTTTTCGAACGGAAAATAACACCGTCGTTTGCATCCCATTCGTTGTAATAAAACCGACCATTTTCATCACAATATTCAAGTAAAACTACCTCGAATCCAGCAGTTTCAAACATTTTCGTTAATGTTATATAATTATGAACGATTTTATGACTTGCTGCTGGATGATCTTTCGGACCGGGGCCCCCTATTTGAACTATATTTTGATATGCCTCATCCTGAAAGAATGCATCAGGGACTCCGCACCGAATATGACCAGATGGTTTTAAAAATTCATAACAAATTTCAGCTGCTCTTACACCTTCTTCAAAAGTAAAGTGTTCCCATACATGCTCAGCTAAAATAGTTGAAATAGAGTTGTATTCAAATCTTTCTTCCCACGTAGCTTTATCTAGTAAGTTAAGTTCATCTTCTTGCGTTTGAATCCAACCTGGATTATTATTAAACACTCCAGCTCCGACAACTACTTTAATTTCGTCTTGTTTTATTGCCACCATGTTCACCTCTTAAATATTTTAATTCATTAATATATTCTATGTTTACTATTATCCTTCCTCCTTTAACAAATTTAGTACCATGAGTCCAGTACAATACCGAACTCATGTCCTAAAAACTCTCTAACGTAACGATCTGTCTAACTCTATAAAATTAGTTCATAATATACGATTTTTCTTACAGAAATATAGCACACCAAACATTAGCATAATACCAATTACGTAAAAAATTGTTGTTCCGCTCCCACCAGTATTAGGAATTACCCAATTATTCTTCGCATTTTTCACTGTTATTTTTTGTGTCTTTACTGCTTCTGTAATTTCTATTTCTATTTCTATTGGATCCCTAAGTAACATATATCCGTTTGGCGCTTTTATTTCTTTTATCGTATATTTTCCAAGTACTAATTGACTGGAAATCACCTTTCCTTTTTCATCCGTTGTTAATCTAGCCACTTCTTTACCCTCTTTATCTAAGACTTGAAATATAGCGCCTTGTAGTTTTAAATTGATATCCTTATCATCAACTTTCTCAATTTCAAATTGTCCAGTCGGATCTGGTAATTTCTTATTTCCTATTTTAATTTCTACTACTGCATCTTTTTCTACTTTTACAGTTATTTTTTCTTTTAATAATTCGTAACCTTTAGGTGCTTCTACTTCCACTAAGGTATAGTTTCCTTTTGGTAAGTCTTTTGATATTACTTCTCCTTCTTCATTTGTTACTAGTTCTCCAACTATTTTTCCTTTTGAATCTTCTATATGAAACTTTGCCCCTGCTAGCTTTTTATTTTTATCACTTATGTCTACTTTCACAAACTTTATTTTCCCCATTGGATCTGGCAATTTCTTATTTCCTATTTTAATTTCTACTACTGCATCTTTTTCTATTTTTACAGTTATTTTATCTTTTAATAATTCATAGTCTTTTGGCGCTTCTATTTCTACAAGGGTATAGTTTCCTTTTGGTAAGTCTTTTGATATCGCTTCTCCTTCTTTATTTGTTACTAGTTCTCCAACTATTTTTCCTTTTGAATCTTCTATATGAAACTTTGCTCCCACCAATTTTTTATTATCATTATTACTATCAACTTTTTTTATTTTTACTTTTCCAGTACTAGGCTTGTTCCAATGTTGCCAGTTAAATTTGAAATTGTGAAATTCAAATCCACCAGTTTGTTGTACCGCGCCGACAAATGCTTGTCCATTAATCGAGCCGCCTTTTGTTTCTAATACAGCATTTGGGGCAAACACACTCCCAACGACACCATATCCCTCTGTTGTAATTTTTTTCGCATTTGGAAAAACCCAAATCACTTTCCCGTATAGCTCAGTAAACGAGGAATTAGGAGAATATGGTTGTGATGTAGGAACTATATCTGTAGCCCTTCCAATATTGTTCGTGTCATATAGAATAGACCCATTTTTAAATGTAACCTCTGTTGCATCCGAATACATAACAATAAAATCTTTGTCCTTAGCACTCGGTAAAAATACATCTCTTATATCTAAATTAATTTCCCCTGTCAATTCTGATGAAACATAAATATTAGAATTGTTTATATCTTTTCCGATTCCATGACTCATATTTGGAATTGGGGTATTCGTTTTATATTGACCTGCATTTTTACTGACTTGGTTCACTATATTGCGAAATTCATTAAATTTCGCGTCAATTTCTAGTTGTTCTTTATAAGCGATACGATCATAAGAAGATTGTATGATGCGATCTGGATCACTCTCTTTTGTCATTACAACTATTCCGTTTTGAATAATAAAAGATTCTTCTCTTGATTTCTTAAATTTTCCAGACAATAACAAGGACGGATATCCCTCATCAACCCATTTTTCACCTACTATATTAGATGTTCCCGCTGCAGCACCTACAATCGTATACCCCGATGCATCCATATCACCTTGAACTGCGATTGCTCCTTCAATGTCACCACCTATTGCTTTATGGTTGCCAAAGACAACAGCATTATAACGCGATATATCACCTAGACTTTCTAGGTTTGTCGTGGATCCATATGCTTCTTTTGGTACATATACGACAAAACTTACACTTAACATTAACAAAACAATAAAATGAATACTTACCAGCTTTAATCGTAGCCTCAATTCCTTTGTTCCCACCTTTACCGTATTTTTTCTATAGTCGCATAAAATGACATATTCACCAATGAGGATTTACTTCATCCTTTATATACTTTCTATACTTTCTTTACTTATCTCTGAATTTCCGGTCCCACTTCCCATTAATGCAGGATAAATACATACATTCTATCGAGTAAACCTTTTCTTATAAATTACGACTAGAAACACACATAACAATAGGATTGGAACTATTACAGTCCACTTATTAAACATAAATATCTCTGTACTCACTTTTTGTTTTTCTTTCTCGTTTAACTCCACACGCACACCTCGAACTAGCAACCTATTGGTGTTTACTCCATAAGGCGTACACGTAATTAAAGTTGTATAATCTTTATTTTCTACAATTTGTAGATCGTCCGTTTCGTGTGGTAACACTACTTTAATTTGATCTACTTTATAAGCAAGAACTTTGTCTAAAGAATGAATATAAAAAAGATCTCCTTCACTCAACTTATCTAAATCTGTAAATAATTTTGCTGATGGTAAACCACGATGCCCTGTTAAAATAGTGTGCGTATTTTCTCCCCCTATCGGGAGCGAAGAAAAATCTAAATGACCTATCCCGCGGCTCAATACTTCCTCAGATGTCCCTTGATAGATTGGCAGTTTTATATTGATTTTCGATATTTCAATATACCCCATTACATTTCCTAAATTTAACGCATCAGCATATGCTCGATGATTACTTTTTTTTTCAGAAAATGGATCAGTAAATGTTTTCGTGGAAGTGTGAACTTGTTTATTATATTCGGCTGCTTCTTTTTCCCTACGTTCGACTTCTTTCTTTTGTAATGCTTTGATCTTCTTATCGTAAGAGCTAATCTCAGAATAATGTGCACGAGTCGCCAACCAATTACTAATAGTAGGATATAAAAAAACACCTAATCCAAATAAAAAAATACCCCCCAAAACAAGATTTCGTTTCATATTTCCACCTCTGTATATGCTTAAATATCGAAAAGAGGGAAGCATTTTGCTTCTCCCCTTTTCCCATAGTTACATGTTCCTAAAATCTTAATTATTAGCAGACTTTTTTCTAAAGAAAACAAATGCCGCTGTAACCATTAACGTAAGACCTATTACAGTAAAAAGAGTCGTTCCTATGCCGCCCGTTACCGGAAGAACCCATCCACTTTTATTATTTTCAATCGTTAATTTAACCGTTTGATTATTTTCGCTAATCTTTACATCAATGGGATCTTTTAATAATTGATAAGAAGCTTTTGTACCATCTTCTTTTGTATATGTTGGAGCTTTCGTTTCGAAAATTTGATAATCTCCATATGGAATGTTAGACCATTTAATAACACCATTTTCATCTGATACACCTGTTACTTCTTTTCCTGCTACGACAACTATTTTTCCATTATTATCTTTAAGTACAAACTCTGCACCTTTTAATTTATTCTTATTAGCACCATCAATTTTTGTTAACTCAATTATTCCAGTTGTCGGAATAACAACTACGGGTTTAGATTCCTTTTCTCCAATTACATCATTTTTATTTGAAAAATGTATTTTTGCTGTATTGAAAATTTCCGAACCAGATGGTACTCCTTCTTTTACTTGAGATTTAATTTGCAAATGAAATTCTTTTTTACCATCTAATTTTGTGAAATCTTTTACTGTAGCTGTTACTTTTTGACCTTCTATAGCTACCTCAACAACGTTTGCATTTACTTCTGCTCCATCAATTTTCACGATTGGCTTTCCTTGAATCACTAAACGATTATCCAAAGTATCTGTTACCACATATTTTTTGTATTCCTTAATGTCTTCTGGAATTAATGTTTTAATATCATAATTATAATTAGTTAACGGATTTGTTGGTAACGCTTCCAATTTTCCGTTAATCTTTTTATCAATTGTTGGTTCTTCATTGTTTTTCACTTCTAATTTAACTATTGTACCAGAAGTAATAGTTCCATCTTCATTAATTGTTCCGGAGTTCTTAACAAAAAACTCACGTTTAGTTGGATCTATTACATAGCCTTTCGGAGCTTTTGTTTCTTGGAAATAGTATTCTCCATACACCAATCCTTGCACGCGAATATGACCATTAGCATCTGTTACTAACTCTTTTTTCACTTCTGTACCATCTTTTTTAAATAAAGAGAATACTGCACCTGCTAATGCTTTTTCATTTACACCAGTTTTTATTAAATCCACTGCACCACGTTTAATCTCATTTTTGGGATACATGTGAACATCATAGTTTAGCACCTTACCCTCTTTATTTGTTAATGGAATATCCACTGTATACGTATTGGGATTTAGATTAACATGTGGAGGTCCTGCCACTTCTTTCACCTCATAACGTCCTAGCGGAAGATCTTTTAATACAGCTTGTCCGTTATCATCTGTTACTACTTGATTTGGAGTGGCTCCCATTACAGGTTTCACGTCTTCTTTTACGATTTTCCCATCGTTTGAAATTTTTTCAAAAGAAGCAACCCTTTTTACTTCAAACGTTACACCTTTTAATGGTTTCACATCTTTTGGCACCTCTTGATTTGCAGAACCGTCACCTTCTAGTCCCTGCGCTCCATCTTTTTCTTGTTCATACTTATGAATCGTTAAAGTACCTTTAGATGGTGAATCTGCCTTTACTAATACACTAGACCATGTAGAAAATGTTAAGAATAACACTAAAAGCACACTAAATATTTTTTTCATTTCTCTTATCCCCTTTACTACTTCTATCATTTTAAAAATTTCTTTATTACTATTACCTTCTTAAAAGCAATAGTGTGCCAAGTATCAGATTTAAACGAATAACATAAAACATAGTCGTCCAACAATCCATTGTTTACAATCACTTATTCACTTTTCTTATCTTCTATTATTACGTTGTCTCTCCACATGATATATGTAATTTTCTCCCCTAAATTACACGTATATCCCTATTTCAAGAATCATTACATTTGTTACATAATAGCTTTCACCGCTAATTTCGACTAGTCACTTACTGTCAATCTATTCATTTCTCACTTCCTATCCCTATTTAAAATCCAATCTTAATCATTTTTTAATACATATAAGTAATAACCAACAAATAAGTGTGACGATTCATATTTTACGTTACTGTCCAAAACTATTACCTGTATATTCAAATAATATGTGCTATTCATATTAAATTATGGTATTATTCTTAGAAGTTTATAACTTTTATTTATATTTTTTATTGATAAAGGTTTTCCGTATCTACTTATGAAAAAGGAATATATGTTTATTTAACTATTACGCATAACTGTAAGGAGGAAGAATATGACTAAAAAACTCAGTCTAGTTGAGATAGAGTACATTTGCAATATGTTTTTTCAATCTTTCGAAATTCCAGTTTGTTTTTTAGATTGTAACAAAAATATTCTTTTAGAATTTAAATCAAAAAATGATTCACATTCGTTATATACATCAAAAATAGAACAGTTACATATGCTTTTTCAGAGAAATGATACATATAATTCCCCCATCTTCAGAACTCACGAATATCTAGGGCACTTTATTTTAATTCACATAAAGAGCGATTATATGGTGAACGGTACTGTTATTATTGGGCCCTTGACACATGTGAATTTTTCTACAAGTAAAGCGGATAGTAACCTTAATTTTATTCCAAATTATAAAAGAACAAGGGACCATTATTTTTCATTGTCAGTCAAAGATCAAAATTTCTTTGTAAATATAGCGATATTGTTCTATAACATTCTCTATAAAAAAAATGCAGATGTAAGCACCTTTTCAAATAACAGTGACTCACTTCATATAAGTCATAGCAGAATCTTAAACGAAGATGTATATATTTCAATGCAAAAAGACGAATCCATTTATCATAATTTATATATAGAGCAGCAACTACTTAGTTCTATAGAACACGGGGATAAAGAAACCGTACTCAAATATTATTACGAATTCCAACAAGAGACTCTTTCATCTTTATCTTCATTCCATCAATTAAGACGTCATAAAAACATTTGTATTTCATCCATCACGCTCGCTACTAGGTATGCGATAAAAGGGGGACTTCCATCTGGGATTGCTTACAAAATTTATGATTTACATATTCAAAGAACAGAAGATTTAAAAGACAAAGAATCTGTTTGGGATTTATTAAAAAATGCTTTTTGTACCTTTGCAGACCGTGTAAAGGCACAAAAAACACAGCAACATTCACAGACTATTGCTATTTGCAAAAACTACATTTTTAAAAATATTTACAATCCAATATCTGTTAAACAACTTGCTAAATTTGCAAATGTGAATTCAGATTATTTATCTATATTATTTAAAAAAGAAGTCGGTATTTCATTAATTGAGTACATTCAACGTGAACGAATCGAAGAAGCAAAGAAATTATTAACTTTCACCACCTATCCTTTATCAGACATATGCGCTTCGCTTAATTTTAGCGATCAAAGTTATTTCACTAAAATTTTTAAAAAATTCACCAATGAAACACCTGGTAAATATCAGAAATCTCATGTTGTCATTTAGAGTGAAACTTCCATTAAAACAAAATGTTTTCAGTAACTCATCAATGGCAGATTAGAAGCACTCCCAGATTCATGAACTATAGGATTTATGCTTTTTCCAAACCAAAAAACACGTTACTATTCTTTTATTTTAATGAGAATAGTAACGTGTTTTTTTATGTAATGTAGTTTTGTAGACAGAACATGATTCAACTACAAATTTTTATAGAAGCCAAATGCACCGCTTAACTACTAAAATCTTATTAAGTAAAAAATCCATATTTTGTTTTACTTACTTTCTACTTTATTTCTTTTGAATAATGAACTCTTTTCTTCAAACGAATGATCCCTACTATTATTTTTGTATCTTTCTAAATTTGCGAACAAAAGTGAGTACTGTGCCTGTAATAATCATCAATATGCCGATTGCTGCACTGTTAGTTGTACTTACACCCGTCTTTGGAAGCTCCTTATATGTATATTCTTTTTTATCGCTATTACTGTTGTTTGAGATATTACTCTTATTTTCCTTATTAGCAAGGCCATTAGCTTTGCTAGTTTCTTTATCTTTCACTAATACTTTTTGTATTGCATTTACCTCATTACCCACGGAATCTCTAACACTATATATTATTTCATAAGTACCAGCTTTAGTTGTATCTATAGTTCCTTCATACGCTACTTTAGAAATAAGGTCACCGTCCTCTTTATCAGTAGCTGATACCCCTACCAATGGATCAAATTGATCACCCTCAGTAATTGAAGTTGTAGCAGGTACTTTTAGTATTGGTTTATCATTTTTAACTTCTTCTCTAACTTTGACCGTTACAGTTTGCTTCGCCGTTACTTCATGACCTTTAGAATCTGTAACCGTGTACGTTAATACGTAAGTACCGGCTTTAGTTGTATCTACTTCACCATCAACTTTGATTTTAGAAGTGAGATCACCGTCTTCTTTATCGATAGCTAATACTTCTGCCATTGGAACAAATGAATCTCCTACATGAATTATCGCTCCAACAGGTACTGTTAATTTAGGTTCTAAATCTGATGTTTCTCCATTTCCCTCTACAATTAAAGTCTGTGTTGCCGTTGCATTCCGCCCTTGAGAATCAACAACCATGTATTCCACAATGTATGTACCTGGTTTTGAAGTATCTACATCGCCTTTATGCTTTACTTTATTTGTTAAATCACCATCTTCTTTATCAACAGCTTTTACATTTCTCATTGGATCAAACGTATCACCTACACGTAGTGTAATCGTAAACGGTACAGTTAACTCTGGAGCTTGGTTTTCTGCTGTTTTTTCGTTCTCTTTCACTGTTCCTGTAATTTTTGCCGCATCAAAAGCATTTTGGACTGCTTGAACTTCAATTGAGTTCGCTCCATATTTATTAGTTGCCACTTTAAGGCATGCCAATTTCAATTCAGAGAAATTAGAAGTCATATTTAATTCATCAGTATTTGCATAATAGAAAATATCAAACATTCTATCTTCACCAATACCATTTACATTTACACCGTTATGAGTACCACCTTGTGCCATTAAATACGCAACTTTATTAATAATACTTGAGTTAAAATGAACGCCTCCATAATCCTCTCCATTTAAATCATTATATTTACTATAATCATCCGGATACGGTAGTCCTTCTGAAAAATTAATTGCAGTTGGATTTTTCATATTACGAAAAGTCGATCCAGTTTGTTCTCCTATTGTCCAGTTAAATTCCCCATTATTTATGTATTTCTCTATAGCCGTTCCCATAATATCAGATAATGCCTCGTTAATTGCCCCAGATTCTCCTGAAAATTCAAGGTTAGATTCACTTGATGTAACTGCGTGTGTAAATTCATGACCGGCTATATCGAACGCTTTTACCATGGGATCTCCATATAAAAGCATACTAATGTTATTAATATTAGTACTAAATGCATTCTCCCAATTTTCAGGATCATTTGTTCCTCCAGAATCCCATGCATGTACAACTGAAACTACTTTTTTTCCTTTATTATCAAAACTATTACGCTTATATTTTTCTTTATAAAAATCGTATACCTTTGTTGCTAAGAAATGAGCGCTTACCGCCTTTGGATCATTAAATGTTGTTGAAACACTAGTTGCTAGTATACCAGGATAATAACTTTCTTCATTTGTAATATCTCTATAATTTACATCATATGTCTCAATTCCTTGTCCTCTTGTGTAATCAGCAAGCGCATAATTCCCACTGGTCTGTGTAGAAATACCAAATGTACGAGTTACGCCTAAATCATCTTTTCCTGTTCCAGTTAATGATGTAAAATTGCTAGTTTTATTTTCCTTAACGGATTCAACATACTCTTCACTTATTTTCAAACTTGATTCTTGTACCATATCTTTTAACATTTCACCATTATGAGCATTCACTAAATAAGTTCCAGATACATAATTTGGTGTTGTAGCAGCAAATGTAACTTGATATGCATTGCTAGCCTGCCCATGATTTTCATCAACAAAAATAACTGCCTTAACTTCTGGCTCAGAAATAAATTTAGTATCGTTTCCGTACTTTTTATAAATATATTGTTTTGCTTCTTCTTTTGATAAATTAATAGGTTTCTTTAAATCTTCTTGTGTTAAATTTTGTGCGCTAGCTCCTGAAATGCTTTTAATAATACCTTTTTTATCTACGTGAGCAGTCAACTGGTGGCCATATACTTCTTTTCCTTCATATATTTGTTGCATGCGCACAAGTGTAGTTCCATCATAAGAACCACGTTTTTGAAGAACCTTGTAATCTACTCCTGTTTCTGCACTAACTTGTTTTGGAGACAAAGCATGCTCCGTATTTTCCTTAAGTGCATCTTTCACTACATTCTCTGGTGCCTTTTTTGATGGTTGTGTCAGATCACCTGTACGGAACGAATCCTCTTGAATTTCAACTTGCATTTGACCAGGTTCCTCTGCATGACCTACTCCATATGGTGTTACACTTGTTAAAACGAATCCTGTTGTTAATGCAACTATAGCTATTTCTTTTTTATTTCCCATGATATTTACCTCGTATAAATTTCTATTATTTATATGAAACTGCTAAAATGTATACAATCTATTCCTAACATAAAAAGATGACTTTTGTAATCTACAAAAGCCACCTCTTCAATATGTAATATCCCTAAAATGTTTTTAATACATAATTTCTATACAAACAGAAAAAAGCATTCATTAACGAGCATTTTGCAATACTTTTATTAGGTCATTTATATTTTCAACTTTCTGCTGAAACTGATCAAGTCTGCTATGTAACAATGAAGGATTTTTATCTTCAGTTGAAATAACTTGTTTTAATTCGTTTTCTAATTTATCATACATATCAAAGAAATTATCAAATTCTACACTTACAAGCTCTTCATTTTCGCGATAGAATCTTTTTGCTTCTATATAAGTCATATATGATTTATTTAAAAATCCTAATGAAATTAAATATTTAGAAGTGTTTTCTTGATAAATAGCAATATCACACGCTATTTTAATATCAGAATAAGTCTTTTGAACGAGACAATGCAATTCAAAAATCTTAAACTTTAATCCATTATTCATTTCATCCCCTCCCATCGTATCTATTCTACATAAAATTAGAATATTATACAAAGAAAATTATTAGCATGAAATTGACAATTTAAAAAATAACTTAAGGATAAACAAAATCCCTCTCATTATAAATTATAGTTGCGGAGCATTTACCAACATAACAGCAAAATAAAAAGCGAAAAGAATAAATCTTTCCGCTCTTAGAGTAATAAATACATTTCATATTGCGCTAAAGAATTCTTTTCAAATCCACATTTCTTAAGAAAACCTTCCAGTAAATTATTGTTAGGAAACCCAATTGATAAACTTGATAAATTTAATTCTTCTCTTGCTACTTGTAATAATTTCATCCCAACACCAATATTTCTATAATCTTTGTCTACGAAAATAAAACTAATTTTACCTTGTTTATTTACACATAGAGAGCCTTTTAAGTCATTATCGACATATGCACCATAAAATACATTATTTGTTTTTTTGATATAATCAATATCATTTTGCCAATTTATATGGAAGTTTAACCATTTCTGAATTTCATCTTTAAAAGTTGGAAATTCTAATTGTTTTACTTCAATATCCTTACAATCTTTATTCATTATTTTAGTCAAATCATTTAAATTATAATAAGAAAGATCGTACACTTTTTCATAGCCCAACTTATTATAAAAATGAATCGCTCGGTCATTTCCTACAATGACTTCGAGAAAAAGTTGCTTACATCCATGTTGAATCGCCTCTTCTTTATGCAGTTCAAATAATTTTTGACTCACACCAATACCGCGGTAATTAGGATGAACCGCTAATGTTCCACAGCGCATAGTCTTAATACTTTCATAATCCTTTATACCACCTAGTATTACGCCAACAGGTTTGCCTTCTTCTAAAGCAAGAAAAGAATGTTCTAGCAAATTACCTTCTGGTCCCAAAAAACGTTGTATAAAATCCCCTTTTGAAACTTCCATTTTAATAATGTAATCTGAAAATCCAACTTTAAAAGCTTCATATACTAAATCAATATTTACATCACTACACCTTTTATATTGAATCATAATATAATTATGCCTCCAATTACTTATGTTAAAACCCTCTAACTATCTATTATTTACTACATTAATCTCATAAACACGTAAAAAAGCAATTAAATGCTCACATGCTCTTTCGCATGCTAGCATTTTAAAGATTTTTTGTTCTTCTTTCGTTTTATCATTTGCTTGATCTGAAGCAGCTTTTAAACAGAGAAATGGTTTTTTATTTATTTGACACACATAGGCGAAAGCTGCTACCTCTTGATCAACTGCCAATGCTCCATATACGGTATGGAGTAAATATCTCATTTCTGAACTACGAATACGTTGATCTCCGGATAAAAATGTACCGAAATGTATTGGATCATATGATCGTATTTTTTTTATTCTTCTTACAAGTGATTTTGTTGTTTCAATAGGTGCTGTTCTACCGTTATATAAATTAAAAACATCTTCCCCTGAGCCAGCTGCAGTAACATCGTGTTGTATTGCGTTTAGTGCCACTACAATATGACCGTTTTTCACCTTGTTTGATAAACTTCCGCATATTCCTGTCATAAACAACTCATCTGGCTGAAACTCACTAATTAACAATTGTACACAACTAGCGCAGCTTACTTTACCGACACCAGTAACAACTGATATAATTTCCAGCTCATTAATAGTATGAAAATGAAATTCCCAAGCTGCTCTTTTTTCAACACGTTCACTCGGATAATGTTGATGCAAATACGTCAGTTCTGGTTCCCATGCAGATACAATTGCAATACGTTTCATTACACGCTTCACTTCCCCTATTGTCATTTAAATAAGTTATCTATACTTTCTCGTTCATAATCTGGAATCCATTCTTTGTATTTCTTATATGAATCTCGTATTATTTCTTTATTCTTCGCAATTACTTCACATCCTCTATCATCATACATAAACATCACAATATCTTTCTTTGCATTTATGAGAAATACATCTGGATAAGAGATTTCTTTTTTTCGTCCAAATCGAAGATACAGATCAGAAAAATCCTCATGATTAGCAGCTTGTATCAGCGGTTCATATTTAATATCTTTCGCAAGACATTTAAAAGAAAATTGATATGTACAATATAAAGTGAAACTTTAATCAGTGGGGGGTCTTACTGCCCGGCAAATAGCGGGATAAATCTGCTTCTTCATCTTCAAATAAAAACGGTAACGTTTCTTATCTTATATGAAATCTTAAATCTCTTTTCTTAATATATTTATTGTATATATTTATTTTCTGTGGAGTTTTTATGTTTTCCTTTTTAAATCTATAAACATTTGTCACTACAAACACTACATCTTCTTTTGAAAATATGTCTTCAAAGTTGAGAAAAGTATTCCATATTTAAATCGTCGGTTCCTTCTACAATTTGATATTTATCTTTTCCGAAATCAAAATGTAAATGATTTTCCCACTGAGAATATAAGTAGGGTTCTAATGTAACTCCTGGAAATGTTTGATTCATATATTCTTTTAATTGCATTTCCTTGTCCTTTCTACTGTACAATTCTTTTTAAATCCCAATATGCTTCTTCTAGCCACGGATGTATAACTTTCAATGTATCTTTCCTTTCCCACAAATATGAAATATATACAAAAGCTGCTTTTTCCAAAGATTTTCCCAATTCTTTTTTTATTTCTATTAAATATGGTGGTGTCCCTTTTTGATCCCATTCTATTTTATCTGCAACAAATAATACTAAATCCATCTTCGTTGCATGTTTACGCAACGTTGTATGGCAACAAATTGCATTTAAAATCTCTTCATCTTCGACTTTAAATATTTCTTTTGCGATTACCCTCGATAATTTTTGATGAATAATCATAGGAAACTTTCTTTCCGCTTCCACTATTTCTACACCAAATTCTTCAGCAACTGCAATCCGCTCCTCGTTTGGAAAAATGCCACTAATATCATGTAAATATCCTGCAATTGCTGCTTTTTCTTTATCTACGTGAAACTTTTCTGCAATCTTTTTTGCCTCATTTGCCACACGAATTGAATGTTTATATGTAAACTCTTTATTATATTTTAGTAGAAAAGCTTTAATATCATTGTCTATTTTTCCAGTTGGAGTAAATGAATATATATCATTACATAACATAGAAAATCCCCCTTATAACTAACTTTCATTATAATGTAGAATCTAAATATCCTTGTTATTTTATGTTCGTTATTAATCTTTTTACTCCTTTTTAATACGTTACATGAAATTTTATACATAATCATCGCTACAAGTACATAAATGTTTGATATTATAGTAATGTTGATGATTTGTAAGGAAAGGAACTACACAATGAATAAAAATATATTAATTATTGATGATGATAAAGAAATTGTTGAATTACTTGCTGTTTATTTGCGAAATGAAGGCTATAACATTTATAAAGCTTATGATGGCGATGAAGCATTGCAAAAGGTTTCTACATATGAAGTTGACCTTATGATTTTGGATATTATGATGCCAAAACGAAACGGATTAGAAGTTTGTCAGGAAGTGCGTGAAAATAATACTGTACCAATTCTAATGCTTAGTGCAAAAGCAGAAGATATGGATAAAATATTAGGCCTTATGACAGGTGCTGATGATTATATGATCAAACCATTCAATCCATTAGAATTAGTAGCTAGAGTGAAAGCTTTATTACGAAGATCCTCTTTCCAAAATGCTACTTCGCAAAAGAATGAAGATGGTATTATTCGTATTCGCTCTGTTGAAATACACAAACATAATCATACAGTTAAAGTAAATGGAGAGTACATTAAACTAACCTCTATTGAATTCGATATTTTATATTTACTTGCGAGTAATACAGGAAGAGTATTTAGTTCAGAAGAAATTTTCGAACGCGTTTGGAATGAAGATGGTTATGGTTCAAATAAGACGGTAATGGTCCATATTAGCAACTTACGAGATAAACTTGAAACAGTAATAAATGGAGAAAAATTTATTCATACTGTTTGGGGAGTTGGCTATAAAATTGAGAAATGAAGCATTTGATATATTAAAAGATATTCCTAAATGGAAACTTATTTTTTGGCTTTTATTAGCTATCACACTCACTCCTATTACTGAACTAATTATTTATCGCCTCGTTACGAGTGTAATTGAAAGTTCACTTACTCTAACCGAACTCGGTAAAGAATTCATTCGAATTTTTGGTTATGAAAAGTATAAAGGGATTAAAGAGTCTTTATGGATGATGATTGTATCTTATTTGTTTTTATTTTCTATTTTTTCATCCTATCTTTACATTTTTTATCGTCACGAGAAAAAACTTTATTATGAAACTTGTATAAAAAAAATGATAGAAGAAATTCGTTATATTGCAAATGGAAACTTCAATCATAAAGTTTCTATTGTAAATCATAATTATCTAGAAGAATTAGCAATCGGGGTCAATGAAATTGTTGAACAATTAAAAGTCTCAATTGATGAAGAAAGACAAGCGGAACAAGCAAAAAGTGAACTTATTACAAATGTATCACATGACTTACGCACTCCCCTTACTTCTATAGTTGGATACGTAAATTTAATCCATCATGATAATTATAGAGATGAAGTGGAATTGCGATACTATATTCAAGTCATTTACGATAAAGTAACTCGTCTTAATGCATTAATGAATGACTTGTTCGAATATACACGTGTTCAAAATAAAGAATTAAGCTTGTATTCTGTTCCTATTGATATTGTAGAGTTACTTGGACAATTAACTGTTCAATTCCGCATACAGGTTCAAGAAGCTAATATAGAATGTCGGCCTTCTTTCCCGTCTCAAAAGCTCATGGTATTAGCTGATGGTGACAAATTAGTGCGTGTGTTTGAAAATCTTATTATAAACGCTATCGCTTATGGAAGCGAAGGTCGCTATATTGACCTTACTGCTTATGAAAGTAATAATATGATTACAATTGATATAACAAATTACGGACAACCTATTCCTAGTACGGATTTACCTCATATTTTTGAACGTTTTTATCGCGTTGAGAAATCTCGCTCTACAAACACTGGTGGATCTGGACTTGGATTAGCAATTGCAAAAAGTATAGTCGAATTGCATAAAGGAACAATTGAAGTATATAGTGATGACGAAAAAACAACATTCACTGTAAAACTACTCCCATACAAATGTTAATATTACAAATAAAAAGTTCAATTTCTTACCATATAAGAAATTGAACTTTTTCCATAATTACCCTAAATTTAATAATCCTTTATAATTCTTTAGAAATTCTTTACCTTTTCTTTCTTCCTAATTAAGCATTCCTTTTTACAATACTATTATTGATGTCATAATAGGAGGATCGCTTATGCAATTCTTAAAGAAATTCGCTATTTTATTATTATCTTTTTTTATTACTGCACTTATCGTTTTATATTTTTATCTTTATGTAAATGGTCCGATTATTCAAGCTAAATCAGCTATTTTAATAAATGCTAATTCAGGTGAAATTGTTTATAAAAAAAATGAAGAAACCCCAGTACAATCAGCTGCTTTATCTAAATTAATGACAGAATATATCGTATTGGAGCAACTAAATGATAAAAAGATACAGTTAGATGACTTCGTACAAATAAGTAACGAAGTTTTCCGAGTAGAAACAAGCCCTATACAAGTAACATCGAATGATAAAACAACGGTTCGTGATTTACTTCATGCATTGCTACTGGCAGGGAATAATCGTTCTGCACTCGCTCTAGCAGAACACATTGCTGGAAATGAAGATAACTTTACAGTATTAATGAATAAAAAAGCAAAAGAACTAAAGTTATTACAACCATCTCCATTTCTAAACTCTACTGGAATTAATAATAATACAAATAAACAATCAACTACAACAGCGATAGACGCAGCTAAACTAGCAGCACGATTAGTAAAAGATTTTCCAGATGTATTGAATATTACGAAACTAACCTCTTACCAATTTACCTTCAAAGATTCCCAGGTTTTCAATACGAATAAAATGATATATTCCCTTAATGAAAACATTAAACTTCAAGGTGTTGATGGCTTACAAACTAGTTTTTCAACTAACGGTAATTATAGTTTTGTCAGTACAGCAAAACTTAGAGATACTAGACTAATTTCAGTAATATTAGATGCAGATGAAGAAAACATTTCATTTATTGAAACAAAAAAGTTGCTCCAGTATGGTTTTGATCCTTCCTCGTACTCTGCACTCCAAGCTTTTAAAGACGCCCTTACATCTTGGACAATATTGCTTCAGTTTAAAAATTTAATTATACAAACTATAATGATTTTTTTAATCATTACCACCTTAATGTTTTTACATATACGTCAGAAAAAATCCGAGGATTTCAATTAAGAAATCTTCTTATATATATAAAACCGACTTGCGCTTGAGATGCAAGTCGGTTTTTAATTCTATCATCCTCTTCCAATCAAATTTGCTGAAACTAGTTGCAAGTTTAACTCTCTCGCCCATATAGATAACTGACCAATATGATGAATTTCATATCCCATTACATGTCTTAAAACCTATATTTTTTGAGACATACATCCATCTCTGTTTCCTTTCGTTGTATTCGTTTGTTTAGTTTAAATGGGTTAATCTATTAATTCTATTAAATCCAACAATTGAACTATTACACTTTGAAGTTCTACTCATATACTATAGTAGATTACTAGAAAGGAGGCTTAACTATGGATAGTTGTGTTGTATTTGTAAACGGACAACCTTTTTTAGTTCTTTCAGTAGCTGGTATTGAAATTGCTAGATTAGAGATTTCCCTTCAAGTAGCATTAGCTCTAAGAGTGCTTGGGATACCAATCTGTGATTAATTACCAAATTAAAAGAAAAAGCGGGCATTAGCCCTCTTTTTCTATTTTTTTAACAACTAACAAAATTTTAATTTTTATATTGTAATGAAAATCCGAAAAATTAACCCATTTTATTCAATAAAAAAGAGCTCCACCCATACCTCATTATCCGTTTCTAAAAAATTAGAATTCGATTAATTACAAGAAAATTTAAATATACGAACGTTACATAAAATACTTGTTAGAATAGCTGTCCCTCACACTATTTATTTCGCCGACGTTATATAATCAAAGCACACAATGATTAACTTTTTATACGGCTTATTTTAAGTGTGCTAGCATTCTAGGCTAGATGATCATGACTGCAAAAAAAACTTCAAGTTCTCGTTTATATAAATCAGATAACGCTTTCACTTTTTGAATTGATTGATAATCTTTAAATTGCGGTTCTCTATCTTCTTATCCTTGAAGAGCACTAATCCAACTATACTCTACATCTACAATATGAAATAATGTTTCTAACATACCCCCAGTTTGCAAAGTAAATCTTCCTCTGAAAGTTGTTCACACCACTTAAACCAATCATCTCTTACTTGCCAATTATATTGAAATAAAGTGTACACATTTATCTCTCTTACTTCAATTATCCACCTAACAGCATCTGTTATACATTTAACCATTGACAATCACTTCTCTTCGGCCAAGTTCCTCTACAGCGTGATTAATTATTTCACTTACAGATAAAGAACCATCCAATATGATATCTGAATTCGGCTTAACAGTATGAATTGCCTCTAAATAAGCTTTTCTCGCATATGTCATGTAATGTTCCAAATCATTATGTATTTCATCTATTGTACCTTCCTTAAAATCTCGCAAAATCCTTCTAGCCATCGCAATATCTAAAGGCGTATCAATAAATATAGTTACATCAATGAATTTTCGCATCTCACTATTTAAGTATGCAAAAGGATAATCTACAATAATATAGTCTAAGGTATTATTTTGTATAAGTTGCTCAATATCATGAATTAATGGTGTTAATACCCACTCGTCGTAATTCGCCCCATCATCAATCCATTTACAAATATCAGCAGGAGAGTTATCAAATGTATAACTATCAAAATATAGAGCTTTTGAGTTTTTAAACTTATGCTTTAATCTTTCTGTAATTGTAGTTTTACCTCCCCCCGAAACAGCTGCAATTGAAATTATTTTTGTTTTATTATCCACTATACCCACCAAACCCCTTTATTAACATAATATAATTATAAATTACTATCGTTGCTACTTCTTCCATTCATATTCTAACATACTCATTTCCCATAAATTCCAATACGTTTCTCCTACTCTTTTTGACTCTCTTAATAAGCCTTCTTTTACAAACCCTATTTTTTCGTAACATGAAATGGCCGATGTATTAAAATCATACACACCAAGAGTTACTCTATGTAGTTTTAATTCGTCAAAAGCAATATGAAGTACTGCTTTCATCATATGTTTTCCTATAGAACGTCCTCTCATCTTCGTATTACCAACTAATACTTTTCCAATTCTAGCGGACTTATTAATATTATCTATTTGGCCAAGCGAAATATGTCCAATAACGTCTGAAGTCTCTTCATCTACCACTTTGAAAGCGAGTGTATTTGCACTTTCTATATACTTCTCTAATTGCTGTTCATCTAAAGGAAATGTGAATGCATTTCCTGACCATTGTATTAGAAATTCTTCGGAATTAATCCAATTTATTAATTGTTTAAAATCAGATTTCTTAAAGCTTTCTAGTTTAATCACTTCCTTGCTCCTTTCGTACATCATGCTTTATAACCTCAAACTTATTTCTATATAAAGAATATATTCTCCTTTTATATAAAATTAAAATAAAGCCATTCATGTGAATGGCTTTACAAAAAAGTAGCATAATTATGCTTTGTTTGCTACATCAATACCATTAAAATCAAAGTCAGCAGTAACCGTTGTAACCGGTGGGAAAATTGCTTCAATTTTGCAAATGGAAATAATTACTCCAACCGATCCAGGAATAGCCGCAAGCCTAACTACATCACAACTTACAGACGAAACAGTACCTACATAAGTACGTCCCTCTGTATTAATTTGAACTGTTCGATTAATTAATTTCTTAAGTTCATCTCTAATTCCTTGTACACAAGAATTATCACATTTCTCATGCTGTTCTTTTTTACACTCTTCGAATACTTCCCAACAATCATCTTGTTTACATGTACACTTCTTTTTACAATTATTAAATCGAGAACCCAATACCTCACCCCCTAATCCTTTCTATTAGTAAAGTATGTCCACTAGCTTAAAAGGGTACGAGGCAAACACATAAAAAGAAAAAAACAAACAATTGTACCAAACTTTCTTTTCATTATTCATTATAAAAACAGACTTCTCCTAATTAAAAGCTTTTTAATGAGCGGCCGTGAATTTAGTCCTACTCCATTTAATGTTTAGACACCACTTTCTAAAACAAACCTTTTTTCTTTTAAATAAGACGCCCCTTAAAAACACACTAAATTTCCCCATTAACTCACATATACATAGACTTTATTTGTGGATTTCCCATTTTTCATTGTGAAATATACATTTAAAAAGCGTACTCGAAAATAAGATATTATTTGTAATCAGAACATTTTCTTCAACAAGTGTTTATTGAAAAATACCATAACTAGTAGTAGTTCTCTCCACTTTCTCTTAAAAATTAGCATAGTTTGTATGAATTCTATATCGAGTAGAAGACACTCTATCATATAAAGATAAAATAGTAGGTTAATAAACAAGCCATTTTTTTATTAAAACATAGAATAATATGAACACTATTGAAAGGAGGTAGAAATAAATGTCCTGGAAAAATGATTGCTGGAGTTCTCAGAAAAAGCATTGTAATGATGATTGGTGGAAATCTAAAGAAAAGTGTCATTGTGATGACGATTGGAGTTCTCAGGAAAAACATTGTAATGATGATTGGTGGAAATCTAAAGAAAAGTGTCATCGTGATGATGATTGGAGTTCTAAACGAAATAAGTGTCGTTGTAAATGTTTCTTTATTTGTTGCCATTGTAAAAGAAAAAATTGGTAATATTTTTAATGTCAACGTAAAGGAAAGAATATGTCTTTTGGAACCAATCGGGCTTTTCCGGAAAGTTGATCCCTCACCTACTTCCTTGCTTTTGCTGAATTTTTAGATGGGGGCATTACTGCCCGGCAAATACTAGAATGTAATATATAAAAAGCTGACTGCTTTGAACTGCACCCCAATTGTTAGACACAGTCTAACAATTGGAGGTGCAGTTTTTTGTATGACAAAATTTACGAAGGATTTAAGGTTAACGCTCGTTCAAGGATTTAATCCGAAAATAATTTCTCAAGCAGAATATGCAAAACAGATGCATATTACAAAGGCACAATTTCAATACTGGTTACGCTTATACGAACT